>JACESO010000011.1 GCA_013911745.1 Sphingobium sp. | reverse complement strand
GTCCGGCGGCATCGGGCGGATGGTCGGCACCACCGCCGACACCCCCGCCGCCGGTGGTGCCGACCATCCGCCCGATGCCGCCGGACAATGCGGTCGAGGGAATGAGCATTCCGGAGAAGGACGCGGACGGCAAATATCAGACCGCCAATCGCGGCGTCACGTCGAACACGGCGCTATGGCATGTGCGCATGGCGTTGAACGTCGCGGCGCTCAACTGCGACAAATATGGATCGACCGCGCGGCTTCAATATAATCAGATCCTGTCGGTGCATCGGGACATATTGGACAGTGCCAATGACGCGGTGGACCGCAACTATACCGTCGCCTATGGCCGGTCGGCGGTAGGGACACGCGAACGGTTGAACACCGTCGTCTATAATTTCTTCGCGCTGCCGCCGGTGATCAAGCATTTCTGCCCGGTCGCGGTGACGGTTGGCGCCAAGGTGCTTTCGACGCCATCGTCCCAGCTTCTGCTGAACGCGCCGCAATGGCTGGCGGAGCTGGAAAAGCCGTTTCAGGAATTTTACGCCGCCTATGCGGACTATCTGCGCCGCCTGGCCGAATGGCAGTCGCGCTTCGGCGGGACGGTGACGTTGCGGCTGTCGCCCACGCCGCTGCCGCCGCCGCCGGTGCCGCCGGGCGAAGCGCCGGCCGGGTGGAAGCCGGGGATGCCGACGCCGAGCAGCATGACGAGCGGCGCGCCCGCCAACGTCCCGCCAGCCAATGTGCCGCCCACTGGCGTTCCGGCCCCGGCTGCGCCCGTGCCCCCACCGCCTGTCGGTTCGGGTGCGACGGTGCAGGGTGTTCCGGGCGGTGCTCCTGCGCCTTCCGCTCCGGCCGCTCCTTCACCCTCCGTTCCGACTGCCCCCACGCCGGCCAATCCGGCGCCGACGACGCCGGGCACGGTGCCATTCGGACCGCCGCCCGTCAGCCGCACCCTGCCGGACAACAGCGCGCCCAAGCTGGTGGTGCAGCCAGTACCGGCGGACAGCGAATAAGCGGGCGGATCAGTCGCGCGCGTCGAAGGCGGTGCGCGCGGCTTCCACCTGCTCCAGGTGGCGTTCGGCCCACATCCACACCCCGCAAAACGCGGCGCTGAGGCTGTTGCCGAGCGGGGTCAGCGCATAATCGACGCGCGGCGGCACGACCGGATGGACCGTGCGGGTCAGCAGCCCGTCCCGCTCCATCTGGCGCAACGTCTGCGTCAGCATCTTCTGGCTGATGCCGTCCACCGCCCGGCCGATTTCGGTGAAGCGCAGCGTGCCGCGCTCCTCCAGCTCCTCCAGCACCAGCAGCGTCCATTTGTCCGCGACCCGGCCGATCAGGTCGTTAACGAGTCGCTCGATCCGCGGATCACTGGCGTCTCCGGGATGATCCAGATAGGCGTTCGCCTGATTTATTTTGCCGGCACTGAAAAGATTTTTGACGGATTTCTGCATTGGTCACTTTCCAGTGCCTATGGCACTTTGCGGTGCCTTCTTCCGAAAAGAGAGCGTAACGCTAGATAGGCGGGGAAGCCAGAAGAAAGGAGCTTTCCCATGCAGAATTCAGGCAACACCATCCTAGTCACCGGCGGCGGATCTGGCATCGGCGCTGCGCTGGCGCATGAATTCCATGCGGCCGGCAATCAGGTCATCATCGCAGGGCGGCGGCAGGCCGCGCTGGATGCCATGGCGGCCGACCATCCCGGCATGGCGACGATGACGCTGGACATGACGGACGCGGGCGACATCACGGCGTTCGCGGACAGGATCGTCGAGCAGTTTCCGGCGCTCAACGCCGTGCTGCTGAACGCGGGGATCATGGTGGCCGAGCAGGGCATCGACTTGGACGTCGCGGAGGCGACCGTCGCGACGAACCTGCTGGGGCCGATCCGCCTGGCCCATGCCCTGCTGCCGCAACTGGAGGCGCAGGCGAATGCGACGATCCTGACGGTATCGTCCGGGCTGGCCTTCGTCCCGCTCGCGGCGACGCCGACTTACAGCGCGACCAAGGCGGCGATCCACAGCTGGTCGCTGTCGATGCGCGCGCAGCTCAAGGGCCGGGTCGATGTGATCGAGATCGTGCCGCCGGGCGTGCAGACCGACCTGATGCCAGGCCATGCTGAAAATCCCGACATGATGAAGCTGGACGATTATATCGCCGAGACGATGGCGCTGCTGCGGCAGCAGCCAACGCCGGCGGAAATCCATGTCGAGCGGGTCAAGTTCCTGAGCGAGGCCACCAAGCGCGGCGATTTCAATCAGGTCTTCGCGGCGCTCAATCAGCAGCACTGACCGTCGACGGCGCCTTCGGGGGCAGGGGGAAGAGCCGGGCGAAGCGTTCGGCCAAGTCCCTGTCCCCTTCGACCGTCAGTACGCCCTTGAGATCGTCGAGCGACGCGCCGCCGTAGAGCAAGGCCGCCAGCGCGTTCTGGTCGCCGGCGAAAAGCAGGTCCGTGCCGGCCGCTTCCCCGCGATCCATGTGGAAGTCGCCATCTCGGACCGTGGCGCGAAATTCCTCCTCGCCGAAGCGGAAGCCGATGGTCGCGTCCATATCCCCGATGCGGTCGCGCGCGATCATGGTGCGCATCGACAGCACGACCGACGCCTGGCTCATCGGCTTGCCCGGCTCCATCGTCGGGGACCGGCAGGCCCAGCGACCCAGCACCTGAAACAGGATTTCCGACTCACGGCCCCAGGGCGTCAACTCGTAGATGCGGCTGGCGGCGGGGGGCGGCAGGCGGCGGCGGACCAGGACGCTCGCCGCCTCCAACTCCTCCAGCCGCTGCGTCAGTACATTGGCGCTGATTCCGGGCAGGCCGGCGCGCAGGTCGGTGAAGCGCTTTGGCCCCAGCATCAATTCGCGCATGATGGGCATGGCCCAGCGGTCGCCGATGATGTCGAGCGCGTGAGCGACGGCGCAGCCGTCCTGATAGGCGCGTTTGCGGGTCTGGGTCACTATTAGTTATCTTTTCTAACTTAACTGTTGCTTTAAATAATCTGAAGGCCCACAAAGTTCAAGCGGTGAGTCGGGCAAGGGACGCGCGACCACAGCAGCCATTCGAAGGGAGAGATCGAATGTCGAACCAGACGCCAAAGATGATGTTCGTCAATGTGCCGGTGCGCGACCTGCCGGCCTCCATCGCCTTCTATGAAGCGGTGGGCGCGGTGCGGAACGATGATTTCGCGGACGACAGCGCGCAGATGGTCAGCTTTTCCGACACGATCCACGCGATGCTGCTGACGCGCGAGCGCTTTGCGACCTTTACCGAGCGGCCGATCGCCGATGCGCGAGAGGTCGTGCAGCTGGGCCTGTGCCTGACGGAGGACAGTCGCGAGGCGGTGGATGCGGTGATGGCGCGCGCGCTGGCGGCGGGCGGCACGGAGCCCAATCCGGTGCAGGATCATGGCTATATGTACGGACGCGGCTTTGCCGATCCGGACGGGCATATGTGGGATTTCTGCTGGATGGACGTGGCGGCGGCGACCGAGGCGAACCGGGCCGCGACGGCCGCCGCCTGACAAGAGGAGAGGCGCAATGGCCTATATGGACGGATTCGTGATCCCGGTGCCTGCGGGCAACAAGGATCGGTACAGGGAACTGGCGGCCTATGCCGCGCCGATCTTCATCGAGCATGGCGCGACCCGCGTGGTCGAATGCTGGGCCAACGACCTCAAGCCGGGCAAGGTCAACGACTTCCGCACCGCGGTGATCGCGGAAGAGGGTGAGGAGGTCGTCTTTTCCTGGATCGAATGGCCCGACAAGGAGACGCGCGACGCCGGTTCGGCGAAGGTGATGGCCGATCCCCGGATGCAGCCCAAGGAGGGCGAGGACATGCCCTTCGTGGGCGCGCGGCTGATCTATGGCGGTTTCGAGGTGCTGGTCGACGCCAGCGCCTGACAGGAAGGGAGAGCAGCGATGGCCGATATGACAGGCAAATTCTTCTGGTACGAACTGATGACCAGCGATCCGCAGGCGGCGCTCGCTTTCTATGGCGATGTGCTTGGCTGGACGTCGCAGCCCTTCGGCGGGGAGGGGATGGACGACCCCTATCATGTCGTGTCCGGCAGCGCGGGCGCGATGGGCGGAGTGATGGCGATCCCGGCGGAGGCGAAGGATTGCGGCATGTCCCCCTGGTGGGGCGGCTATGTCGGATCGGCGGACGTGGACGCCGACGCGGCGCGGCTGAGCGCGGCGGGCGGCAAGGTGATGCGCGATCCCGAGGATATTCCGGGCGTGGGGCGCTTTGCCGTGATGAGCGATCCGGGCGGCGCGGTCTTCATGCTGCTGAAGGGCAGCAGCCCGGACGGGATGGAGCCGGCTCCGCCAATGGCGCAGGGGCATGTCGGCTGGCATGAACTCTATAGCGGCGATTTCGACCGCGACCTGGCTTTCTATACCGGACAGCTTGGCTGGACGACCGGCGACGCGATGGACATGGGAGAAATGGGTTCCTACCAGCTCGTGTCCCAGACCGGCGGCACCGATTTCCAGAGCATGACCGGCGGCATCATGCCCCGGCCCAGGGAAGTGCCGGTGCCTGTTTGGCTGTTCTACTTCGTGGTGCGCGACATCGACGAAGCAGTCGCCAAGGTGCAGGCGGGCGGCGGCCAGGTGCTGAACGGACCGATGGAGGTGCCGGGCGGCGGATGGATCATCCAGGCGACCGATCCGCAGGGTGCGATGTTCGCGCTGGTCGGTGGAAGGAGCGCGGCATGACCGACAGGATCGTGCCCTGCCTCTGGTTCGACGGACAGGCGGAGGAAGCGGCGCGCTTTTACGTGTCGGTGTTCGGCGGGTCGGTGGACCATGTCAGTTACTATCCGCAAGATAATCCGACGCCTGCGCCCGTGCCGGAGGATAGGGTGCTGCTGGTCGAATTCACGCTGGGCAGCCAGAGCTATCAGGCGCTGAACGGCGGGCCCGACTTCAGCTTCAACGAAGCGGTGTCGCTGTCCGTCGCCTGCGAGGATCAGGCCGAACTGGACCGCTATTTCGACGCGCTGACCGCCGATGGCGGGTCGCCGGGGCCGTGCGGATGGGTGAAGGACAGATATGGCCTGTCCTGGCAGCTGGTGACGCGCGGGATTCTGGCCAATTACCGGACCGGCGACCGGGCGGGCATCGCGCGGATGATGAAAGTCATGATGACGATGCAGAAGCTGGATAGCGCCGCCATGCAGGCGGCGTTCGAGGGAGAGAGCGTATGAGCGACGAAATCCATGAACTGTCGGTAAGCTGCCTCATCGCCGCGCCGCCCGAAATCTGCTGGAAGGTGTGGACGGACCTAAAAGATCAATGGTTCTGCCCCAAACCCTGGCGGGCCGAGGTGATCGAGGAGGATATGCGACCGGGCGGCCGCAGCGCGGTGCAGATGTTCGGCCCCGACGGCGAGGAGACCGGCCCGATGGAGGGCGTGTTCCTGGAGGTGCTGCCGGGCCGCCGGGTGGTGACGACCGACGCCTTCCGCGCGGGCTGGATACCGCAGACGCCTTTTCTGACCGCGATCTGGGACTTTGCGGCGCAGGAGGACGGCACCCGCTTCACAGCGACCGCGCGGCACTGGGACGCGGAGGGCAAGTCACGGCACCAGGAGATGGGCTTCGAGGCCGGCTGGGGAGAGATGATGGCGCAGTTCAAGGCGCTGTGCGAGACGTCCGCGGCGATCGCCTGAGGGCGCGGACGGAGCGGGTGGAGGCTTCCGCCGCCCCTCCGCCCGCAGGCGCAACAAAATGCGCGCGGGGGTCTGGCCGTTCGCTGCGCAAGTGGTTACATGGGCCGCCACAAATCCCCCGGACATGCCAGCGCGATCGGTGCGTCCCCCAGAAGAAAGTGGCCCTTTTCCATGGACATCCGCCTTGGCCTCACCTTTGACGACGTGCTGTTGCAGCCCGGCGAATCCGATGTGCTGCCCAGCCAGGCGGACACGTCCACCCATGTGACGCGCCAGATCAAGCTCAACATCCCGATCCTGTCGTCCGCCATGGACACGGTGACCGAAGCGGACATGGCGATCGTGATGGCACAGCTGGGCGGCATCGGCGTGCTGCACAGGAACCTGACGGTCGAGGAGCAGGCCGACGCGGTACGCGCGGTCAAGCGGTTCGAAAGCGGCATGGTGGTCAACCCCATCACCATCCTGCCCACCGCCACGCTGGCCGACGCGCAAATGCTGATGCAGCGGCACAAGATCAGCGGCATTCCGGTGGTGGAACAGTCGGGCAAGCTGGTCGGCATCCTGACGCATCGTGATACCCGCTTCGCCGAAAACCCCGGCCAGCCCGTCAGCGAGCTGATGACGAAGGACAATCTGGCCACGGTGAAGACGGGCGTTGGGCAGGAGGAGGCGCGGCGCTTGCTGCACCAGCGGCGGATCGAAAAGCTGCTGGTGGTGGACGACGCCTATCATTGCGTTGGCCTCATCACCGTCAAGGATATCGAGAAGGCCGTGACCTACCCGCAGGCGACCAAGGACGATGCGGGCCGGCTGCGCGTCGCTGCCGCGACGACGGTGGGCGAAAAGGGGCTGGAGCGCAGCAAGGCGTTGATCGACGCGGAATGCGACCTGATCGTCATCGATACCGCGCATGGTCACAGCAAGCAGGTGGCGGTCGCGGTGGAGGCGGTGAAAAAACTGTCTAACCATGTGCAGGTGGTGGCGGGCAATGTCGCCACCGCCGAAGCGACCAAGGCGCTGATCGGCGCGGGCGCGGACTGCGTGAAGGTGGGGATCGGGCCGGGGTCCATCTGCACCACGCGCGTGGTCGCGGGTGTGGGCGTGCCGCAGCTGACCGCCGTCATGGATTCGGCCGAGGAAGCGGCAAAGCAGGGCGTCCCGGTGATCGCGGATGGCGGGCTCCGCACTAGCGGCGACGTCGCGAAGGCGCTGGCGGCTGGCGCGGGTTGCGTGATGGTGGGATCGCTGCTCGCCGGGACGGCCGAAGCGCCGGGCGAAACGTTCCTCTATCAGGGTCGCGCCTACAAGAGCTATCGCGGCATGGGCAGCGTCGGCGCGATGGCGCGCGGCAGCGCCGACCGTTATTTCCAGGCAGACATCAAGGACCAGATGAAGCTGGTGCCCGAGGGGATCGAGGGACAGGTGCCGTTCAAGGGACCGGCCAAGGACGTCATCCACCAGCTGGTCGGCGGGGTGAAGGCGGCGATGGGCTATACCGGCAGCAAGACGATCAAGGATTTGCAGGAGCGGGCGCGCTTCGTTCAGATCACCAATGCGGGCCTGTCGGAAAGCCATGTCCATGACGTCACCATCACGCGGGAAGCGCCCAATTATCCGACGCGCTGATCTAATATTATTCCCCTCCCTGAAAGGGAGGGGGGAGATACTGATTGACACCTTCCGCCCGCATCCAGGCCGCGATTGATTTGCTGGACGCGATCATTGCCTCGGCGCGCGATGGCGGGCCGGCGGCGGACACGCTGATCGCGCGCTATTTCAAGGAGCGGCGCTATGCCGGGTCGCGCGACCGGCGGGCGGTGCGCAACCATGTCTATGACGCCATCCGCCGCGCGGGCGAGCGGCCGGAAACAGGGCGCGCGGCGATGATCGGACTGGCGGGCGAGCGCACCGAAATCGCCGCCTTGTTCGACGGATCGGCCCATGCGCCGCTGCCGATCGAGCCGGGCGAGGTAGGCGCTGCCGCAGGGGCGGTGCCCGGCTGGATCGCGCCGTTGATAGCGGAGCCGGTCGAGCAAGACGCGCTGCTGGGCCGTGCGCCGGTGGATCTGCGCGTCAATCGATTGAAGGCGGAGGTTGCAGCCGTTCGGCCATTGTTGCCGGAGGCAGAAGCAGTTGACGGCGTGTCCGACGCGCTGCGCCTGCCCGAGGGTTTTCCCGTCGAGCAATCGACGGCGTGGAAGGACGGGCTTGTCGAGGTGCAGGACGCGGGCAGCCAGCTGATCGTGGCGGCATGCGCGGCCCGGCCCGGCATGATGGCCATCGACCTGTGCGCCGGCGCGGGGGGCAAGACACTGGCGCTGGCCGCTGCGATGCAGGGAGGCGGCAGGCTGATTGCCGCCGACACGATCCGGTCGCGGCTCGCCCGGCTGGAACCGCGGGCGCAGCGGGCGGGGGCGACCTTCATCGAGACGCTGCTGCTGGACCAGAATCATGAGGCGCGGGGGCTGGAACGGCTGACCGGACACGCGGACATGGTGCTGGTCGACGCACCCTGTTCGGGCACGGGGACATGGCGGCGCAATCCAGAGGCGCGCTGGCGGCTGACCCCGGCGCGGCTCGACCGTCTGGTGGCGGAGCAGGCGCGGATATTGGATTTCGCAGCGCCGCTGGTGGCGCCGGGCGGCGCGCTGGTCTATGCAACCTGCGCACTGACGGATCGGGAGGGGCGCGATCAGGTGGACGCTTTCATGAGCCGCAACGTGGGTTGGACGGCTGAACCGGCGGACATGCCGGTCGGGCGGGCGCATGGGCCGGGATGGCTGCTGACGCCCGGACATGACGGGACGGACGGTTTCTTCTTCGCGCGGATGCGCCGGAAGCCGTCATAATCGGCCATGGACAAGCGGCTGCAAAATCGCGAGGATCGGGAATCAACGCCTGAAACATGGCCGGAGTTAGTGATGCGTTTTACCCCTGCCTCGATTGCCCTTGCCGCCGTTCTGGCCACCGTGTCCAGCGTCGGCCTCAGCCAGAAGCCCGATAATCAGATCAATCCGCAGTCGATCGAATGGCAGAAGGCGGGCGAGGCGGCGCGTCGGGCCGGCAACCTCAATGGCGCGACCGACGCGCTGGAAAGTGCGCTGGCGGTCGATCCGCGCAATCGCGCCGCCTATGTCGAACTGGCCGAAGTCGCGCGTGCGCAAGGGCTGCAGGGCAAGGCGATCCGCCTCTACAAGGAAGCGCTGCTGCTCGATCCCACCGATGTCGTGGCGCTGGCGGGGCAGGGCGAGGCGATGATGGAGAAGGGGGCGGTTGCGCGGGCGAAGGAGGTGCTGGCGCAGGCGCAGAAGCTATGCAAGGCCGACTGCGTGCCGGTGACGAAGCTGTCCGCCGCAATCCAGAAGGGGCCGCCGGCCGTGGCGATGACCGACAAGTCCGCCGTGCCCGCTCCGAACAAGGCGCAGACTGAGCGGCCGTAAGGGCAGGCTCGAGAAGGGGCTTCGACAGGCTCAGCCCGAACGGACTTCTATTAGGAGTCAGACCTGGATTTCCCGCCACTGGCCCGGCGATAGGCCTTCGAGCGTCCAGTCTCCGATCGACCAGCGCACCAGCCGCAGCGTGGGGTGGCCGACGGCGGCGGTCATGTGGCGCACCTGCCGGTTGCGGCCTTCGCGGATGGTAAGGCGGACCCAGCAGTCGGGCACGGTCTGGCGCACCCGGATCGGCGGGTCGCGGGGCCAGATATCCGGCGGGTCGATCCGCTCCGCCTGCGCCGGCCGGGTCATCCCGTCCTTCAGCAGGACGCCGCTGCGCAGGGAGGTGAGCGCGTCGTCGCTCACTTCCCCCTCCACCTGAACCAGATAGGTTTTGGGCAGCTTGAACTTCGGGTCCGCGATGCGCGCCTGGAGCCGGCCGTCGTCGGTCAGCAGCAGCAGCCCTTCGCTGTCGCGGTCCAGCCGGCCGGCGGGATAGACGCGCGGAATGGCGATGCGATCCGACAGGGTGGCGCGCGTGGTCGGGCTGTTCCGGTCGGTGAACTGGGACAGCATGTCATAGGGTTTGTTGAAGAGGATCAGGCGGGACATGGGCTGCCATCCTGTAGCGGGTCGCTCGGCGGAAAGTCGAGCGGGCAGCGCGCAATGGGTGCAAAGTGAGACAGCGATGTGGACAGGTAAACGGTTTTGGCAATTGCTGAATTGTTGGTCGCAATCGCAGTCATTAGTGACGTTGGCGCACGTCAGGCGCTCAGGATGCGGGCGACGTTGACGAAATCCGCGACGCTCAGCGTTTCCGCGCGACGCTGCGGATCGACGCCGAGTTGGGCCAGCGCGTCCAATGCGCCGGGCAGACCCTTGAGGCTCTGACGCAGCATCTTGCGGCGCTGGCCGAAGGCGGCGGCGGTGACGCGTTCGAGATGCTTGAGGGCGACGCCTTCGGGCGCGGGCTTGGGCGTCAGGTGGACGACCGCCGACATGACCTTGGGCGGCGGGGTGAAGGCGCTGCGATGGACCTTCATCGCAACGCGCGCATCGCTGCGCCACTGGGAGAGGACGGCAAGGCGGCCATAATGGTCCGTTCCGGGCTTCGCGACGATGCGTTCGGCAACCTCCATCTGGAACATAAGCGTCAGGCTGCTCCACCAGGGAAGCGGCGACCAGTCGGCGGAGAGCCAGCCGACCAGCAGGGGCGTGCCGACATTGTAGGGCAGGTTGGCGATGATGTGCGCGCCCTCGCCCGCTTCCGCGCGCGCATCGACCTGCATCGCGTCGCCCGCGATGACGCGAAGCTGTCCGGGAAAGGCCTCCTGCACTTCTGCGAGCGCGGGCAGGCAGCGGTCGTCGCGTTCCACCGCGACCAATCGCGCGCCGGCGCGCAGGATCGCGCGGGTGAGGCCGCCGGGACCGGGACCGACCTCGAAAGCGGGCGCATCTTTTAGCGGACCGGGAATGGCGGCGATACGGTCGAGCAGCTGTTCGTCGAGCAGGAAATTCTGCCCCAGCGCCTTGCTGGCCGCGAGGCCGTGGCGCGCTATGACGTCGCGCAGCGGCGGCAGCGCCGGCCGTTGCGCCGAGGGCGTGTCAGCCATGGGCGAGACGGGCGCGGGCGGATTCAGCCGCCATCTTGAGCGCGGCGATCATCGCGCCGGGATTGGCGACGTCCTTGCCCGCGATGCCGAAGGCAGTGCCATGGTCGGGCGAGGTGCGCACGATCGGCAGGCCAAGCGTCATGTTGACGCCCTCGTCGAAATTCAGCGTCTTGATCGGGATCAGCGCCTGATCGTGATACATGCAGAGCGCCGCGTCGTAATTTTCCCGCGCGCGGGCGTGGAACATGGCGTCGGCGGCGAGCGGGCCGACAATGTCCAGCCCGTCTTCCTGCAAGAGCGCGATCGCAGGGCGGATCACGTCGATCTCTTCCCGGCCCAGCGCGCCATTTTCGCCGGCATGGGGATTGAGCCCGGCGACCACGAGGCGGGGGCGGGCGATGCCGAAGCTGCGTTGCAGCCCCTTGGCCGTAGTGAGCGCGCGCGCCCGGATCAGGTCGATGCTGAGCGCGGCCGACACCTCCGCAAGCGGGATATGGATGGTGATCGGCACGACCCGGAGCGAGGGGCCGGCGAGCATCATCACCGCATTGTGCGGGGCGACGCCGCAGCGTTCCGCGATGAATTCGGTCTGGCCGGGATGGGTGAAGCCGACGCTGTAGAGCTGTTCCTTGCCCACCGGCGCGGTGACGATGCCGGCGGCGGACCCGGAGCGGGCGAGGCCGACCGACACCTCCAGCGCCTCAAGCGCGGTGCGCGCGCCGTCGATGGTAGGACTGCCGGGGGTGATAGGTCCGGCGTCGGCGACCTGAAGGCAGGGCAAGGCGGAAGCGAAGACGCCCGCTGCCTCTTCCGGTGCGGCGATCGGCTGGATCGGGCCGAGCCAGACCGCGCGCAGCGAAGCAGGATCGCCCACCGCGAAGAAGGGCGGCAGCCCGCGCGCTTCGCGCATTACCCAGCTTTTGGCGACGATTTCCGAACCTATGCCCGCCGGATCGCCAAGCGAAACGGCGAAGGGCACGGGCAGGGGCGCGTCAGTTATATTCAATGACGGCATCGCGGCGAAGATCGCGCAGGTAGATGCGCGCCCGCTTGTTGACTCGTTCTTCCTCCAGCTGCGCCTGGATCTGTTCGGCGTTGGGCGCACCCGCCGACTGCGGATCGTCGCGGCCGCACACCACGAGCACGCGCACGCCATCGGTAATCGAGCCGAAGGGAGGCGTCGTCTCGCCGACCTGAAGGTTGATGAGGATGTCCTGAAGCTGCGGCGGCAGGTCGCGCACCTTCACATTGTCATTGTCGACCACGTCGGCGCCGACGCGCGCGCCGATTTCGTTCGCCTGGCCGCAGCCCTTGATCTCCTTGACCGCGGCGGCGAAGCTGGCGGCCTTGGCGCTCGCCTGTTCCTTGGTCGTGCCCTGCGGGAAGAGGACCGACAGCTGCTTGAGGCTGAGCAGCGAATCACGCGGATCGGCGGTCAGCACCTTGCGCTTGTCGATGACGTAAAGGATCGAAACGCCCCCGACCGTTTCGATGGGACCGGCGATCTGGCCGACCTGCATCTCGGTCGCGGCCTGCGCCAGTTCGGCGGGAAGCTGGGCCGGGCGAATCCAGCCGAGGTCGCCGCCGACCGCCGCCGTGGACGCTTCGGAAAACTGCCGGGCATAGGCCTGGAAGCTGCCGCCCTTGCGAATCTGCTCGATGATGTTGCGTGCGTTGGCGATGATCTGCTCGCGGTTTTCGGGCGTCGCCGACAGGTAGATTTCGCCAAGGCGGAATTCATCGCTGCCCTTGGCGGCGTTCAGGCGATCGACCACCGCCTTCACTTCTTCTTCCGACACATTGACGAAAGGCTGGATGTTGCGCCGCTGGAGGCGGCTCCACGCCAGTTCGCCCTCGATCTGGCGCTTGATGCTGGCGGCGCTGCTGCCCTGGCTGCGAAGATATTCGTCGAACTGCGCGGGCGAACGCCGGAAATTGCCCGCGACCCGCTCATAGCTCTGGTTCACCTCTTCGGGGGAAATCTTGATGTCGTTGGCGGCGGCTTCCTGAATCTCCAGCGTTTCGTCGATCAGGTTGCGCAGCACCTGCACGCGCAGCCGCTCCCTTTCCTCCTCCGACACCTTGCCCCCGTTCGCGGTGATGATGAGGGCGAGCCGCTGGTCGACGTCGGTCCCGGTGATGATGCGGCCGTTGACGATGGCCGTCGCCTTGCGCACGTTGGGATCGCTCTTGCCGAAGACGGTCAGATCCTTGGGCAGGTTGAGGCCCTGAGACTGAACGTCCATGGCATCCTCATCGACCGTCTGCGCGCCGAGCGGCTGAACGACGGTGGCGGCCAGCGCGGTGGAGAGGCACAGGCCCGACAGGCAGGGGCGGATGCCCCGCAACAGGCGAGCGGGCAGCGATACGCGGGTCTGGGAAACGCGGGTGGGGGAAACCACAGGCAACATCGTCGGCAACAATCTCCACTACGGTACGGAGCGTGATGCTCCGTCGCGCCTTAACCGGCCCTGACAGGATCGCGGGAGCCTGTTCCTTATATGCCAATATTGCGGAAAGCTAGACGAAGCTGGAAGCCGTTGCCCTTTCGCGCGTCGCCATTGGCCTGGTAGTCGCGCCGCCAGGTGAAACCCAGCGTCAGGCAGTCATCCTCATAGGCGATGCCGAGGCGGTGGCGAACCGGCTGGTAGCCGTCCGACATGCTGGTCGGATCCTCGCGCGCGTCGGTGAGGTTGATGACCGTCGAGCCGAAGACGGACCAGAAGCGCGCGAACTGCACCCGGCCGCCGAGCCGCAGCTCTTCCCGGTCCTGCAAATCCTCCACCCCCGCGACGGCGTTGCGGTTGAGGCGCAGATAGCTCGCCATCGCATAGGTCGACTTGCTGCCGATGGTCGCGTCGATCTCGTTGCGGCGGACGGCCAGGCTGTCCTTGTCGAGGCGATAGCGGTGGGTGAGCGACACGAAATCCTTGTAACGGATGGTGGTGCGGCCGACGATGTCGGACAGGCGGCCCGACAGGCCGGTGCCGTCGGGCAGGATGCTGGGCCGGCGGTCGAGCCGATAGCTTTGGCCGATATTCGCCTGGATCGAGATGTTCGGGATTTCCAGGCCATATTCAAGGCCATAGGTGACGCGAGAGCTGTCTTCGAACCGATCGTAGCCGGCGAAGCGGTTCAGCGCGAAGAGGTTGCTGTCTTCCAGGTCGACGGCGCGGGCGTCCTCGTTGGGCAGCGACAGGTTGGCGAGATGCGGCGCGGCGACGAGCTGGATGCGCGGTGCGATGCGCTGCACGCCGCCCAGCGCCTCGCCCATGAAAGGCCAGCGCATATCGATCGCCGCCGCCGCGATGCCGCGCGCCTGCCAGCCGGCATCGCCCGCATAGCGCGGGATCGGGTTCAGCAGCCGGTCGTTGCTGTGATAGACGTCGCCGCGCAGATAGCCGGTGAAGGTCACTTCCTGGCCGAGGCCGGTCAGCGTCCGCAGGTTCCATTCCGCGCCGGCGAAGGCGCGCTGCGTATCCTGCCCGTTCGTGCGGGTGATGGCGAGGCTGTTCGCCTGAAGCTGGAGCACGCCGCCCAGCAACGGATCTTTGACGCGATACCGATAGTCGAGCACGGGAAGGGCGATCGGCTGCTGCCCCTGCGAATCGCCCTGGCGCAGCGTCTGCACCGCCCAGCCGCGCAGCGAGAAATAGCTGTTGTCGCCGATCCGCTGCGCGCCGATGGTCGAGCGCAGCCGGTCGTCGCGGCTGACGTCGTAGCGGCGCAGGAAGGTACGGTCGGTGGTCACGCGGACCGAGCCGTCGACGCTCCATTCCGGGGTCAGTTGCATGGCGCCGCTGGCGTCGAGATAGCCGCGCAGGTCCTTCTGCGAGTTGACGGGCAGCGTGGTGTCGATCTCGCCCGTGCCGACGCGCCGGCCGTAGGTGACATAGCCCGTCACCTGATAAGCGCCGCGATCCCACAGGTGCCGGTAGTTTGTTTCCAGCATGGGGAGAACGTTGGAATAGATGTGCGGCGTGACCGTCAGGTCGCGGTTCGGCGCGAGCTTGAAATAATAGGGCAGCGCGACTTCGAACCCGTTGTTGCGGTCGTAGCGCAGGTTGGGGACCAGGAGGCCGCTGCCGCCATCGTCGCCGACCGGGTGGGACAGGCCGGGCAGCGGAATGAGCGGCAGACCGAACAGTTCGACATTGGCGTTGGTGTAGGTCACCCGCTCGCGCGTGGGATCGTACACGACCTTGACGGCGTTGATCTGCCAGGTGGGTTCCTTGGGACAGCCGTCGCCATCCTCCACCGAACAGCCGGTATAGGCGGCACGGTGCAGCGTGTAGACGCCGTTCGTCCGCTCGCCCTTCACCGCCGCCAGCCGGCCGCCGGTCTGCAGCACCAGCAGCATATTGTCGACCGCCCCGTCCTTCAGCGTATCGGTGACGTCGAAGCGGTCGCCATAGGCGGTGTTGCCTTCGGGATCGGTGACGGAGACATTGCCCTGCGCCTCCACCTTGCCGCTGGTGCGGTTCCACACCACCCGGTCGGCGCGCAGGCGATTGCCATCGCGCACCAGCTGCACATGGCCGCTGGCGGTCACGACCTCGCTATTGCTGTCATATTCCAGGGTATCGGCGGCAAAGCCGATCTGATCGTCGCTCGCCGGAACGGGCGCGTCGGGCGCGCTGACGGGGGCCTGCGGCTCGTTGAAGCGAGGTTCGGGCGCATCCTGCGCGAGCGCATGCGGGATCGCGAGCAGTGCGACGCCACCCAGCAGCGCCGCGCGGGCGGATGAGCCAAGGCATCGGGGAAAGGGGACGTGGGACAAGCGGTTGGGCCTTATCGACGGGCGCATCTGGCCTTCCCGCCTATCGCAGAGCCGGCCCGTCCGCAATCGCTGCCGCACCGGCACGGTCAGCAAAATCGGTCGAACGGCTTTGCCTCCCTGCGAAAGCGCACTATCTGGCAGACAGCAAGGCGGTTCCCGCCGCTGGCCCGACAAGAGGAAAAAGAGCCCCGATGGATATTCAGTTCAGCCCGACCCGCCCCGACGCAGACACGCTGGTCCTTGCCGTGCAGAAGGGGGGTTTTGATGCGCTGCCGCTGAGCGCGGCGGCGACGCTGGCGGCGGGCGCGGCCGCTTCGCGCTTCACGGGCGAGGCGGGGACGAGCTTCGAGAGCTTCGTCGCGGAAGGCGAACAGACGCTGCGCGTGCTGTTGCTCGGCACCGGCGGCGGCGGCGCGCAGGACGCGGAGAAGGCCGGCGCGGCGCTGACGGCGAAGCTGGCGACCAGCGGGGCGGCCCATGCGGCGGTCGAGTTCGTCGGCGGCGCGAGCGCGGAGGTTGCGGCGGCGCTGGCGTTCGGCGCGCGGCTGCGCGGCTGGCGCATCGACACCTATCGCACGCGCCAGAGCGAGAAGGCGAAGCCCACGCTCAAGACGCTGACGATCGTGACGGAGGGCGCCGACAGCGCATGGCAGGCGCAGGCGGCGATCGCGGACGGCGTCGCCTTCACCCGCGAACTGGTGTCGGAGCCGGCGAACATCCTCTATCCCGAAAGCTTCGTCGAGCGGTGCCGGCATCTCGCCGACCTGGGCGTCAAGATCACCGTGCTGGACAAGGCGGCGATGGAGGAGCTGGGCATGGGATCGCTGCTGGGCGTGGCGCAGGGGTCACCTCGCGAGGCACGGCTGCTGGCGATGGAATGGGACGGCACCAACGGCGCGGCGGAAAAGCCGGTGGTGTTCGTGGGCAAGGGCGTGACCTTCGACACCGGCGGCATCTCCATCAAGCCGGCGGCGGGCATGGAGGACATGAAGTGGGACATGGGCGGCGCGGGCGCGGTCGCGGGCGCGATGAAGGCGCTGGCCGGGCGCAAGGCCAAGGCTCGGGTCGTGGGCATTTGCGGCCTTGTTGAAAATATGCCGGACGGCAATGCGCAGCGCCCGGGCGACATCGTCACCTCCATGTCGGGGCAGACGATCGAGGTGCTGAACACCGACGCGGAAGGGCGGCTGGTGCTGTGCGACGCGCTGACCTGGGCGCAGCGGACCTACAACCCGGAGGTGATCGTCGATCTCGCCACGCTGACGGGCGCGATGATCGTGTCGCTGGGCAATGAATATGCGGGCATCTTCTCCAATGACGATGGCCTTGCGGCCGACCTGATCGCGGCGGGGCAGGCGGTAGGCGATCCGCTGTGGCGCTTTCCGCTGTCGGCCGCCTATGACAAGCTGATCGACAGCCCCATCGCAGACATGAAGAATATCGGGCCGCGCTATGCCGGGTCGATCACGGCGGCGCAGTTCCTGAAGCGCTTCATCGAGGATGGCGTCAAATGGGCGCATCTCGACATCGCCGGCATGGTGTGGGCGGACAAGCCGGGCGGCACCTGGGACAAGGGCGCGACCGGTTACGGCGTGCGCCTGATCGACCGGTTCGTGGCGGATCATTACGAACGCTGATGCAGGTCGATTTCTACCAGTTGAGCCGCGATCCGGTGGAACAGGTGCTGCCCGCCATTGCGGGCCGCATCCTGGGGCTGGGCGCGCGGCTGCTGGTGGTGGCGGGGGAGCCCGATCGGTTGGCGCGCATTTCCGAAGGACTGTGGGCCGGGCCGCCGGAGAGCTTCCTGGCGCATGGCCGCGCGGGCGAGGGTGGCGAGAGCAACCAGCCGATCCTCCTGAGCGAAAGCTGCGACGCGGCGAACGGCGCGCGGCATGTGGCGCTGGCGGACGGGGTATGGCGTGACGAGGCACTGGGCTTCGAGCGCGCCTTCTACTTCTTCGACGCCGACACGATCGACGGCGCGCGGACGAACTGGCGCACGCTGAGCAAGGCGGAAGGGGTGGAGCCGAGGTTCTGGCGACAGGAGGGACGGAAGTGGGTGCAGGGGCCTTAGGGTTGGTTAACTAACCATCGACGTTGGCAAGGGCTGTCCTAACCTCATTCGTCATGCTGAACTTGTTTCAACATCCATTTCTCCCAATGAGCCAAAGCGTGATCCGGAGAAATAGACTCTGAAACAAGTTCAGGGTGACGATCATGGCGATGGCGGGAAGCCACCCGTTCCAGCCATTATGCAGCCCCGCGCAGCCGCACTCTCGGCACCCCCCTTGCGGCCTGGCCGTCCCGCGTCTAAAGGGCGCGCAACTTTCCAACAGTCCGGAGTATTGAGGGCCATGGCCGTCACGCGCACCTTTTCGATCATCAAGCCCGACGCCACCCGTCGCAACCTGACCGGCGCGGTCACCAAGATGCTGGAGGAAGCGGGCCTGCGCGTCGTCGCGTCCAAGCGCATCCGCATGAGCCGCGAACAGGCCGAAGGCTTCTACGCCGTGCACAAGGAACGCCCCTTCTTCGCCGACCTCGTCGCCTTCATGATCTCCGGCCCGGTCGTCGTGCAGGTGCTGGAAGGCGAGGACGCCGTGAAGCGCAACCGCGACATCATGGGTGCGACCAACCCCGCCAACGCCGACGCCGGCACGATCCGCAAGGAGCTGGCGGAATCGATCGAGGCCAATTCGGTCCATGGTTCGGACAGCGAGGAAAATGCCGCGACCGAGATCGCCTATTTCTTCAAGCCCGAAGAAATCGTCGGCTAAACAGCCGCCATCGAAGGCAAGTTGAAAAGGCCCGGCGCTCCGATGGAGCGGCCGGGCCTTTTGCCGTCAGCTATGGGTGGAGCGCGGCGCGGCGGCGTGGATGGCGGGGGCGTCCGGCGTGGCGCGCGCCTTCACGAACAATTGCCAGGACGAGACGGCGAGCACCACAGCCAGCAGGGGCTGGAGCACGCGGTCGGGCGCGTGGGAAGACAGATAGCTGCCGACGATCACGCCGGGGATCGATCCGATCAGCAGGTTGGTGAGCAACGTCCCATTGACGTCGCCCATCAGCCAGTGGCCGGTCCCGGCGATCAGCGCCAGCGGCACGGCATGGGCGATGTCCGACCCCACGATCCGCGACACCGGGAGCCGGGGATAGAGGACCAGCAGCACGGTGACGCCGATCGCGCCTGCGCCCACGGAGGAGACGGTCACCGCCGCGCCGATCAGCGCGCCCAGTATTACGGTGCTGGCGACGATTGCGCCCCGCGACCTGGGTGTTTCAAGTACGTCGCGGTGGCGGAACAGCCATTTGCGGCCGATCACCCCGACCGCCGTCAGCGCCAGCAGGCTGGCGAGCGACAGGAGGATGATCCTTTCGGTGGACTGGCCGACTTCGCCCACATGGCGCAGCAGGATGAGGGCGATGATGGCGGCGGGCACGCTGCCCATCGCCATGCGCCGCACGATGCGCCAGTCCACCGTCTCGCGCGAGCCATGGACGGCCGATCCCGCGATCTTCGTAATGGCGGCGAAGAGCAGGTCGGTGCCGACCGCCGTCTTGGCGGAAAAACCGAAGAAGAGGACGAGCAGCGGCGTCATCAGCGATCCGCCGCCCACGCCCGTCAGCCCGACGAGCGTCCCCACAAGCAGGCCGGCGACGGCGTGAAAGAGGTCGATCGATCCGAGCGCGTTCATGATCCTTCCTTCGGGCATGGCCGCAGCCGAAACAAAACGCTTTTAGGTTTCAGGCGAAGAAGCAGGGCTAGGGCCGTTTTGCTACGAGCCGCGCCCAACGGCCATCGATGGCCGATTGGGCGGTACTACGACTGAGCGTTTCCACCCGCGAGAGGCCGCGCAGCGACAGGCTGTGCCCGGCGATCCAGCCGCCCGCTATGCCATAGCCGATGTCGTACAGCGCGACGCTTTCATGCATCTCGCCGCCGGCGGTGAAGCGGGTGGTGATGGCGACCGGCAGCTTGTCGTCGCCGACGCTCTCGTCGGGCAGTTTCGCGCGATCGCGCGCCTTTTTGAGCGCGCCGTCGAACCAGTCGGCCTCGATCCGTGCGTCGCCGCTCGTATCCACAGGTGCCAGGCCAAGCGGCGTGGGGAAGAGGATGGTCTGGCTCTGGATGATCTGCGCCGAGTCTCCAGGCGCAATGGCGATGCGGTCGTCCTTCACCGAAGTGGCGCGCAGGACGAGGGACGCGGCGCGGGCGGACGCCTTGCTGCTTTCCGCCGCCTTTTCCGTGCGCTCCTCGCGCCTGTCGGCCCAGTTGAGGTAGAGGGTGAGAGCCGAGATCAGCACCGCCAGCACCGCCACGCCTTCGCCAAGGCTGATCCAGCGGCGGCGGATGGCGGCGGCCTCCGCCGCTTGGCTTTCCTTCGACTGGGGGGCTGGATCGTTCACGTCAGACGGTCTTCCTGTCACGCAGTCTGGGGCGGCATCTCGAACCGGTCGATCACCCAATCCTCCGCCTGCGCGCCGCCGATCCATTCCTGCATCCAGGGATGGGCGATGATCGCGCGCATATAGGCTTCGGCAAAGCGCGCGACGGGCAGCTGATAGCTGATGAGGCGGGTGACGACCGGCGCGAACATCACGTCGGCCGCGCCGAACTGGCCGAACAGAAATTCGCCGTCGCCGCCATGGCGGGCCCGCGCCTGCGCCCAGAGCTGCATCAGGCGCGCCAGATCCTGGGCGACCGCTTGCGACGGCGGCACCGCGTCGAAGATGCGGCGGATGTTCATGCTGTGCTCGCGGCGGAGTGCGGCGAAGCTCGAATGCATCTCCGCCGCCATCGACCGGGCCATGGCGCGCGCCGCAGGATCGGTCGGCCAGAACCGATCGCCGCCGGTCTTCTCATTCAGATATTCGACGATGGCCAGGCTGTCCCACACGACGATGTCGTCGCCGTCCCACAGGATCGGCACCTTGCCCGAGGAAGGCGCGAATTCGTCGCCCTCGCGCCGTTTCTCCCACGCCTCGTCATAGAGGGGAACGACCACCTCCTCGAACGGGAGGCCCGAGAGCTTGCAGGCGAGCCAGCCGCGCAGCGACCAGCTGGAATAGGCCTTGTTGCCGATAAAGAGCTTCATCATGGGGCCGCAGCTTAGACGGGGCACGCGGCACAAGTCGAGAGCGAAGGCACAATTGCGGCGCGGCTGGCCGGAAAGGGGCGGGCGCGCTAGACCGGGCGGGTGAGCAGCATGGTGAAAGACCGGCGCGTGGGCGTCATCGGATCGGGGCGGGTGGCGCAGGCGATGGCGCTGGGCCTTGCGCAGGCTTCGGCAGGGCCGCCGATGCTGTGGGGGCGGGATGCGGCGCGGGTGGAAGCGGCGGCGGTGCGCGTGGCAGGCATCGAGATCGCGTCGGGCATGGATGCGCTGGCGCGGCAATGCGGGATGATCGTGCTGGCGGCGTCGGACGATGCGGTGGGGGCAGTGGCGGAGGCGCTGGCCGCCCATGTGCGGCCGGGCTGTTTCGTCTTTCATGTCAGCGGGCGAAGCGGGGCGGCGATCCTGTCGCCGCTGGCGGGGCATGGCGCGCTGACGGCGGCGATCCACCCGGCGATGACCTTCACCGGCGATCCGGCGGCGGAAGTCGCCCGCATGGCCGGCGCGCGATTTGCGGTGACCGCAGCGGAGGACGATGCAATGGCTATGGCGCTGGCGGTGGTGGCGGCGCTGGGCGGCGTGGCGGTGCCCGTGGCCGAGGCGCAGCGCAGTCTTTACCATGCGGCGCTGTGCCATGCGGCCAACCATCTGGTCACTCTGATCGCCGGGGCGGGCGAAGCGCTGGCGCGGGCGGGCGTGGCGGAGCCGGGGTTGCTGATGGCTCCGCTGGTGCGCGCTTCGCTGGACAACAGCCTGCAACGGGGGCTTGCCGGCCTGTCGGGGCCGTTGCTGCGCGGCGACGTGGCTACCATCGCCGATCATCTGGCGGCGATGGGGCGCGATTGCCCCGACCTGCTGCCGCCCTATCGGGCGATGGCGCTGGCGACGCTTGGGGAATTGGGGCGCACGGGTGCCCCTGTGTCTCCGGAGATGCGTGCGCTGCTGGAGGAGTGAAGAGGCTAGGGAGCCGCCGGAGATGTGGATCGTTGTTGCGGCATGAAGATATCCATCGCCCTTTGCGCCGTGGCCGGCGCGCTTTCGCTTTGCGCCTGTTCGCAGCAGGATCGGTCCCCGCAGTCCAACGTGGCGCAGCCTGTCGCGACTGGCAATGCCGTGGAGAACAAGGCGTTGCCCGAGCCGGATAATGTCGCCGCGCCCAATGCGGCGCAGCCCTCCCCCGCGTCGCAGATGTTAGGGCTGGAGGGACTGGGCACGTTGCGCATCGGCGCGCCAGTGCCGAAGGACAGCGGCTGGGCCGAGCGCGGCGCGCAGACGGGTGACACCTGCCGAACCGTCAGCTCGCCCGCCTATCCCGGCGTCTATGCGATCGTCGGGGGCGGCAAGGTGCGCCGCATCACCGTGGGCACGCGGTCGGACGTGAAGCTGGTCGAAGGGATCGGCGTGGGATCGAGCGAGGCGGATGTGGTCGGCGCTTTTCCCGGTTTCCGGTCCGAGCCGCATAAGTATGAGGAAGCACCGGCCAAATATCTGACCGCGCCCAATGCAGCGCGCGGCGACGCGGCGCTGCGCTTCGAGATCGGCCGGGACGGCAAGGTCGCGATGATGCATGTCGGCACGATGCCGGTGCTGGCCTATGTGGAGGGATGTAGCTGAGCAGCGCTGGCTGGCCGGAAGACCGGATTTTGGAGGCCGAGCCGGAATCCAATTGGTGAAGCAATAGTCTGAATGTCTTATATTTTGTTGGGCAGTTGGAGCGCCAATCCATCAATCGGTCCATCACGGCTGAATTCAAAATGGGTTCAATTCCCAAAGCCGGAATCGAGAATGGCGCACCCCTAGCCGAATCACCTCGCGCATGGGCAGATCTTGGGACATGTACGAACCCGCTGGCGCGGGAGTGGCGCTTGTTTTGAGGTCTGGCCAGTGATCGGCGGCCTGAGCGTAAGTTGAGGTCTGGGCGAAGTAGGCAGACGATCGCGGCTCCTTTCAGCCAAGGAGTCGTACCATGACCACCGTTCTGTCCGATGCCCCCGCCACTTCGCTGCGTCAGCGCATGATCGAAGACATGAACATGCGCCGGTTCACGCGGAAGACCCAGTTCGACTATGTGCGCCACGTCGCGCGGTTCGCCACATATCTTGGGCGCCCTCCCGATACTGCGACCGTAGAAGAGCTCCGGCAATTTCAGGTCGAACAGCGCGAGGCGGGCATCGGGATCCCGACCATGAACAGCATCGTTTCTGCGCTGCGGTTCTTTTTCACGCACACCATTGATCGCCCGGATCTCTCCCGCAAGCTCTATACGGTCAAGAATCCGCGCTCCTTGCCCGTTGTCCTCAGCCGCGACGAAGTTGTGCTCCTACTCGGTGCGACCAACTGCCTGAAGCACAAGGCTGCACTGTCCGTTGCGTATGGCGCTGGCTTGCGCGCCGCCGAAGTGACGATGCTGAAGGTCCGTGATGTCGACAGCAAGCGCATGCTCCTGCGAGTGGAACGCGGTAAAGGCGGGCGATATCGCAATGCGCTCCTGCCCGCTGACCTTCTTGCTCTTTTGCGCGAGTGGTGGACGGTTGGCCGCAAGCAGGGCGTCATGCACGCCGATGGCTGGCTGTTCCCGGGAATGCACTATCTCAAGCCGCTTAGTACCAGGCAGCTCCATCGCATCGTCGTCGATGCTGCCGAGGCTGCGGGTATCAAAAAACGCGTCGGCCCACACACTCTGCGGCACAGCTTCGCGACACATCTGCTTGAAGACGGCGTCGATATCCGGATCATCCAGGCGCTGCTCGGACACGCCAACCTCGAGACAACCGCTTTCTACACCACGGTCGCCACTCGAACCGTGCGCGCAGTCATCAGTCCACTGGACAAGTTGACGACACTGCTCGAGGCGCAGGTGGCTCCTCCAGGCTGAGCCGGTGCGCGCCTCGCTCGAGGTCGCCGATATCTTCCGTAGCGCCGGGCCCGCGTATCGCGCGGCCCACGCCGGGCATCTGAGCCTCGGCCAGCTCAAGGCCATGACGGCGATCGAGAATTGCCGCACCGCTGCGCTGGGAGGTCACGTCGAGGCCTGCGACGACTGCGGGCACTGGCGGATCGCCTACAACTCCTGCCGCAACCGGCATTGTCCCAAGTGCCAGGGCGCTGCCGCGCGGACCTGGTTGGCCGCGCGTGAGGCCGATCTGTTGCCGGTCGGCTACTTCCACGTTGTGTTCACGGTGCCTGCCCAGATCGCCGACATCGCCTGGCAGAACAAGGCGGTGGTCTATGACCTGCTGTTCCGCGCCGCCGCAGACACGATGCTGACCATCGCGGCCGATCCCAAGCACCTCGGCGCGCGCATCGGCATCACCGCCGTGCTCCACACATGGGGCTCTGCACTGACCCACCACCCTCACGTGCACATGATCGTACCTGGCGGCGGCATCGCGCTCGACGGTACGCGCTGGATCTCGTCGCGCCCCGCGTTCCTGCTGCCGGTGCGTGTGCTGGGTGCATTGTTCCGCCGGCTGTTCCTCGCCCGCCTGCTGGCGCTGTTCGACGCCGGCAAGCTGGCCTTCTTCAGCACCTTGGCTGGCCTTGCACAGCGCAAGGCCCTCCTACGGCATCTGTCGCCCATCCGGAAGACGCGCTGGGTGGTCTATGCCAAGCCACCCTTTGCCGGCCCGCAGGCGGTGCTGGCTTATCTCTCGCGCTACACGCACCGTGTTGCCATCTCGAACCGGCGCCTCATTGCCTTCGACGAGACTGGGGTGACGTACCGGTACAAGGATTATCGCCGCGACGGTGGCGAACGCCAGCAGGTCATGACGCTGACCACCGACGAGTTCATCCGCCGCTTCCTGATCCATGTCCTGCCGCGCGGCTTTCATCGCATCCGGCATTATGGCCTGCTTGCCAGTTCGACGCACAAGGAGGCCATGGCGCTGGCCCGCAGGCTGCTTGGCGTCGCCGCGCCGATTGAGGAGACCGACACCAAACTCGACGACCCGCCCGATCATCGCCCGCCATGCCCTTGCTGCGGCGGGCATATGACGATCATTGAGGCCTTCGCCCGATGGTGCCAGCCCCGCGCTCCACCGCAATCGGCGCCGCCGACCCGGAAGAACACGCCATGATCCGGCATGGCTTACCCTGCATGATGGCCGCGGACACTATCCCTCGGCCCATGGGGATAGGTGTGTCGACGCCGCCAGCACACTCAAAACTGGGTTCATTGCCAGCAGGATCAGGGGCGCTTCGAGCACAATGGCCATATGACTTCTATGCTGTGCCGCTCATCACGCGCTGGCCGGTAAGCTTGCTTCAGTCACCCCAATCCACACCAAAGCCCTTTTACCCATAGACCAGGGCGAGCCTCCCCGCGGGTCGTACTTGTAAGACTTTCGTACGCCTGCCGGCGCCCGAAACCCTTCGACATTTTTGCCGTTCGCGCTTGCTTCGGCGAACGGCGGCTTTTGGCGCATCCGTCCCAAAGCTCTATATCGCCAAATTCTTCTGCTGACGTTATGGCTCTAATGTAAGCAAATGTTGCCATGCAGCATTGACTTCTTGCCGGATTTAGTATGGGTTGGCTATTGAACCGACCGCAGAAATTCGAGGGGTTCAAATTGGCTGGCGAGCAGTTCGGTCTGCGGCATGCTGCCGCGTGGGTGGGAGAGATTGTTGGCCCGGACAAGGGCTACGTCAATGTCGGCATTATCTATACGCTCGCGATAACGCTTCTCTCGTTGGCAACACCGATTTCCGTTCAACTTCTGATAAACTCGGTCGCCCGGACGGCACTAGTCGCGCCGCTTTGGATATTATCGGGCGTCATGCTGGTACTGCTGCTCATGGTCGCTTGCCTCAGCGCCTTGCGGCTTTACTTGCTGACCATGTTTGAGCGTCGCCTATTTGCGCGCGTGGTGGCGGAAGTCACGGTAAGGGCGGTTCACGCTCAGAACCCTTTCTTCGCTGACGAAAGCCGGGGCAGTCTGTTCAACCGCTATTTCGACATGGTCGTCGTCCAGAAGTCCGTCCCAAGCCTTGTCATCGGTGCATTCACCATTATTCTTCAGGGCGCGGTAGGCCTGGTAGTCACAAGCTTTTATCACCCCTTCTTTCTCGCCTTTAACATCATTCTCGTGGTGATATGCCTGCTGATCTGGATGCTGTGGCGCCATGGCGCAATCACGGGCGCCATAGGGGTTTCCCATGCCAAGCATGAAGCGGCGCAGTGGCTTGAAAGCGTGGGAGCTTCGAATGGCTTCTACAAATCGGCCCGACATCTTGATTTCGCCATGGATCGCTCGGAGGCGGTGACAGCAAATTACATTCGCGCGCATCGTCGATATTTTCGGTACAGCTTTGCGCAGGCGCTGGCCTATTTCCTGGTTTATGCCTTCGCGGCCTCAGCCCTGCTGGCCCTTGGCGGAAATCTCATTCTCGCAGGGCAGCTCTCGATCGGCCAGCTTGTCGCGGCAGAACTCATCCTCTCCGGCGTGTTCTACGGCATCGCACAACTGGGCTGGTATCTCGACACATTCTACGATCTGGTCGCCAGTTCGGAGGAACTGTCGCAGATCTTCGCGATCCCTCAGGAGCCTTTGGGCCTCAGCGGTCAGGCGCCCTCGAACGGATCGGTCCGGTTCCGCACCGTCGAGCTAGGCGAGTCGCGGTTCGATTTCCTGCTCGACAGTGGGGAGCAGGCAGTTGTCGTCGCGGATCCGGGTGTAGAGAATCAGATAGCGCTGCTGCTTAAGCGCCACGTAAATCCGGAACGCGGGTTGCTGACGATCGGCGGCAGCGATCTGGGCAGCTTCGATATGTATTTGCTGCGCTCAGAAGTCGTGGTGCTCAACCGGCCCACCATTGTTGACGTCACCATCCGCGAATATCTGAACATGGCCGCGGGCGGTAATGCGGACAGCGCGCTTTCCATGAAGGTGCTCGCTGTCGTCGGTCTCGCTACCCGCATATCCAGCCTGCGGCAGGGCCTTGATACGCAGCTGGCAAGTTCGGGTTCTCCCCTGTCCATCGTGGAAGTCATGCAGCTCAAGGCGGCCGCCGCGCTGATAAGCCAGCCAAAGGTGCTGTTGCTTTCCCAACTTTACGACATGATGCCCGCTGATGCGCTCCAAGCCACATTGAAGATGCTTCGGGAGAAAGAAACGACGATATTTTTATTTACGGGAAGGCCCGAAGCGCTGAATCTGGACTGCTGTCTCTGGCTGGGGACGCAGGCGCAACGTCGTTTCGGGGACAATGCCGCATTGTCTCAATTTCTCGCCACGAGGGAGGTTCGGTCGTGACGATCAGCGCGACTCAGTTGGCGCATTTCCGCTCCCTTGCTTCGCTGAACCCGCCGCGCGCCATCGTCGTGGTTTCCTGGTTGATCCTGATCGGCCTCGGCGTGGCTGTCGCCATTCTGTTTGTGCCTTGGCGGCAGACCGCACAGGGCGGAGGCCAAGTTACGTCCCTCGATGCGAGCGATCGGTCGCAACAGGTGTCATCGTTGGTGGATGGGCGGGTGGATCGCTTTTTTGTTCAGGATGGCGCGCTTGTAAGAGCTGGCGATCCGATCGCCAAAGTCGTGGATGTCGATCCGAATTTTCTGGATCGCCTGGCTGCCGAAAAGTCGGAAGTCGAGGCGCAGATCGCTGCCATCGAGCAAGCGCGCGCGGTTGCTGCGATCGACGTCTCCCGCACCGCGCAGCTCTTCAGGGAAGGTTTGGCTGCGCGGCGTGACTTTGAGCAGACCCAGATCAAGGTCGCCGACGCCAACGCCAAGCTAGCCGAGGCTCGTGCGAAGTTGAAGCAGATCGAGGTCAAGCAAATGCGGGAGTCCGCGCAACTCGTCACTGCGCCGAGGGATGGCCGGATACAGAACCTCAATGCGGCTGCGGGCGGTGCCCTGATTTCTGCCGGCACAGTGCTTGCGACTGTTACTCCCGAACAAATCGAACGTGCAGTGGAATTGTTCGTTGACGGGCGGGACATCCCCTTGGTCGAGCGCGGGCGTCCGGTTCGGCTTGAGTTTGAGGGGTTCCCCGCATTTCAGTTTAGCGGCTGGCCAGCCTTCGCCATCGGCATTTACGACGGACAGGTCCGCTCCGTGGACCCGGCGCCGCGTGCCGACGGCCTGTTCCGGGTTCTCGTGGAGCCGGCGCCCGGCAAACCTGTCTGGCCCGCCAGCCGCTTCGTGCGCCAAGGTGGGAAGGTGCTGGGCTGGATACAAGGCGACAACGTCACCGTCGGCTATGAACTGTGGCGACAGCTCAACGACTTCCCGCTCAACTTCGGGCAGGATCAGGTCGCTCAAAAAGCTCAGGAGAAAGCCGACAAGAGCTCGATCGAAAAGAAAAAGAAGTGAAGACCCGGACTGTGATCGGCATCGCCTGTCTGGTGGCCGCTGCCCGGATCCTGACGGCACAGGCGCAGGCCCAGAGCATTCCACCGACGGTTGCCGCCGCAGCCAGCAATGGTCCGTTGACGCTGCAAGAGGTGTTGCAGTCGTCCGCCCGATCCGCTCCCGACATCATAGCCGCGCTTGCACGCAACCGGCAAGCCGAAGCGCGCGCGCTGACTGCGCAAGGGGCGTTCGACACCGTGTTCGCCGTGGAGGGGCGGAGCCGAGTCGCGGGCTATTATGACGGTACGGAAATTGCGGCAAAGGCCGAACAGCCACTGAGCAACAATGGCGGCTATCTATATGGGCAATATCGGGCGTCGAGGGGTGATTTCCCTGTCTATGAAGACAAATCATACACGAACCGGCTGGGAGAACTGAAGGTTGGGGCGCTTTATTCGCTGCTGCGCGACAGGCTGATCGACGCCCGCCGGTCCGAGTTTCGGCTGGCAACCAACAACATCGACATCGCCCGGTTCGAAACGAAGGCTGCAAGCATAGGCGTGCAGGCCCGCGCGGTGGAGGCATATCAGAAATGGGTGGCCGCAGGACTGAAGCTCAAGGCCTACGAGGCGCTGCTGGCGCTGGCCGGAGGGCGCACGAAAGGGATAGAACGTCAGGTCCAGCTTGGTGCCAAGCCCGATATTCTGCTGACCGAGAATGACGTCAATCTTGTGAGGCGACAGGCCTATGTCGTGGAGGCGCGGCAGGATTTCCGTGCCGCAGCCGTCAAGCTGTCGCTCTACTATCGAGACGCCAATGGCGCGCCGGTCGTTGTCGATGAAATGCGGTTGCCGGCCGATGCCGCAGCTCTTGATGGGATCAGGACGAATTCTGCCTTCAATCTGGAAGGCCGGCCCGATTTCGCCATTATGCTCCAAGAGATAGACAAGGCGACGGTCAAGCTCGCTCTTGCCCGCAACGACCTGCTACCGCGGCTGGAGGTTGGTGGGGAAGTCGCCAAGGACGTCGGCCCGACCGGCTTGGGCGGATCGAGCCGTACGCCGCTCGAAATGATCGTCGGCGTGACGTTCAAAATACCGCTGCAAAACCGAAAGGCCAAAGGCAAGCTGGCTGAAACGCAGGCCAAGATCGATGAACTGACGGTCAAGCAGCAGTTTCTCGCGGAAAAAATCCGCGCCGAAGTCACTGCGATCAGCCTTGAGGTTGATGCAGCTAATCAGTTGGTGGCAACGACGGATAAGGAACGCATACTGGCCCAGCGGCTGGCGGCAGCCGAACGGCGGCGGTTTGAGTTGGGATCGAGCGACTTCTTCCTAGTCAATCAGCGCGAGGAAAGTGCAACCAATGCCGAGGTAAAGCTTATTGAAGCACAGGCACGCATTGCCGCTGCCAGAGCCGAACTGGCCGCCGCGACTGCAGATGAAGATGCCTTGGGGCTAACCCCTATTTCTGGACCAGATTAATCACGCGGCATTTGGAGAATTGACACCGAAGGGAAAGGCAGGTTTTCGCCAAAGCGGCCGCAGATATCCTTTTTTGCGAACGACCGACTTTGGTCGATTTCGGTCGGTTCAATCGCCACAGATGCTTGCTCGCCCAAACGATACAAAAGCGCAGATGCCGTGTGCGAAATAGGACTGCATAGGCTGGCCCCGGCCCCAAAGTTGGGTACAGTTCAATACACACCGTACGCGACAAATCGCAGCGGCTAAAACTATGAAATAATGTCATAATATGCCATTTATTCAATATGGCAGCTTCTCAGTCGAATCTGACTTGCCGTGCATCCAGCCTTCTGTGGCAAATCAATTGGTCGAGGAAATAGCGGACTTCCGGCAATCGCCAGTCTCTTGACGCCCAATCGGAACATAAGTAGAACAAACTTGCCTTTCGCAGTGTGTTCCAGGCTCCACCACCATGGAGTCCAGTATGACACGCAACGTTTCCATCCAAACCTACCTGCCCAAGCATGTCGCTGCCTGGGTTCAGGATGAGGCCACCCGCGCCAAGCAGAGCCGCAGCCAGTGGATCGGCGCTATCGTCACCGATCTGTTTCAGGGCCAAGAGTTTCGGGAGGAGGGCCGCAGGAATGTCGAGCATATCAAGCGGCAGTTGACGTTCATTGCCGTGGCGCTTGATGGCCTGCTTCTGGAACATCCGGACAAGTCCCTTCGCGGCCGGGTGCACGAAGCTCACCGGCGCAAGGTAACAGAGGCCGATTCGGAGCAGAGGCGATGATCCGGCGCGTAGGATCAATGTTGCGCGATAGCGAGAAGCTTGCGCTGCCATTCGGCAAGCCCGCTGTGACAGAAACCACACTCGAGCCAATCTCCGTCCGGATCGCGGATGCCATTCGGTTGACCGGTATCCGGCGATCCAAGCTCTATGAACTGATTGCTTCTGGTGATTTGGAGACGGTCAAAATCGGGCGGTGCACTCTGGTCCCGGTAGCCAGCCTGCACGCTCTGATCGAGCGCGCGAGGCAAGGGCTGTTATGATGCGCTGTGGCCGAACTTGGGGCGCAGGATGGTCGCGCCGTCGCGCAACTGATCGATGTAGTCGGACCAGTGCTGCATCATGCGCACCCGCTCTTCCCAATACTGGCCACGGGCGTAAGCGCGGCGGATCGAGTTGCCGTCCGCGTGGGCAAGTTGGCGCTCGATGGCATCGGGGTTCCAGATGCCCATCTCGTTGAGCAAGGTGGCGGCCATGGCGCGAAAGCCGTGACCGGTCATCTGATCCTTGCTGAAACCCAGCCGACGTAGTGCGGCATTGATCGTGTTGTCCGACATCGGGCGGTCGAGCGCCCGCAGCGACGGAAACAAGAAAGCGCTGTAGCCGGCGTCGTGTTCGATTTCACCGATGATCGCCAAGGCCTGCCGTGAAAGCGGCACGGCGTGAGGGCGTCGCATTTTCATCTTGTGGTCGGGGATCGTCCAGACCGCCTTGTCGAAATCGAACTCGCTCCATTCCGCCCAGCGCAGCTCGCCGGGACGGACGAACAAGTGAGGCAGCAGCCGGAGCGCAATCCGCGTCAGGTCGTTGCCGTCATAGTCCTCGACCGCGCGAAGCAGTCCGCCGGCTTCCGTTGGAGTCGTGATCGCGGCGCGGTGAGTGGTGCGCGGCGTGACGAGCGCACCGCGCAGATCGGAGCAGATATCGCGCTCGGCCCGTGCCGTGGCGATGGCATAGCGGAACACTTGGCTGCACGTGCTGCGGATCCGATTAGCGGTGTCGTACCGCTTCGACGCCTCGACCTTCTTGAGAACAAGCAGCAATTCGTGGGCAGTGATTTCGGAAATCGGACGTTTGCCCAAGGCCGGGTAGGTTTGCGCCAGCAGCCAGCGGGCTTTCTTTAGGGTAATGGCGGCGAGACCCTCCTTCTCGATCTTCTCTAGCCATTCTTCCGCCACGGCCTGAAACGTGTTGGTAGCAGCGATCGATTTGGCGATCTTGTCCAACTTCGCCTGTTCAAGCGGGTCAAGTCCCTTGGCGAGCTTGCGGCGCGCTTCGAGCAGCAGCTCGCGCGCATCGCCCAGCAGAATCTCCGGCCAGCGCCCGAACGACAACGTCCGTTGCTGTCCACCGAAGCGGTAGTTCATGCGCCAGTATCGGATACCAGTGGTCTTCACGAGCAGGTACAGGCCGTCGCGATCCGACAGCTTGTAATCTTTTTCTCGGGGTCTGGCGTGCTTCACCGCGTTGGCGGTCAAGCCCGTCTTGCGTTTCGCACCGTCCGACATTGATGGACCTCCGCATTCATGCTCGGGGTCCGATCCATCATCCGTACCATCATTGTACCCGGATGCAGGTGGAACCGTCCGAACCGCTGCGGGCGATCATACCAGAAAAAGTGATGGAAAACAGCCGTTTGATGGACGCTGCCGGACGTCTTCAAACGGAGAAATGGAGGCCCGAGCCGGAATCGAACCGGCGTGCAAGGATTTGCAGTCCTCTGCGTAACCACTCCGCCATCGGGCCTCGGCATGTGGGGTGGCCGCAAATGTGCGGCTTTGGCGGCAAAGTCAAGCCGGGGATCGGCCCGCCACCCCAAGAATCTTGGCCGCGCGGACGCAAAGCCGCTTGGCGCGGGCTGTCCGCTGATTTAGAGGTCCGATAATCTCCTTAGTGTATTGCATTGCCAATACAGTTGTGCCAAGCGAGGACTGTCGTGACCGAGCAGAATTTTTCTTCGATGCGGACCGCCATGGTCGAAAGCCAGTTGCGCACCAGCGACGTGGACGACCCGCGCGTGATCGCGGTGATGGCCCGGGTGCCGCGCGAGGATTTCGTCCCGGCGGATCGCAGGGCGATGGCCTATATCGACCGGCCGATCCCGCTGGGCGCTGGTCGCGCGCTCAATCCGCCGCTGGTGACTGGCCGGCTGCTCAAGGAAGCGCAGGTCGAAGCGGGGGACAAGGTGCTGCTGATCGGCGCGGCGACCGGCTATGCCGCGGCGCTGTTGACCGCGCTGGGCGCGGCTGTGACCGCGGTCGAGGAAGACGGCCTGGGCGAGATCGCAGCGACTGGCGTCAGCCTAGTGCGCGGTCCGCTGAACGCCGGCGCGCCGGCGGGCGCTCCCTATGACCTGCTGTTCATCGACGGCGCGGTGGAGGAAGTCCCCGCCGCAATCGTTCAGCAGCTTGCCGACGGCGCAAGGGTCGTGACCGGCATCGTCGACAAGGGCGTAACGCGCCTGTGCAGCGGCCGGGTTGCTGACGGGCTGGTCGGGCTGAACAGGCTGACCGATATCGAGATGGTGGTGCTGCCCGGTTTCAGCGCGCCCAAGGCATTTACATTCTGACGATGACAGGCGGGGGGACATGACGGCAAAGCGCATTTTCGGACGGCATCGCGCCGCAGCCGCCCTTTTGTTGCTGACTTCCGCGCTGACGACGCCGGTGCAGGCGGAAACGCTGCAGGGGGCGCTGGCCAAGGCCTATGCGTCCAACCCGACGCTGACGGGCGCGCGCGCCGGCCAACGGGCGACCGACGAAGGAGTCGCGATCCAGAAGGCCAGCGGGCGTCCGGCGCTCGACGTGTCGGGCAGCTATACCGAGAGCATCCTCAAGCCCACCATCAGCTTCACCTCGCCGCAGCGGACCCTCAACGCCCAGACGCAGCTCAGTGTCCCCATCTATCAGGGCGGCGCGGTGCGCAACGGCGTCAAGGCGGCTAAGACCCGCGTCGAGGCGGGGCAGGCGCAGCTGCGCGGCACCGAGATGAGCGTCTTTTCGCAGACGGTCGCCGCCTATATGGACGTGATACGCGATACGGCCATCGTGTCGCTGAACCTTGCCAATGTGAACGTGCTGGAAGTCAACCTGCAGGCGACGAACGACCGGTTCGAGGTGGGCGACCTGACGCGGACGGACGTGGCCCAGTCGCAATCTCGCCTGGCGCTCGCCCGGTCGGATTTGCAGACGGCGCAGGCGAACCTCATCACCAGCCGCGAAAATTACATCGCGCTGGTGGGCGAGGCGCCGGACAATCTGGAGCCGCCGCCGCAATTGCCGGGCCTGCCGGAAAATCCCGACGCGGCGGTGCAGGTGGCGCTGCGCGACAATCCCGACATCATGGCCGCCAACAAGGTGCGCGAGGCGCGGGCCTATGACGTGAAGGCGGCGAAAGCGTCCGTGCTGCCCACCGTGTCGGCCTTCACCCAGGCGGGCTACACCAACTATCTCCACTCGCTCAACAGCAGCGCGCAGGACAGCAACGGCAACGTCGTCGAAGGACCGCAGATCAACAAGCAGGCGGCGGCCGGCGTGCAGATCAACATCCCCCTCTATCAGGGGGGGCGCCCGGCGGCGCAGGTGCGGCAGAGCCAGGCGCTCGAATCGCAGGCGATCGAGCAGGCGATCGAGACCGAGCGCGGCGTGATCGCCCAGACCCGCGCCTCCTACGCCAGCTGGCAGGCGTCGCTGGAGACGATCAAGTCGGCGGAAAACGCGGTGTCGGCTTCGGGCCTGTCGCTGGAAGGCGTGCGAGCGGAAAATTCGGTCGGCAGCCGCACCATCCTCGACATCCTGGATGCCGAGCAGGAATCGTTGCGGGCGCGGGTGCAGCTCGTATCGGCGCGGCGCAACGCCTATGTCGCGGGCTTCAGCCTGCTGGCGGCGATGGGCCATGCCGAGGCGGACGATCTGGGCCTGAATGGCGGCGCGCTGTATGATCCCATGGACAATTACAAGCGGGTCCGGGGCAAGTGGTTCGACTGGGACTTCGATCCCGCGCCGAAGCCGACCGCCACGCGCACCATTGACTCGCCCGCCCAAAACGCCAATGTTCCCGCCGCGAGCATGCAGCAGCCTTAACCGCTTGTTAACCCGTTCGGGTAATTGTCAGAGCGTAAAGGGTGCGAAATGGTTTCTGGACGGGGACTATCGATGGGTGACATGACCAAGGAGCCGTCGATGGAGGAAATCCTCTCGTCGATCAAACGGATCATCGCCGAAGAAGGCGAGGAAGCGGTGCAGGCCACCCCGCTGCGCCGTTCGCGCGCGGAAGTCCGGGCCGCGGCTCAGGCAGCGCAGATGCAGCAGCAGCCCGCGGAGGCGGAAGAAGTGCTGGAACTGACCGACGAGATTGCGGAGGAACCCATGCCTGCTCCCAAAGCCGCGCCCAAGCCCGCCGCCGCTCCTGTCGCTGCCGCGCCTGGGGCGTCGGAGGAATCGATCCTGTCGGTGGAAAGCGAAGTCGCCGCGCGTCACTCGCTTTCGGCCCTGTCCTCCATGCTGGTCACGCCGGCGGCGGGGCAGGACAATACGCTCGAAGGGCTGGTGCGCGAGATGCTCAAGCCGCTGCTCAAGGAGTGGCTCGACGCGCGGCTCCCCGCACTGGTCGAGGATATGGTGGCGAAGGAAATCGCCCGCATAACCGGGGCGCGCTGAACGACCGCCTGCGCTCGGGCGAGGGCGGCATCGCCTTCGCTGCATCGGCGAGACATCATGACCGGTCCGATCCGATCGCTGCCACGGCTTGCGCGGCGGGCGGCAGGCGCTAAAGCGCGTTCATGACCGAACTGCCCAAGACTTTCGACCCCGCCGACATCGAGGCCCGCTGGTACGCGCATTGGGAGGCGAACGGCCTGTTCCGCCCGGACCGGCCCGACGCCATGCCCTTCACCATCGTCAACCCGCCGCCAAACGTGACGGGCAGCCTGCATATCGGCCATGCGCTCGACAATACGTTGCAGGACATCGTCGTGCGCTACGAGCGGCTGCGCGGCAAGGATGCGCTGTGGGTCGTGGGCACCGACCATGCCGGCATCGCGACGCAGATGGTGGTCGAGCGGCAGATGAATGCGCTTGGGCAGAAGCGCACTGACTACACGCGCGAGGATTTCGTCGCGAAGGTGTGGGAGTGGAAGGCCGAAAGCGGCGGCGCGATCACGCGGCAGCTGCGGCGGCTGGGCTGCTCGATGGACTGGGCGAACGAGCGCTTCACCATGGACGAGGGCTTTTCCAAGGCCGTGGTCAAGGTGTTCGTGGAACTGCACAGGCGCGGGCTGCTGTATCGCGACAAGCGGCTGGTGAACTGGGATCCGCATTTCCGCTCGGCCATTTCCGACCTTGAGGTCGAGACGAAGGAGACGCAGGGCGGCTTCTGGCGCTTCCGCTATCCGCTGGCGGACGGGGTGCGGCTCGCGGACGGGAGCGACCATATCGTCGTCGCGACCACGCGGCCCGAGACGATGCTGGCCGACATGGCGGTGGCGGTGCATCCCGACGATCCGCGCTACCAAAGTGTCATCGGCAAGGACATCCTCCAGCCGATCACCGGGCGGCGGTTCAAGGTCGTGGCGGACGACCATGCCGACCCGGAACTGGGATCGGGCGCGGTCAAGATCACGCCGGGGCACGACTTCAACGATTTCGAGGTGGGCAAGCGGGCAGGGATCGCCGCAGGGCAGATGCTCAACATGTTCGACGCCGACGCGAAGGTGGTGCAGACCGCCGACGGGCTGGTGCCGGAAGCATATCTGGCGCTGGACAGGTTCGAGGCGCGCAAGGCGGTGGTCGAGGAAATGAAGGCGCTCGGCTTCCTCGTGCCCCATGTCACGAAGAACAAGGAAGGCGAGGAGGTCCAAGCCGACTTCGAACCGCGCACGATCCAGACCCCCTATGGCGACCGGTCGGGTGTGGTGATCGAGCCGTGGCTGACCGACCAATGGTATGTCGACGCGGCGAAGCTGGCGGTCGCGCCGACGCAGGCGGTCCGTGACGGCCGCATCGAGATCGTGCCCAAGACGTGGGAAAAGACCTTCTTCAACTGGATGGAGAATATCCAGCCCTGGTGCGTGTCGCGGCAGCTCTGGTGGGGGCACCGGATACCGGCGTGGTTCGACGAGGACGGCAATGCCTATGTCGCCGAGACCGAAGAGGAAGCGCAGGCGCAGGCGGGAAACAAGAAGCTGGAGCGCGATCCTGACGTGCTCGACACCTGGTTCTCCTCGGCGCTGTGGCCGTTCGGGACGCTGGGCTGGCCGGAGCAGACCGACCTGCTTGCCAAACACTATCCCAACGACCTGCTGATTTCCGGGTTCGACATCCTGTTCTTCTGGGACGCGCGGATGGCGATGATGGGACAAGAGTTCATGGGTGAAGTCCCATGGAAGACGCTCTATCTCCACGGGCTCGTGCGCGCGGCGGACGGGCAGAAAATGTCCAAGTCCAAGGGCAATGTCGTCGATCCGCTGGGCCTGATAGACACCTATGGCGCGGACGCGCTGCGCTTCTTCATGGCGGCGATGGAAAGCCAGGGCCGCGACGTGAAGATGGATGAGAAGCGGGTCGAGGGCTATCGCAACTTCGCGACGAAGCTGTGGAACGCGGCGCGCTTCCTTCAGGCGAACGGCGTCGCCGCCTCGACCAGCCATGAAGCCCCGCACGCTGCGCTGCCGGTCAACCGCTGGATCATCGCAGAAACCGTCGCCACCGTGCAGGCGATCGACATGGCGATGGCGGAACTGCGCTTCGACGCGGCGGCCAACGCCATCTATCACTTCGTCTGGGACCAGTTTTGCGACTGGTATATCGAGCTGACGAAAGGATCGATGGACGAAGAGACGTGCGCCGTCGCGGGATGGGCGTTCGACCAGATCCTCGTCATGCTTCACCCGTTCATGCCGTTCATAACGGAAGAGTTATGGAACCTTACCGGGGCGCGGGACAATGAACTGATCGTCGCCCGCTGGCCGGTTGCCTTGGCGGCTGTGGACCAGGAAGCGCAGGCGGAGATTGACTGGCTGATCCGGCTGGTGAGCGCGATCCGCACCGCACGGACCGAACTCAACGTGCCGCCGGGCGCGAAGCTGCCCATGGTGGTGCACGACGGATCGGAAGAGACGCATCGGCGGCTCGACCGGCAGGGCGCGGCGCTGGCGCGGCTGGGTCGGGTGGAAAGCCTGAGTTTCGGCGATGTTCCGCCCGGCGGCGCGGCGCAGATCGTGATCGACGAGGCGACCTTCATCCTGCCGCTGGAAGGCGTGATCGACATCGCGGCCGAAAAGGCGCGGCTGGCGAAGGCTCTGGCCGCGGCGGAGAAGGAGCGGGACTCGCTGGGCGGCCGCCTGTCCAACCCCGCCTTCGTCGAGAAGGCCAAGCCCGAAGCCGTCGCCAAGGCGCGCGAGGACCATGCGGAAAAGAGCGCCGAGGCCGAGCGGCTGAAGGCGGCGCTGGAGCGGTTGGGGTAGCCGAGCTAGGATCAGCATGCTCCTGCAAAAGCAGGAGCCCAGGTGCGAGGTCATGCCGTTCCACCCTGGGCTCCTGCCTGCGCAGGAACACGTCAGGGAAAACAGGGAATGAGCGGACCAGCACCAGGCACAAGAGACCTGACGCAGGCGCCGATCGCATCGGCGTTGCTGCTGTTCGCCGTCCCGACGCTCCTGTCCAATATCCTTCAGTCGCTCAACGGATCGATCAACGCGATCTGGGTCGGCCGTTTCCTGGGCGCGCAGGGCGCTGGCGGCTACGGCGAACGCCAACCTCATCATGTTCCTCATGTTTTCGGTCGTGTTCGGGTTCGGCATGGCGTCGACGGTCGTGATTGGCCAGGCGGTCGGACGGCGCGAAATGGAAGCGGCGCGGCGGGCGTTCGGCTCGGCCATCGGCTTTTGTTCGATGCTGGGGATCGGCGTCGCGACGGCGGGGTGGATCGGGGCGCCCGCCTTGCTGCGTCTGCTGGCGACGCCGGAGGGCGCCTATGCCATGGCGCTCGTCTATCTGCGCGTCATCTTCATCGCGATGCCCGCCTCGCTGCTCGCGCTGATGATCATGATGGGGCTGCGCGGGGCGGGGGATGCGCGCACACCGCTCATCTTCATGATCGTCAGCGTCGCGATCGACCTGATCCTCAATCCCGTGCTGATCCTGGGGCTGGGGCCGGTGCCGGCGTTCGGCATCGCCGGATCGGCCGCGGCAACGGCAGCGGCGGGCTTCGTCAGCCTGACCGGCGTGATCGCTTACATATACGTCAAAGACTTGCCGCTGCGCCTGCGAGGGGGCGAGTTGCGCTGGCTTTGGCCCGCGCCCGACCAACTGCGCATATTGACGGCCAAGGGGCTGCCGATGGGGCTGCAGATGATCGTCATGTCGGCGTCGGGCCTGGTCATGATCGGCCTGGTCAACCGGGAAGGGTTGATGGTCACGGCGGCTTATGGTGCGGCGCAGCAGGTGTGGACCTATCTCCAGATGCCGGCGATGGCGATGGGTGCGGCGGTGAGCGCCATGGCGGCGCAGAATGTGGGTGCGGGCCGGTGGGACCGGATCGGGCGGATCACCGGCTATGGTCTGGGGTATCAACTTGCGATCACCGGAACGATGATCGGCGTCATCCTGCTGTTTCACGAAGCGCTGCTGTCGCTGTTCCTTGGCACCGACCGGGCGGCGATCGACGCTGCGTGGAACATGCAGTTGCTCGCCACATGGAGCTTCCTGATGTTCGGATGCATGATGATCCTGTTCGGCGTAATGCGGGCGAACGGGGTGGTGGTCGCGCCGCTGCTGATCCTTGTCTTCACGCTGTTCGGCGTACGGCTGGGCTTCTATCACCTGGCCTATCCGCCGCTGGGCGCCAATGCGCTGTGGCTTAGCTTCCCGGCGGGATCGGTCGTGTCCCTGGCGCTGGCCGCCGCCCTCTATCTGCATGGCGGCTGGCGCAAGGCGCGGCTGATGACGCCCGTGCATGAGGACGAATGCCGCGAAAGCGTGCAGAGCGAAACGGAACCGGCCGGTCGGATCGCGCCGGCCGGCTGACGCGCATCAGCGGCCCTGATTGCGCCAGCGCGTGATCGTGCGGTCGAGAATGTCGGCTTCGTGCCCGCTCTGCCGCCAGAGTTGCGTGAAGCTGGGGTCGCTGGACGCAGGCCGGCGATGCTCCTCTAGATTGTCGAGCGCGACGCGGATCGGCACGGCGACGCCCTCACCACAGATGATCGCTTCCCGGTTGCGCAGGGCAGGGATGGAATCGAGGAAGCCGCGCGCGCCCTCAGGCATGGCGGCCTTCACGAACGCCTGGTCGCGGTCGTTGTTGAGCCGCATCGAGATGATCGTGCCGCATTGCGACAGCACGCCTTCGGCCAGGTCCGAGGGTCGCTGGGTGATGAGGCCCAGGCTGACGCCATATTTGCGGCCTTCCTTGGCGATCCGCTCCAGGATCTTGCGCACTGCCTGGCCGCCACCCACGGTCGAGCTGGGGATATAGCGATGCGCCTCTTCACAGACGAGCAGGATCGGGCGCTGCGGCTCGTCGCGCGCCCAGATGGCATAGTCGAAGACGAGGCGGGAAAGCACCGACACCACCGTCGACGTGATGTCCGATGGCATGGCCGACACATCGATGATGGAAATCGGCTTTCCATCGGATGGCAGGCGGAAAATCTTGGCAATGAACTGCTGCATCGTGTCGGCGACCAGCATGCCCGAGAACATGAAGCTGTAGCGCGGGTCGGCCCTGATCTCGTCGATCTTGGTCTTGAGCCGCATATAGGGCAATGACCCGGTGCCCTTGTCGAGCTTCCCCATCTCGTTCTGCAGGATGGTGGTGAGGTCGGAGAGGAGATAGGGAACGGGCGAATCCACGGTCAGCCGGCCGATGCTCTCCGCCAGCCGGTTCCTGGACCGGGCGGCAAGCAGGCATTTGGCGAGGATGTCGCAATCGACCGTGCGCTCCGAGCCGGATGAGGTGACGAAAACCTCGCAATGCTCCTCGAAATTCATCAGCCAATAGGGGAGGGCGATGTTGTTCACGTCATAGACGGCGCCGTTGCCGGCGAAGGCTGCGCCATATTCGCCATGCGGGTCGATCATGACGATATGGCCCTGTGGCGACAGGTCGCAGATGCGGTGGAGGATGAGCGCGGCGCTGGTCGACTTGCCGGTGCCGGTGGAACCGAGCAGCGCGAAATGCTTGCCCAGCATGGAATCGACGTAGAGGGCGGCGCGCGTGTCGGCGGTGGGATAGACGGTGCCGATCTGCACATGCGCCCGGTCGTCGGCGGCGTAGATCTGCTGCATGTCGTGGCTCGACACCGGGAATATGTCGGTGCCGGGCGTGGGATAGCGCGTCACGCCCCGGCGGAAGCGTTGGATGGTGCCGGTCTGCCTTTCCTCGTCACCTTCGCCCAGAAAGTCGATGTCGGCGACGATGGCCTGGGTGGCCTGGTCCAGCGTCACGGCGCGGACATTGGCGAAGAGCCAGGTTTCCCCGACGCGCATCTTGACCTGGCTGCCGACCTGCCCCGCCATGGCGACGCAGGGATCGTCATCCTGGCCCAGCAGGGCAAGGCGATGCGCGTCGATCAGCACTTTGGAACTCGACCCCGCGATCTGGAACACCATTCCCATCGCGTGCGGCGCGGCCGGCGACGCGGCTGCGGCGGAAAACTCGTGGGCCCCCGGCATATGGCTCATAAACTTTCATCGTCCCTGCGCCGGCGCCACGGACGCCGGCCAACAGGAGACAGGTAACGGCGGAAGGTAAAGATTGGCTTAGCTCGCTTCCGGCACGGCCGGCCCGTTCCGGCAGGATGACGACTGGCCGGTTAAGCTGCGGTTATGCGAGGTCCGTTTCGGATCGGATGATGCCGCGACGGGAACATGGAACATCCGCTCGGCATTGTCGTCATGCAACCAACAGGATGTCCGCTTGTCCCTTGCCCTGCCCACCGACACCGCCCGCCGGTCCGACGCCATCGCGATAGCGCGGGTGATCTGCATATTGGGCGTCGTCTATGTCCATGCCTGGACCGGCCTCAATGGAGAGGCGCTGGCGGACCTGCGCGGGACGGGGCAGGACAATCTGCGCTGGCTGCTGATGGAGGCGTTCGGGCGCAGCGCGGTGCCGCTGCTCGGCCTTGTTTCCGGCTGGTTGGTCGCCGGATCCAGCGGGGTCGGTGACTGGGGCGGGCATGTCCGGCGCAAGGCCCGCACCATCCTGCTGCCCATGATCCTTTGGAACATGCTGGCGATCCTGCTGGTATCCGGCGCGGCGCTGCTGGCCGGGCTGCAAGCACCTGTGCCGCAATCGCCCATGTGGGTGGCGCAGGAAATCTTCATCCTGACCCGCAATCCCGATATCAATGTCCAGATGCCGTTCCTACGCGACCTGTTCCTGTGCATGGTCGCCGCGCCGTTGCTGGTACGGCTGCCGACATGGGGGCTGGCGGCGGTGATCGCAGCGGCGGGCGCCTGCCATATCATGGGCTGGGGACCGCCGGTGCTGATGCGCGCGTCGATCCTCTTCTTCTTCGCCGCTGGCATCTTGGCCCGCCGCCATGGATGGGCCGACAGCATCGCGCGGCCGCCGTTGCCGGTGGCGGTGATGCCGTTCATCCTGCTGATGGGCGCGCAACTCTATCGTGCCATCATGGTCGGGGACGCCGGGTCGGCCACGTCGCAGGCGGCGCTGGACCTTGCGGTTCGTATCGGGGCGGCGGCGGCCTTCTGGCGCATCGCTTGGGCGCTGGCGGGTGGCCGCGCGCGAAGCATGATGCTCAGGATCGAGCCCTACGCCTTCTTTCTGTTCTGCGCGCACCTCATCCTGATCTGGCTGGGCGGACCGCTGCTCGGCAAGCTGTTCGGCAGGATGGGCAGCCCGCTCTACCCGCTCTATCTGATCCTGCAGCCGCTGCTGGTGCTGGCGAGCGTCATGGTGATGGGCCTAGCGTTGCAGCGGATCGCGCCGCGCGCCGCGGCAGTGCTGAGCGGCGGCAGGCTGCGGGGCGGCCGTCCAAGTGACGAAAAGCAGCCGCGTCGGCGTCAGGCCGGCTCGTGCGCCGCCACCGCCTGAGCCGCCGCCATAGCGATGGCGAAGCTGCGCTTGCGCGCCTGATGATCGAAAATCTGGCCGGTCAGGATCAGCTCGTCCGCCTGCGTCCTGCGCAGGAAGGCGGCAATGTCGCGTTCCACATCCGCCTGCGTCCCGATGCTGGAAACGCTGAGCACATCGGCCAGCATCGCCTGAGCCTGCATCGGCAGGCTATCATAATAGCCGGCTAGCGGGGGCTGCAGCTTGCCCGGCTGGCCGGTGCGCAAGCGCACGAACGCCTGCTGCATCGAACTCGCCAGTAGCTGCGCCTCCTCCGCATCGTCGGCGGCAAAGACATTATAGCCCGCCATCACATAGGGATATTTGAGATGTGCCGACGGGCGGAAGTCGCGGCGGTAGATGGCGATCGCCTCGTCCAGCGCCGCCGGGGCGAAGTGCGACGCGAAGGCGTAGGGCAGACCGAGCGCTGCCGCGAGTTGCGCGCCATAGAGGCTGGAACCAAGAATCCAGAGCGGCACGTCGGCGCCGGCACCCGGCGTCGCCTGGATGCCGAGCCGGTCGTCGCCCGCAAAGAAAGCCTGAAGCTCCATGACGTCGCGCGGGAAATGGTCGGGGCCGCCCGACAGGTTGCGGCGGATCGCCTGCGCCACACGCTGGTCGGACCCCGGCGCGCGGCCAAGGCCGAGATCGATGCGGCCAGGGAAGAGGGCCTCAAGCGTGCCGAACTGCTCCGCGATCACCAGCGGGGCATGGTTGGGCAGCATGATGCCGCCCGCGCCGATGCGGATGGTTGATGTCGCATGGCCTATATGCGCCAGCACGACCGCCGTCGCCGCGGACGCGATGCCCGGCATGCCATGATGTTCGGCGACCCAATAGCGGTGATAACCCAGGACCTCCGCATGGACGGCAAGGTCGGCCGCATCGGCGAGGGCGGATGCGTTATCCTGTCCTTCGCGAACGGGGACGAGGTCGAGCAGGGAAAAAAATGCCATGCCCGTCATATGGGGACATGATGGGTTTTACTTCAAGACGGAAATCAGTTAGCGCGGCCGAAACCCGGGACCGGCGTTTCCGCGCGGCGGCCGAACGTGGCAGGACGGCGCACGGCGAGCGGGCTGGCATCCCGGTCGAGCATGGCCATCGTCTCGGAAAAGCAGGGACGCAAGGCGACGACGGTCTCGATAAGCTCGTCCGGCCCTTCCCGCGTTTCCACGCAGCGGCGGGCCGTCATCTCGATCTGCTCCGCCATGGCGCTGAGCCGATAGGCGCCGAATTGCGCGGATTCGCCCTTCAGCGTGTGGGCCGGGCTGACCAGCGCGGCGGAGTTGCGGGTGCGGAAGGCTTCCTCGATCGCGTGAATGGACTTGACGCCGTCCTCGCGGAAATAGCCCAGGATGCGCGGAAATGCAGTGCCAAGCTCCGCCCGGCTCCTCAACAAATGGCTGACATTAACCAGTTCGGTATCTTGGTGGGACACCCGCGCGCTCCTTCACACTCCAGCGTCGAAAATAGCTGCTGCGCGTAAACAGGCGGTTAAGGCGCGGGCGATCCATCGGGACGGGCGAGCGAAAAGCGGTGTTCGTCGAGCCGGTTGAGGGTCCAGCCCTGCGAGGCGGCCAGCGCCTCAAGCTCGGTCGGGGCGACAGGATCGTCCGCCTCGATCACGATGGCCGCTACCTCACGAAGGGCGCGGGCCGCCCGCAACGCCGGCCAGGGGCATTTCATCCCCCGCGCGTTGACGATGAGCGGAGCGGCGTCACTTGTTGCCATAGGGGTTCTTGGCGCTGCGCAGCGTCAGGCGCACCGGCACCGCACCGAAGCCCAGTTCCTTGCGGATGCCGTTCACCAGATAGCGGCGATAGCTTTCGGGCAGTTCGTCGAGCCGCGTGCCGAACAGCACGAAGGTCGGCGGACGGGTCTTGTTCTGGGTAATGTAGCGCAGCTTGATCCGCTTGCCGCCAGGAGCAGGCGGGGGATTTGCTTCCAGCGCGCGCTCGAACCAGCGGTTGAGGACGCCGGTCGAGATGCGCTGCGACCAGGCGGTGCGGGTTTCGAAGGCAACGTGGATCAGGTCGTCCAGACCCTTGCCGGTGGCGGCGGAGACGGTCATGATCGGCACCCCGCGCACCTGCGCCAGGCCATCGTCCAGCGCCTTCTTGATGCCCTGATAGAGCGCCGACCCGTTTTCGACCGTGTCCCATTTGTTGAGCGCGATCACGAGCGCGCGCCCTTCCTCCAGCACCTTGTCCGCGATGCGCAGATCCTGCGCCTCCAGCCCGCGCGTCGAATCGAGCAGCAGCACGACGACTTCGGCGAAGTTCACGGCGTTCAGGCCATCGCTGACGGCGAGCTTTTCCAGCTTGTCCTGCACCTTGGCGCGCTTGCGCATGCCCGCAGTGTCGATCAGGCGGACGGGGCGCTCGACCCCCTCCCGGCTGGTCCAGGACCAGTCGACGGCGATGCTGTCGCGCGTGATGCCGGCTTCCGGGCCGGTCAGCAGCCGGTTTTCGCCCAGCAGCCGATTGATGAGCGTCGACTTGCCCGCGTTAGGGCGGCCGACGATCGCGAGCTTAAGTGGCGCGCTTTCGTCATCCTCGTAAAATTCCTTCTCCTCCTCCGCATCCTCTCGCTCCAGATGCGGCAGCAGCGCCTGGAACAGGTCGGCAAGACCCTGTCCATGTTCGGCGGAAAAGGGGATGGGTTCGCCAAGGCCGAGGCCGAACGCCTCCATGACGCCGGGGTCTGCCGCCTTGCCCTCCGCCTTGTTGGCGACCAGCACCACCGGCGCGTCATTGGCGCGCAGCCAGCGGGCGATTTCCTCGTCCAGCGGGGTGATGCCCGCCCGCGCGTCGATCATGAACAGCGCGACATCGCAATTGTCGACCGCCGCTTCGGTCTGGATGCGCATCCGGCCGGGCAGGGATTGGGGGTCTTCATCCTCGTAACCGGCGGTGTCGATGATGGTGAAGTCGACGCCAAGAAGGTGTGCCTCGCCCTCCCGCCGGTCGCGGGTCACGCCGGGCTGGTCGTCCACCAGTGCCAGCTTCTTGCCGACCAACCGGTTGAACAGGGTGGACTTGCCCACATTGGGGCGTCCGACGATGGCTACCGTGGGCAGCATGCCCGTTTCCTTCCAAAATCATCACGTCATCAAAACAGCGCACCCGCGCAGGCCGGGCCTGCGCGGGTGCGCCGCATAACATATCGGGGGCGTTAGCGGAACGCCGTCAGCTTCCCGTCGTCGGCCAGGACGTAAAGGATGTTGTTGGCGACGATGGGCGACAGCGACATGGACCGGTCTAGATCCTGCGTCGATTGCACCGCGCCGGTGGCGGGATCGGCATAGACCATCTCGCCCCGGGTCGACACCACGATCAGTTTGCCGCCCGCGAGAACGGGACCGGTCCAGCGGATCGCCTTGTCCTTCTTCTTTTCCTTCTGCCAGCGGCGCAGCTGGCTGACCCAGCGGATCTTGCCGGTGGCGCGCGCGACGCAGAGCAGGCGCGCGTCGCTGGTGACGGCGAACACCCATTCGCCCGCGACCCACGGCGTGGAGATCCCGGCGATGTTGATTTCCCACAGGCGCTGGCCGCTGGTCAGTTCATAGGAGGCCATGCGGCCGCCCTGGCCGATGGCGAACACGCGCCCGCGATCGATCACCGGATCGGCGTCGATATCGGTCAGCGTCGCCACCGCGGTCGAGATGCTGGTGCGCGACAGCGCGTCGCCCCATAGGCTGCGGCCGTTTTCATAGCGATAGGCGCTGATTTCGCCCGAGCTGTAGCCCGCGATCACGGTGCCCTGCGCCGCGGCCGGCGCGGCGACGCCGAAGATGCCGGTGACCTGCAGCGTGCCGCTATCGGTCCACTGGGTTTCGCCGTCGCTCTGGTTCAGCGCGAACACCTGGTTGTCCTGGCCCATCACATAGACGTGGCCGTTTTCCAGCGTCGGCGCGCCGCGCAACGGGCCGCCCAGATGCTTTTTCCAGATGATCTTGCCGGTCGCCGCCTCCAGCGCGGCGACGTCGCCGATGCCCGTGCTGGCGAAGAGGCGATCGCCAAGAACGCTGACGCCGCCGCCGAACAGCGCGCGGCCATTGCCCTTGCCATCGGCTGGCAGGCTGGTCTGCCACAGCTTCGACCCGCTTGCCGCATCGAAGGCAATGACATGGGCACCGCTGTCGATCACGAACAGCTTCCCGCCCGACACGACGGGCGAAGCAGCGAGGCGTGCCTGCGGGGTGCTGCCCTCGATCGAGGCCGTCCAGATCTGCGCCGGCGATCCGCCGAGCGAGACATGGCCCATCGCCTTGGACGGGCCGCCGCCGGGCTGCGACCATTCTTCATTGACGTAGGGCGCGGGCAGGCTGACCGGCACATCCGCCAGGGTCGGGTCCGCCTCGACCCCCTGTTCATTGTTGAGGATCGAAACGCGGTTGCCCACGACCGGGGTCTTGGGGCCGCCCTTCTTGCCGCCGACGATGCCGCACCCGGCCAGCAGCGCGATCATCGCCGCTGCCGTCACGCTGCGCCCCAGAGGCGACAGGCTCTTCATGCTCACCATCCGCTCGATTATCCTTCGTTCGGCTCAGCCGGAATCTC
>JACESO010000109.1 GCA_013911745.1 Sphingobium sp. | reverse complement strand
ATCGTGGCCTGAGATGCCAGCGCAGGCTGGCATCTCAGGCCACTGCGCGCCGCCGCCTGAGACCCCAGCTTCCGCTGGGGTGACGATGATCGGGTAACGCGACCCGGCATCCCGCTTCCTCGCGCCTTTCCTATCCACCCCGCCACTGGTCCACTCCGCCTCATGACCTGCGGCCCACCCCTCGCTCGACACTCCTATCCACCGCGACGCTCGATAGGACGAGAGGCGTCGCGAGCGCGTGGCGGAAGCGTCGGCGGCGCTTGCGCGAAGCCTCGCGAGCGCGTCGCGGGCATTTTCGGCGGTTTTGCGTGGCGTAACGGTATGAACTTCGTAGGAAGCGGTGGACCGGCCGGGACGCGACCGAATCGCCCGTCGCCCCTTCATCTTCGGACGCGCTTGCTCTATGGCCGCACTCCTCATCCTTTAAGGGGCTCGATTTTGATCCTGGACCTCGCCGCCGCCGCTTCGGGCGCCATTCGTTTCGAAGATCTGGGGCTGGACCCCGTGGCCCTCGACCTCGGCTTCTTCACCATCAAATGGTACAGCCTCGCCTATCTGGCGGGCATCCTGATCGGCTACTGGTATCTGCTGAAACTGGTGGCGCAGCCCGGATCGCCGATGGCGCGCCGCCATGCCGACGACATGATCTTCTACGCCACGCTCGGCATCATCATCGGCGGCCGCCTCGCCTATGTGATCTTCTACCAGCCCGAAATCCTCAGCCACCCGCTCGACATCTTCAAGCTGTGGAATGGCGGCATGTCCTTTCACGGCGGCGCGATCGGCGTCTCGCTCGGCATCCTCTACATGGCGTGGAAGGAAAAGCTCAGCTGGCTGCGCATCCACGACTATGTCGCCTGCGTGGTGCCTTTCGGCCTCTTTTTCGGCCGGCTCGCCAACTTCGTGAACGGAGAGCTTTGGGGCAAGGAAACCGACGTTCCCTGGGCCATCATCTTCCCGACCGGCGGACCCTATCCCCGCCATCCCAGCCAGCTCTACGAAGCGCTGCTGGAAGGCGTGCTGCTGTTCCTCATCCTCGCCTATGCCTTCTGGCGGACGAAGGCGCGCTACGAACCCGGCAAGCTCGTAGGCCTCTTCCTGCTCGGCTATGGCTGCTTCCGCTTCGCTGTCGAATATGTCCGCGAAGCCGACGCCCAGCTGATGGAGTTCGCCGCGCGCACCGGCCTGCACATGGGGCAGTGGCTTTGCATCCCGATGATCGTCGGCGGCCTCTACCTCATCGCGACGGCGAAGCGCCGCCGCCTGCGGGTGGAGCCGGTCGCCGGCAGCGCCAGTGTCGGCTGAATCAGTCCCGGAAGGTGCCGAACCGCTCGCCCGCCGGCTGGCGCGCCAGATCGCTGCGGGCGGGCCGATCTCCGTCGCCCATTATATCGGGGAGGCGAACCAGCATTATTACGCCACCCGCGATCCGCTGGGGGCGGACGGCGATTTCACCACCGCCCCCGAAATCAGCCAGATGTTCGGGGAACTGGTCGGCCTCGCGCTTGCGGATGTGTGGATGCGCTCGGGCCGGCGGCCAGACCCCGCCTATGTCGAACTGGGGCCGGGGCGCGGTACGCTGGCGTCGGATGCGCTGCGCGCGATGGAACGGGCGGCGCTCGTGCCCAAACCGCATCTGGTGGAAACCAGCCCCGTCCTGCGCGACCGGCAACGGGCGATGCTTCCCACCGCCGTCCACCACGACACGATCGACAGCCTGCCGGAAAAAGGCCCGCTGTTGGTGGTCGCCAACGAATTTTTCGACGCGCTGCCGGTGCGCCAGTGCGTCCGCGTCGCCGACGAATGGCGGGAGCGCGTCGTGGTCGCGCGGGAAGCGGAAGGGCGCTTCCTCGCCGTCCCCGGCTATCGCCGCATCGAATCGGGCCTTCCGCCGCTTGCTGCGCAGGCGGAGGACGGCGCGATCATCGAATCCCCCATCGTCGGCGCGGGCATCGCCTATGCGCTCGCCAACCGCATCGCCAAACAGGGCGGCGTCGCGATCCTGATCGACTATGGCTATGAAGGCCCGGCCCTGGGCGACACGCTTCAGGCGGTCAAAGACCACGCCTTCGCCGATCCCTTCGCCGATCCGGGCGAGGTGGACCTCACCACCCACGTCGATTTCACCATGCTGGGCAATATGGCGCGGCAAGCGGGGCTGCGGGTGCACGGTCCAACCGGGCAGGGCGATTTCCTGGCGCAACTCGGGATCCATGCCCGCGCCGATCAACTCGCCGCCGCCAGCCCGGACCGCGCGCTGGAGGTGGACACCGCCCGCCGCCGCCTGACTGATTCAGACCAGATGGGCACCCTGTTCAAGGCGATGGCCTGGACCCATCCCGACTGGGCCGTTCCGGCAGGGTTCGACGAATAGCTGTCCTATCCGCGACCGGACGCGCATATCGCAGCGGTGACGCGCTCAGTCTTCCTGATGATAGCGGCTCAGCTTGCGGATGAAGCCGATGAGGCCGGTCTGGCGGCTGCGCTTCATCCGTTCGGCATGCAGGATGGTCTGGACCCGCTGGAAACAATCCTCCGCATCCACATTGCACAGGACATAATCATATCCGTCCCAATGGGCGATCTCGCCAGCGGCGCGGGCCATGCGGCCCTCGATCACTTCGTTGCTGTCGGTCGCGCGTCCGCGCAGCCGGCGCTCCAGTTCCTCCATCGACGGGGGCAGGATGAAGATGCGCACGACATCCCCGCCCGCGATCTGGTGCAACTGCTGCGCGCCCTGCCAGTCGATGTCGAACAACACATCCTTGCCGGACTTCAGCATCGCTTCCACCGGCGCCCGCGGCGTACCGTATCGCTGGCCGAACACATGGGCCCATTCGAGGAATTCCTGGTCGTTCGCCATGCGGCGGAATTCTTCGATATCGACGAAATGATAGTCCTTGCCGTCCACCTCGCCCGGCCGCATCGGCCGCGTGGTGGCGGATACCGACATGGACAGATCCGGCTCGGCGGCGAGCAGCTTGCGCGCGATGGTGGACTTGCCCGCGCCCGAAGGCGAGGACAGAACGAAGAGCAGGCCCCGGCGCTTGAAGTCGGGGGTCTGGTTCTGGATGCTGTCGGCCATGGCCGCTAGTGACGCCGAAGCGGGTTTTTTGCAAGAGGGTGGGGAACGAGACGGATGAGGGGCAGGGGCAGCAGCGGCAATCGGCGGGGCTTCATTGTTGCCGCACTGGTCGCGGCAGCAGCGTGCCTGATCCTGTTCCTGATGCACCGGCCGTCCATCTGTGCTTGCGGGCGCGTGGAGTTATGGCACGGCGCGCTCGACAGCGGCAACAGCCAGCATATCGCAGACTGGTACAGCCTCAGTCACATCATCCACGGCTTCCTCTTCTACGCCCTCGCGAATTGGCTGCTGCGCGGGAAGCCGCTCGGCATCCGGCTCGCCGCCGCGGTGGCGGTGGAATCGGCCTGGGAAATCCTCGAAAATTCCCCGATCATCATCGACCGCTATCGGACGGCGACCATCGCACTCGGCTATTCGGGCGACTCCATCGTCAATTCCATGAGCGATATCGGGATGATGACGGCCGGGTTCCTCTTCGCGGCGCGCGCGCCCGTGCGCGTCACTATCGCCGTCGCCATCCTCATGGAATTGCTCGCGCTCGCCATCATCCGCGACAATCTGGCGCTCAACATCCTGATGCTGACCTGGCCCATCGAAGCAATCCGCCAGTGGCAGGCAGCGCTTTAGGCTTTGCCGGTTTTGCGCGCGCTTTCGATCGGGATGGCGTCGTTCCCGGCATGGTCGCCGCTTTGATCGGTTAGCAGCTTCTGCGTCTTGCGCCGCTGCGCCTCGCGCTTGGCCTCGTAAAGCTTGCCGGCCATATAGGCGCCAGTCACGAACAGCGCGCCGGCAGGATAGCGCATGATGACCCGCTTCGCGCCGGCCCCGGCGAGCAGGCCAACGACGCCCTTCTTGCCGGTGGCGGCGGCGACGCGCGCCGCGACCACCGTCGCGCCCACCCGCGCGACCTTTCGCAGCAGCCCGGCCTTCTTCGGCGGGCGGATCGTCACCAGCGGTGCGTCGGGGGTGAGGCTTTTCTTCTTCATGCCAAGTTAATGTATCGCAACGCCGCCGGTTCCGCCACTCTCACACCATATTTTCAGGCCGCACCAGTCGGTCGAACGACTCGGCGTCCACCAGCCCCAGTTCCAGCCCCGCCTCGCGCAGCGTCAGGCCGTTCTTATGGGCATGCTTGGCGATCGCGGCGGCATTGTCGTACCCGATCTCGGGCGCGAGCGCGGTGACCAGCATCAGCGATCGGTCGACCAGCTCCGCGATCCGCCCCTCATTGGCTTCCAGTCCCTCGATGCAGCGTTCGACGAAGCTGTCCATGCCGACGCTCAGCAGATGGATGGAGCGAAGCACGGCCGCGCCGATCAGCGGCTTGAAGACGTTGAGTTCCATATGGCCCTGCATGCCGCCGATCGTCACTGCCTGATGATTGCCGATCACCTGCGCCGCGACCATAGTCAACATCTCGCACTGGGTCGGGTTGACCTTGCCGGGCATGATGGAACTGCCCGGTTCGTTGGCGGGCAGGTCCAGCTCGCCAAGACCGGAGCGCGGGCCTGACCCCAGCAGCCGGATATCGTTGGCGATCTTCGTGAGCGCGACCGCGATGCTGTTCAGGCGGCCGGAAAAATCGACCAGCGTGTCATGGCTCGCCAGCGCCTCGAACTTGTTCGGCGCGGTTTCGAAGGGGAAGCCGGTGATGGCCGAAATTTCGCGCGCGATGTCCTCGCCAAAGCCTTCCGGCGCGTTGAGGCCGGTGCCCACCGCAGTGCCGCCCTGCGCCAGGCGGGCGAGGCCATGTTCGACGAGTGGCATGGTGCGCGTGCGGGCCAGGCGGATCTGCGTATAGTAGCCCGAAAACTCCTGCCCCAGCGTCAGCGGCGTCGCGTCCTGAAGATGGGTGCGGCCGATCTTCACGATATGGTTCCAGGCCTTGGCCTTGTCGAGCAGCGCGTTTTCGAGCCGCTGGAGCGCAGGTAGCAGGCGACGGGTGGCGGCCAGCGCGGCGGCGACGTGCATGGCCGTGGGGAAGCTGTCGTTCGACGATTGCCCTTGGTTGACATGGTCGTTGGGATGGACGGGGGACTTGCCTCCGCGAGCGCCGGTCAGGATTTCATTGGCGCGGCCGGCAATGACCTCATTGACGTTCATGTTGGACTGGGTGCCGCTGCCGGTCTGCCAGATGACGAGCGGGAACTGGTCGTCATGGTCGCCGGCGGCGACCTCCGCCGCGGCGGTCTCGATCGCGTCGGCGATTTGCGGGTCGAGGCCGTGGGTGCGGTTAACCCGCGCCGCCGCCTGCTTCACGATGGCGAGCGCGTGCACGATCTCGATCGGCATCCGTTCCGTTGCGCCGAAGGGGAAATTCTCGACGCTGCGCTGCGTCTGCGCGCCCCAATAGGCGTCGGCCGGCACTTCGATGGCGCCGATGCTGTCGGTTTCGGTGCGGGTAAGGGTCATCGCTGTCGTCGCCTTATCTGGTGGTGCAGGGGATGTAGGGCGGCGGTGGTAAATGCCAATGACCGTCCCGCGAAATCAGCGCGACCGAAGTTCACACCGTTACGCCACGCAAAACCGCGATTTTCGCCCGCGACGCGCTCGCGAGGCCTCTCGCACGCGTCCCCAAAGCGTCCCCGAAGCGCTCGCGACGCTTCCCCGCCTTTGGCGCGTGAGGGGTGAAACGAGGCATTACGAGGAGGTCGGGCGGGGGCCTGGCATGGCCTCAGTGAAGCGCAGACGGCGCGATTAGGAAAGGCCGCCTTCAGGGCTGCGGCGCGACTGGTTCGACGCCGCGCGCGGCGCGCACGCCCGCGCGGCCGTTGTGGGCGAGCTGGCGCTTGAGCGCGGTCGGATGCGGCGCGACGAGGAAGCCGAAGCTGACCGTGCCCTCCTTCGTCTCCACCGCATGGTGCAGCCGGTGCGCCTGGACGATCCGCTTCATATAGCGCGAGCGCGCGACATAGCGGTTGCGCACCCGCTGATGCACGATGATGTCGTGGAAGCCCAGATAGATAGCGCCATAGGCGGCGATCCCCGCGCCCATCGCCGTCGCCCAGCCGCCCCAGCCCCATTGCACGCCGCCCAGCAGGAGCAGGATGGAGGGCAGCGCGAATATGACGAAATAGAGGTCGTTCGCCTCCCACATGCCGGTGCGGGGGCGATGGTGGCTGGCGTGCAGGAACCAGCCGGGTCCGTGCATCACCCAGCGGTGCATGACATAGGCGAAACCCTCCATCCCGGCGACGGTGGCGACAAAGATCAGCAGGAGGGTGAGCGGCGGCATGGGGAGAATATAGTCGGCCCCGCGGTCAGGCGCGACCCCCATCGCGCACGGCCCGGAAACGGGCGAGGCCCGCGTCAAGATCGGCGATCAGGTCGGCCGGGTCTTCCAGCCCGATATGGAGGCGGACGGCCGGCCCTTCCGCGTCCCAGCGGGTGGCGCTGCGATAGCGGGCCGGATCGACGGGCAGGGCGAGGCTCTCGAACCCGCCCCAGCTGTAGCCGATGCCGAAATGGGAGAGCCCGTCGATCAATGCGGCGCGCGCCGCCTCGTCGTCACCGTTCAGGATGAAGGTGAACAGCCCGGTGGAGCCGCTGAAGTCGCGCCGCCACAGATCATGGCCCGGACAGTCGGGCAGGGCGGGGTGGAGCACGCGGGCGACATCGGGCTGGTCCTTCAGCCAATGGGCGATGGCGAGCGCGCTGTCGCGATGCTGGGCAAGGCGGATGCCGAGCGTGCGCAGGCCCCGCGAGGCGAGCCAGGCGTCGTCCGGGCTGACCATCTGGCCGAACAGATAGGCGGTCTGGCGGATGCGGCCGAACCAGTCGGCATTGGCGCTGACGCTGCCGATCATCACGTCACTGTGGCCGACGATATATTTGGTGCCCGCGAGGATGGAAATATCGACGCCGTGGGACAGCGCCGGAAAATAGAGCGGCGTCGCCCATGTATTGTCGATGAGGGTGACGACCCCGTTCGCCTTCGCCCAGGCGGCGAGCGCGGGCACGTCCTGCACCTCGAAAGTCAGGCTGCCGGGGCTTTCGAGGAAGAGCGCGCGGATCGGCCCGTCGGCAAGATGGCCGTCGAGCGAGGCGCCGGTCGGATCATAATAGATGGTCTCGACGCCCCAGGGGCGCAGCACCTGTTCGCAGAAATTGCGGGTGGGGTCATAGGCGCTGTCGACCATCAGCAGCCGGTCGCCGGGCTTGAGCACCGCCATGAGCGCGCAGCCTATCGCCGCCACGCCGGAGGGGAAAAGCATCGTGCCGTCCGCGCCGGGTTCCAGTTCGGTGAGCGCGTCGGCCAGAGACCAGGCGGTCGGCGTTCCCTTCCGCCCGTAGAAGAGCCGTTCATGCGTGCTGGTGGCCGCCGCCTTCCGCAGGTGCGCGACATCATCGTAGAGGATGGTGGAGGCACGCCACACCGGCGGGCTGACGATACCGCCGGGCTGCCCCGGCATGCCGGTCCATTCCGGCCTGCGCCCGGCCTGCGCCAGCTTCGTCAGCGGCTTGCGCGTATCATTCTCGCTCACGCCGCGCCCGTCGCCTTGAGCGTTGCGGGGTCGAAGCCCCATTCCGACCAGCTGCCGTCATAGAGCGACACGTCGGTCTTGCCGAGCGTCTCCAGCCCCGCGAGCAGGATGGCGGCGGTGACGCCGCTGCCGCAGCTGGTGATGATGGGGCGGTCGAAATCCGTGCCCGCCTCCACGAACAGGCGGCGCAGTTCGTCGCCCTGCTTCATCCGGTTGTCGGCGTCGAACAGCGCGGAGGAGGGGAGGTTGCGGCTGCCCGGAATATGGCCGGATGCCATGCCGGGGCGCGGTTCCGCCTCCGCGCCGGTGAAGCGGCCTGCGCCGCGCGCGTCGATCACCTGCGCGCCGCCGCTGGCGAGATTGGCGATCAGGTCGGCCTTGGTGCGGACCTGCGTCCGGTCGAGCCGCGCGATCGCGGAGCCGCGCGTTGGGGAGGCGGGGCCGCTTTCGATCGCGCGCCCCTCCGCCACCCATTTGGGCAGGCCGCCGTCCAGGATCGCAGCAGATGCGCCAAGACCATAGACGCGCATCATCCACCATCCGCGCGCGGCGCTGTGCGTCGGGCTGTTGTCATAGACGATGATGCGGCTGTCGGGATGGATGCTGAGCGCCTGCGCCCGATCCGTCATCATCGCGTCGGGGGGCAACATGCCGGGCGTTGGATCGTCCGGATCGTTGAGGGTGGGCAGGTCCAGATAGGCTGCGCCGGGAATATGGGCGGCTTCGAATTCGGCGCGCGGGTCGCGCGGCGTGCCGGGCAGGAAAAGGCTGGCGTCAAGGATGACGAGGTTCGGCGTACCCAGCTGCTCCGCCAGTTCGTCGGTGGTAACGAAGATGGTCATGCCCTGCCTTTACGTCTGATGCCAATATGTTGGCTGAATATGTCGGTTGTTCCTGGGCCTTCGCCGGGGAACGGGACGAGTAGTAGGATGCCGGAGCGGCGGTGGGAAGGGGTCAGGCGGGCGTCAGTTCGGCCGCGGCGCGCGCGGCGGGGCGGCGGTATTGGCGCGGCCCTTGATCGAGGCGGAGGGGCGCGAGCCGGTCAGCCGGCGGTTCCTGCTCCTGCCCGACGACGAAGGCGCGGGCGGTGCGGCCGTGGCCTGCCGGTTCGGCATCCTGTTCACCCCACAGATAGGCGGCGTCGAACGCGGCGATCGGAATGAGCAGGCTGCGCTGGCCCATCTCCACCGGCACGATCTGTTCCGGCGACAGGCGCAGTTCGCCCGACAGGCTCTGCGTCTCGCCCGGCGCGATGGCGACGACGCTGTGCAGCGGCAGGCCGTCCTGCCCAGCGAAGAAACCTTCCAACAACGCCTGTTGCTGTGCGCCGCCATTGCCGAGCAGCCCGCGCACCATCACCTCCCGCGCGGGCCGTTCGCCGCGATTGTGCAGGAGGAGGCTGTAGCTGACGGTCACGCCGAGCAGCGAGAAGCGGGCCTGGGTGACGGCCAAGTCCATGTCCAGCCAGGGGCGATCGGTGGCGGGGACGGGAGCCGGCGTGGGTGGGGAC
>JACESO010000108.1 GCA_013911745.1 Sphingobium sp. | reverse complement strand
GTCCTATTCCGGCAGCGCCTCCTACAAGCTCCCCTTTGGCCTCATTCCCTACGCGACGATCGCCAAGCAGTCGGTCGTGATCGCCGGCCAGGGTGCGGAAATCTATCCCGACCTTGCCGCCACCAACACGTTCATCTCCGCGTCGAAACTCTATGAGGGGGGCATCAAGGGAAGCTGGCTAGACAACACCCTCTATGCCGCCGTCTCGGTCTACAAGCAGAAGCGCAACGACTTCAACGTCCAGTCCATCACGGTCAACCAGGCGGTCGAAACCAAGGGTCTGGAAGCGGAATTCCGCTGGTCGGTGGACAAGCACCTGCTGATCACTGGCGCCTACACCCACACCAATGTCTATAACCTGACCGCACTTGAGAGCGGTACGCTGTTCAGCTTCTTCGGTATCGAAGATCTGGTGAACGTCAGCAATCCCTATCTCTATCTGGGTGGCCAGCCGATCGGCCTTGTTCCGATCAACAGCAAGAGCGATTCCAAGCGCGCGGGCATCCCTGAAAACATGTTCTCGGCTACAGCGACCTATGCCTTCGACTTCGGCCTCGCGCTATCGGCCAGCGCCGTCCATGTCGACTCGGTCTATTCGGGCCAGAGCCAAGCCGTGAAGCTCCCAGCCTACACGACCGTCGATCTTGGCGCATCCTTCGAGACCGGGCCGTTCCTCTTCCGCCTGGTCGTCAAGAATGCGACCAACGAGAGATATTTCCGCGCCAACTTCACCGAATTGTTCGGCAGCACCATCGTCCTCCCGGAACGTCCGCGCAGCTTCCAGGCATCGGCGGTCTACAAATTCTGATGAGCGGGGGGGCACCTGCTTGCGGGTGCCCCTTGCTCAACACGGTGTTCCTGCGGAAGCAGCAGCACGCCCCTTGCCGGCTGGAGGATAGCCACGAATGTTCCGATTGATGCGCATCCTCCCGATCCTCGCAGCAATCATCCTACCCCTGCCGAGTCACGCACAAACTCCGCCCGCTACCGACTGCGCGCCCGGCGCGCCCTGCTCCCAGCCGCTTCCCGTCCGGGTCGTCATCGTCACCATGTTCGAAATCGGCGCGGACACCGGCGACGCGCCCGGCGAATTCCAGCTGTGGAAAGAACGGCGTAAGCTCGATATCCGCATCCCCTTTCCGCAAGGCTATCACGACCTCTACTACAATCCCGACAGCCGCATCCTGGCGATGGTGACAGGCGTGGGGACGGCGCGGTCAGGCACCGGCGTGATGGCGCTGGGCCTGGACCCGCGGTTCGACCTTTCGCACGCCTATTGGCTGGTCGCGGGTATCGCCGGCATCGACCCGCAGGACGCGTCGATCGGATCGGCCGCCTGGGCGCGCTACAGCGTCGACGGCGATCTGGCGCATGAGATCGACGCGCGTGAAATTCCCAAAGGCTGGAAATCGGGCTTCTTTCCCCTCGACAAGCAGGGGCCGGACGACAGGAGTCCGCCCATCACCGAAGGCCGTGTTTTCGCGCTCAATCCCAAGCTCACCGACTGGGCCTATGCGCTGACCAAGGACATGAAGCTGCCCGACGATCGGGGTATCGCCAAGGAGCGCGCCCGCTATTCCGGCTACCCCAACGCCCAGAAGCCGCCCTTCGTGCTGATGGGCGATCAACTCTCCGCCATGACCTTCTGGCATGGCAAGCTGCTCACAGGTTGGGCGAATGACTGGGTGCGTTATTCGACCAGCGGCAAGGGTGAGTTCGTGACCTCCGCCATGGAAGAGACGGGCACACTCCAGGCGATCACCTATCTCGACAAGATCGAGAAGGTGGACAGAGACCGCGTGCTGGTGCTGCGGTCGGGCAGCAATTTCTCCATGCCCCCGCCGGGCGTCGCCGCCGCCGACTATCTGCTGCGCGAGAATGAAGGCTATGCCGGCATGAAGGCGTCGCTGGAGAGCCTCTACATAGTGGGATCGAAGGTGATCGATCAACTGGTCGGCCATTGGGACCGTTACGAAAAGGCGCCGCCCGAATGACCCTGACGGTCATCCGCAATGCCGACATAATCGTCACCATGGATGACCGGCGGCGCGAAATTGTGGGCGGTGCGCTGGCCTTTCGCGATGGGGCCATCGAAGCAGTCGGGACAACGGCGGAACTGACCGCTCTCGTCCCGGACGCCGATGAAGTGATCGACGCCACTGGCTGCGTCGTGACTCCCGGCCTCGTCAACACCCATCACCATCTCTACCAGTCGCTGACGCGGGCGCTGCCCGGCGCGATCAATGCGTCGTTGTTCGATTGGTTGAAGCGCCTCTATCCGATCTGGGCCCGCTACACGCCCGACGATGTGTTCGCGGCGACCCAGCTTGGCCTGGCGGAACTGGCGCTGTCGGGCTGCACGATGAGCAGCGATCATCTCTATCTTTTCCCGAATGGCGTGACACTGGACGATACGATCGCTGCCGCGCGGGGCATCGGCATCCGCTTCCACCCGACGCGCGGCGCGATGAGCGTTGGCGAAAGCGCCGGCGGCCTGCCCCCCGACAGCCTGGTGGAACGCGAGGACGCGATCCTCAACGACTGCATCCGCGTGATCGACCGCTTCCATGATGCAGCGGACGGTGCGATGGTGCGGGTCGGCGTCGCGCCCTGCTCGCCCTTCTCGGTCAGCCGCGACCTGATGCGCGACGCCGCCCTGCTCGCGCGCGACAAGGGCGTGATGCTGCACACCCATCTGGCCGAGGACGCCGACGATGTCGCCTTCAGCCTGGAGCGCTTCGGCTGCCGGCCGGGCCAATATGCGGAGGAACTGGGCTGGACCGGACCGGATGTCTGGCACGCCCATTGCGTGCAGCTCGACGCGCAGGAGATCGACCTGTTCGCGCGGACGAAGACCGGCGTCGCCCATTGCCCCTGCTCCAACTGCCGCCTTGGATCGGGCATCGCGCCGCTCCGCGCCATGGTCGCCCAGGATGTGCCGGTCGGCATCGGCGTGGACGGCTCCGCCTCGAACGACAGCGGGCACCTGCTGCTCGAAGCGCGGCAGGCGATGCTTCTCCAGCGCGCGATCGGCGGGCCTTCGGCGTTCGATTCGCGCGACGCATTGTTCCTGGCGACGCGCGGCGGGGCGCAGATCTTGGGGCGGTCCGATTGCGGATCGCTTGAGCCGGGCAAGCGCGCCGATATCGTGCTGTGGGACGTCGCAGACATCCCCTCCGCCGGCGCATGGGACAAGGTGGCGGCGCTGCTGCTCGCCCCGCCCTCGGGCGCGCGCGATGTATTCGTCGAGGGGCGCGCGGTCGTGCGCGACGGCGAACTGGCGCAGGCCAGCCGCCGCGACATCCTGCGCGCCGCCGACCGTTCGCTCGTCCGCCTGATGGAAGCCGCCTGATGCACGCTCCGCCCCCTCCCGCGCTGAACACATCGTTCCACGCCGGTGTGATGACGGCCGATCAAGCGTGCGATCCCGACCATTTTCCCAACCTCACCGTCGCTCTGCCCCTCGGCATCCAGCATGTACTGGCAATGTTCGTCAGCAACCTGACGCCCGCGATCATCGTTGCTGGTGCGGCGGGCTTCGGCTTCGGATCGCCCGATGCCAGCTCGCTCATCTACATGATCCAGATGGCGATGCTGTTCGCCGGGGTCGCCACCCTGATCCAGACGATCGGCATCGGCCCGGCCGGCGCACGGCTGCCGCTGGTGCAGGGGACCAGCTTCGCTTTCCTGCCGGTGATGATCCCGATCGTCGCCGGTCAGGGCGTCGCCGCCATGGCGCAACTGACCACTGCCGCGATATTCGGCGGGCTGTTCCATATGGGCGTCAGCTTCTTCATCGGCCGCATACGCTTTGCACTGCCGCCCATGGTCACGGGGCTGGTCGTGCTGATGATCGGCCTGTCGCTAATGCGCGTCGGGGTGCAATATGCCGCCGGCGGCGTCCCCGCTCATGGTACGCCTGCTTACGGCGCCGGCATCAGCTGGATGCTGGCGGGAATTGTGGTGTTCACGACGCTCGGCTTCAGCTTCTTCGGCCGCGGCATCTGGTCGACCGCTTCGGTGCTACTGGGGCTAGCCGCCGGCTATGCGGCGGCGGCGCTGCTGGGGCGCGTGTCGCTCGCGCCGGTCGGTTTGGCACCCTGGTTCATGCTGCCTTCGCCCTTCCGTTTCGGCTTCGCCTTGTCCGCCTCGGCTATACTCGGCTTCGTGCTGATGGGCTTCATCTCCGCGATCGAATCGATCGGCGCGGTGTCGGCGATCTGTGAAAATGGTGCGGGCCGGCCGGCGACCAACCGGGAACTGATTGGGGCGACCTGCGCCGACGGTATGGGCACGGCGATCGCCGGCATGTTCGGTGCCATGCCGAATACCAGCTTCAGCCAGAATGTCGGCCTGATCGCCATCACGGGCATCATGAGCCGCCACATCGTGACGATCGGCGCGCTCTTCCTGGTCGCATGCGGCCTCGCGCCCAAGGTCGGCGCCTTGGTCACCACCATCCCGATCGAGGTGCTGGGCGGCGGGGTGATCGTGATGTTCGGCATGGTTGCGTCGGCCGCGCTGTCGATCCTGTCGGGGGTCGCCTGGACTCAGCGCAACATGCTGATCTTCGGCGTGGCACTGTCCGTCGGCATCGGGTTGGAACTTGAGCCTGATGCGGTTTCCCACCTGCCCGATACGCTCCAGGTCGTGCTGACATCGGGCGTGCTGCCTGCGGCGCTGATCGCAGTGGTCCTCAACCTGCTGGTGCCCGATCAGCCTCCGCAGCCTCTGGCAGCCCCGGCAGAATAGGGGATTCCGGTCAGAAATGCAGGCCTTCCGACACAAAATAGGTGACCGCGGCTGCAATTAGCAGGCCTATTAGGGCTCTCCAGGCGGACGTCCCAAGCGGCACGGCAGTTGATCCGTCGATTGTCGTCGTGCCGCCGGTGATCATGGGTCCGATTAGGTTCCGCCGGCGCGCTACTTGGTAGAAGAGGATGGCCGCAACATGCAGCGCGATCAATCCAAGCAGCAGGTTGAAGATCAGGCTATGCATGTCCGAAGCCCAGCGTCCTGCATCGAAGCTGACATAATCGGCAAGCGGCCCTGATTCGAGGCCATCGACATCGACCGCGAACAGTCCGGCCGTCACCATTACGATCAATATCGCCAGCATGGCCACGACACTCCAGCCGCCTAGTGGGTTATGACCAATGTCCGGTCTTTCCAAGCCGCGGAGATAGGCATATGCCGCGCGGGGCCCTCGCACGAAATGCGCAAAGCGGGCGGTCGTTCCGCCGACCAGCCCCCAGTAGAGACGGAAAACGAGCAGGAAGAGAATCGCGTAGCCCGACCAGCGATGCCATTCCATCTCGTGATTCTCGCCGCTCCACCAGGAGAAGGCGAGGAGCCCGACGAGCAGCCAGTGGAACAGGCGGAGCGGCAGATCCCAAACAGGCTGTAGGGTCGGCTTCATCGCTCGCGCCTCAGTTATCCGCGCGGAACTGCTTGTGACAGCCTGCGCAGGTGCCGCCGACAGTCTTGAACTGCGCGCCGATGGCATCGACGTTGCCGCCGTTGACGACCGTCACCAGCTTGCCCGATTCCGCGACCAGCTTGGCCATTTGTGCGTCGAAGGTCGCCTTCTGCGTCCAGATGGCGGGCAAGGCATCCGTGCCCGCGCCGCTGCCGGCTGGGAAGAGGGCACCCTGCTGCCTGGCGGTGGCGGCAACCGTTTGGGCTGCTGCCAGCATCGCCGGCTTGGCAGGAGAGCCGCTGGCGAGCTGTTCCTTCAACACTTTCATCGCGGCGCCCATCTTCTTGAAGCTCGCCTGCCGCGTGGCCTTGGGGTCCGTCGGCGCTGCGCCAAGCGCGCCAGCCAAGGTCAAAACCGTCAGCGGAAGCGCGATGCGGCGGGTGATTACAAATATGCTCATGCCTGTCTGCCCAATGTCCTTGTTGATCTATTTCTGTGCGGTCGCGAGGGTGGTCGCAGCCGGCGGTGGAAATATTTTGAGGAAGATGTTCTTGACTTCGCTGAGGCCCTTTTCGGCCATCTGCGCCGCCGTCGCGCCGCGCTTGGTCGCGATGTCGGTGCGCGCACCATGCGCCGCCAGCAGGCGCAGCATGGGTTCGAGCGCCGGCTGCGGCCCGCCATAGAGCAGTACGTGCAACGGCGTCGCGCCGGCGGCATCGGCGACATTGGCATCGGGCGCAAGCGTCAGCGCATAATCGAGCGCCTCGACATTACTGCCGGCTGCAGCCGCCAGCAGGATGTTGGTCCCGTCCGCAGCGATGAAATCCGTCTTGGCGCCAGCGTCGACCAGCTGTCGCATGACAGCCGCATGGCCGCCAGCGGCCGCCATCAACAAAGGCGGCGTCGGCGGAACCGGCGGAGGCGGGACGCCGAAATTCGCTTCGGTCACCCATTTGATGCTGGTCGAGCCAGTGAGGCCGTTCACGTCCGCGCCCTTCGCCAGCATCGCGGCCACCAGGGCAGCGTCACCCCCCGACGCAGCGACATGCAGCGGCTGTCGTCCCTCCCGGTCCCGCTCGGCAAGATCACCGCCCTGCCCCACGAACAGCAAGGCAGCAGCATAATGATGCTGGTAGAGCGCGAGCTGCAGCGCGCTCGTCCGCTCTGGCCCGCGATAATCGGCCTTCGCGCCCGCCGCCAGCAAGGCCTCGCAGGCGGGAACAGACCCTTTGCGGATCGCGAAGAACAGGGGCGTGAAGCCGCCCTTCGACACGCGATTCACATCGGCACCGGCCTTGATCAGTGGTACGATCGCCTCGACCCGGCCTGAGGACGCGGCCCACATCAGGGGCGTCTGCCCCATGGCGTCGGACTTGTCCGCAGGCGCGCCGGCCGCGAGCATCCGTGCGACCGCGTCCGCCGGGCCAAAACGCGCGCAAATGGCGAGCGGAGTGACACGATCCGGCCGAGCGGCACCGACATCGGCATGGGCGTCGAGCAATTGCGATACAATCCCGGCATCGCCCAGCTCGCAGGCCAGCGCGAGCGGAGTCACCCCGTCGGCGCTGGCCGTGTCTGGCCTTGCGCCGCCGGCGAGCAGCGCCCGCACCAGATCGGGATTCTGCCGGCTGACCGCCCAGGCGAGCGGGGTCGCGCCGAAGCCAAGCCTCTCGTTCGGATCGGCCCCGGTCACGAGCGCGCTGGTCACACCAGCCACATCATTCGCCTTGATCGCGTCGAGGAGCGGCCCCTGAGCCTGGGCGAGGCTCCCCCAAAACATCAACGTCATCCCCGCGAGGCCAGGAAACCATTTCCGACCCTTGCATCTAGACGAAAGGACTGGAGATGGATTCCTGCTTTCGCCGGAATGACGGCCGTTCTGCGCATGGCTAGCCATCGGTCAATGCTCCGAACGGCGCGTTGCTATCGCCGATCGCCTTGGCTGGCACATCAAGCAGATGGAGGCCCGCAAGCAGCAGGTTGGACATGGTCGTGCCCTTTTCCGCCGCGATGTGCCGCCCGCCCCTGATGAGGCCGCCAGCCGCGATCACCGGCAGGTCCATATGGTCGTGATCGTTGGGATCGCCGAAGGCCGAGCCGCGCAGCACCAGCGTACGATCCAGCAGGGTGCCGTCGCCATCCTTCACCGCCTGCATCCGATCCAGATAATAAGCGAAATAGCTCATATGATGTCGATTGATCTTCGCCAGCTTCTCCATCTTGTCCGGGTTGTTGCCGTGATGGCTCAGCATATGATGGCTGTCCGGCACGCCGATCTCGGGATAGGTGCGGTTGGAAAGCTCGCGGCCGATCATGAAGCTGCCGATGCGGGTGATGTCCGCCTGCATCGCCAGCACCTGAAGGTCGATCATCAACCGCACATGCGCGTCGAAACTGTCGGGAATGCCGGCCGGCTGGACCATGTCGCCGGCGCTTGCCGTCACCGGCGATGTCATGGCCCGTTGGATGCGGTTTTCGATGTCGCGGGTGGCGGTTAGATATTCGTCCAGCTTGGCGCGGTCCGCCATGCCGAGGTCGCGGGTGAGCCGCGCCGTATCCTCCATCACGAAATCGAGGATGCTGGTCTGGCGGCGCAGCTGCGCGATCCGCCCCTTCTCGTCCAGGGTCTCGCCGTCGCCGAACAGCCGCTCGAATACGTCGCGCGGGTTGGCGGTGACGGGCAACGGCACGGTCGGGCTGCGCCAGCTGATGCCGTTGGTGTAGGCGCAGCTATAGCCAATGTCGCAGCTGCCGAGCAGGCTGGCCTGATCGATGCCTAGCTCCAGAGAACTGATCTGCGTCGCGTCGCCCAGGTGATCGGCGAAGACCTGATCCATCGACACGCCGCAGCGTATGTCGGTTCCTTCGGTCTGCTTCACATGCACCCCGGTGATGAAGGCGGGGCAGGAACGGCCATGCCCGGCCGGCCGATCGCCCATCGCGGCGGCCTGCGGATGGCCGAGGCCGGTGACGACGGCGATCCGCTCCCGATGCGCGGCCAGCGGCTCCAGCGTCGATGGCAGGGTGAAGCCAGCGCCCGTCTCCTTTGGCACGAAATCCTTCATCATCATGCCGTTGGGAGAATAGAATATCTGGAGGCGCTTGGGCCGGGCCGCGAGGTCGGCTGCCTTCGCGCTCGGCATCATCGCCTCCAGGAATGGCAGCGCCATCGTCGCGCCGAGGCCGCGCAGCATCGTGCGCCGATCAATGGGATTGCGGATCAGCCTCATGATTGCGGGGTCTTTCGCAGGAGGAAGGCGTCGCTCTTCACGATGCCGCGCACGATCGTCTGGATGCGATAGCCGTCCGCAGCCGCCGCCCGGGAAATGCCCCGCACCATCGGCATGTCGCGGCCGGTCAGACCCCGCGCCAGCGCGTACGTCAGCAGCCGTTCTGTGAAGGCGGCGGTAAACTGATCCTTGCGTGCCATCAGCACCTCCCGAAGACCGCCGATGCCGGCGAACTTCGTGCCGTCGGGCAGGACGGCGGAGGCGTCTATCGCCTGCCCTGCATCCATCCGGCGATAGCCGCCGATCGCGTCGAAATTCTCCAGCGCGAAGCCAAGCGGGTCCATTTTCACATGGCATCCGGAACAGGCGGGGTCGGCGCGGTGCATCTCCAGCTGCTCGCGCGCAGTCAGCAGCCGGCCATCCCGCGTTTCCTTGAGCGCGGGCACATCGGGCGGCGGCGGCGGCGGGGCGGCGG
>JACESO010000107.1 GCA_013911745.1 Sphingobium sp. | reverse complement strand
CACTCCTGCAACGCTCTTCACGCCCGCCACCGTGTCAGACCGCAGCGACGGCAAGATCGCGCATCTCGACGGCCTCAACCTCAGCCGCGCCTGGTGCTGGCGGGGCATCGCAGGGGTGCTGGGGGAGGGCGATCCGGTCAGCGCGTTGGCGCAGGACGCGGCACGCCGGCATATCGCCGCCAGCCTGCCCCATGTGGCGGGCGACTATATGGGCGAACATTGGCTCGCCACCTTCGCCCTGCTGGCGCTGGAGTGAGGGGAGGGGCTGGCCCTCCCCCCGCGTCATCAGTCGCGCAGCAGTTCGTTGATGCCCGTCTTGGACCGGGTCTGCGCGTCCACCCGCTTCACGATCACCGCGCAATAGAGGCTGGGGCCGGGCGTGCCGTCGGGCAGCGGCTTGCCGGGCAGCGATCCGGGCACGACCACCGAATAGGGCGGCACTTCGCCCATGAACACCTCGCCGGTAGCGCGATCGATGATCTTGGTCGACTGGCCGATGAAGACGCCCATCGACAGCACCGAACCCTTGCCGACGCGCACGCCTTCGACGACTTCGGACCGCGCGCCGATGAAGCAATCATCCTCGATGATCACCGGATCGGCCTGCAACGGCTCCAGCACGCCGCCGATGCCGACGCCGCCCGACAGGTGGACATTCTTGCCGATCTGCGCGCAGCTGCCCACCGTCACCCAAGTGTCGACCATCGTGCCTTCGTCCACGAACGCGCCGATGTTGACGAAGCTGGGCATCAGGATGACGTTCTTCGCGATGTGCGATCCCGCGCGGGCGAAGCTGCCCGGCACGGCGCGGAAGCCCGCAGCGCGGAAGGCGGCCTCGTCCCAGCCTGCGAACTTGCTCGGCACCTTGTCCCACCAATGACCCGCGCCCGGGCCATTGTCGATCATGACATTGTCGTTGAGGCGGAAGGACAGCAGCACCGCCTTCTTCGCCCATTGATTGACCTGCCAGCCTTCGCCCGTAGGCTCCGCGACGCGCAGTTCGCCGCTGTCGAGCAGGGCCAGCGCCTTGTCCACCGCCTGACGCACCTCGCCCTGCGTCTGGAGGGTGATGTTGGCCCGGTCCTCCCAGGCGGCGTCGATGGTGGCGATAAGGTCTTGGCTCATGGTCATTCCCCCAGGATTTGGGCCAGAAACGGCGTCAGATGGTCGGTTTCGAAATCGATGAAATCGGGATGATGGTCGTGCCCGCCGGCTTCGGAGCCGTTGTTGACCCAGATGGTCGTCATGCCGATCGCCTTGGCTGGGCGAAGGTTGCGGGCCATGTCCTCGAAAAAGGCGGCGCGCCCCGGATCGACGGCATGGACGCGGCACAGCTCGGCATAGCCCGACGGGTCGGGCTTGGGCACATATTGGCAGGCATGGATGTCGTGGATCAGCTCGAATGCGCCTGACAGGCCCAGCTTCTCCAGCACCCGTCCGGCATAGGCCGCGTCGCCATTGGTGAAGATCAGCTTGCGGCCGGGCAGTTCGTCGATGGCGGCATTGAGCGCGGGATCGACCTCCAGCCGGTCCATCGAAATGTCGTGGACATAGTCGAGGAAGGCGCGCGGCTCGATGCCGTGATGGTGCATCAGCCCCGACAGGGTGGTGCCATGTTCGATGAAGTAGCGCTTCTGCGTCTGGCGCGCGACGACAGGATCACAGCCCAGCAGGCCCTGGATGAACTCGCCCATCTTCACGTCGATCAGTGCGAACAGGTCCGCCTTCGCCGGATAGAGCGTGTTGTCCAGATCGAAGATCCAGCTGTCGATATGGGCCATGTCCGCGCGCATGGCCGCGCCCTAGTCCGCCAAGGGGGAGAGGGCAAGTCGGGCTTTTCCCTTCTCCCCTCGGGGGAGAAGGACAGGAAGCCTTATGAGCGGAGCGAATTAGGCGGAGCGGGAAGAGGGGGGCGAGTGCGTCAATCCCCCTCTCCCAGCTGCGACTGGCTTCGCTTCGCTCGGCAAGTCTCGCTACCTCTCCCCCAAGGGGCGAGGGAATTTGGGTCAGCAGCCCGGCGCTTCGCCGTCCTCGTAGAAGCGCTGGACCGCGGCCCAGCCTTCCTCCGCCGTCTCGACCCAGGTCAGCAGGTTGAGGTCGGTGGGAGAGATGACGCCTTCGTCCGCCAGCGCCTCGAAATCGACGACCCGGCTCCAGAAGTCGCGGCCGTAGAGCAGGATGGGGATCGGCTTCATCTTGCCGGTCTGGATCAGGGTCAGCAGCTCGAACATCTCGTCGAACGTGCCGAAACCGCCGGGAAAGACCGCCAGCGCGCGGGCGCGCAGCAGGAAATGCATCTTGCGCAGCGCGAAATAGTGGAACTGGAAGCTCAGCTCCGGGGTCACGAAGCGGTTGGGCGCCTGCTCGTGCGGCAGGACGATGTTCATGCCGATCGTCGTCTGGCCGACATCCTGCGCGCCGCGATTGGCCGCCTCCATGATCGACGGGCCTCCGCCCGAACAGACGACGAAGTGGCGGCATCCTTCCGCCGTCACCGGATATTGCGCGGCGATCCGGGCGAGCTTGCGCGCTTCCTCATAATAGACCGCCTTGCGGCCCAGATTTTCGGCGATCCGCTTCTGTTCGGGCGTCTGCGCCGCGTCGATGCGCGCCTGCACCTGATCGGGTTCGGGGATGCGCGCCGACCCGTAAAAGACGAAGGTGGATTCGATCCGCGCCTCGTCCATCAGCAATTGCGGTTTCAGCAGTTCCAGCTGGAAGCGAACCGGGCGCAGATCCTCGCGCAGCAGGAATTCGGTGTCCTGAAAGGCGAGACGATAGGCTGCGCTTTGCGTCTGCGGGGTGTCGATCTGCTTTCTGGCGTCGACGGCCTCTTCTCGGGCCGGGCGGAACTTGCGTTCTTCAATCTCTTTTTTCGTCATTCGCGTCCACTTAATGCGCGGCCGCGACAAAACCAAGGCCGGCCATGAGGCTTAACGCAGAACGGATATCAGGAAGTTAGCGGCAAAAACCTCCACGTCCTTGTTTCCGCTCAGCGGCAAAACCCTCCACGCCCGCCCATGTCGAAATGGAAATGGTCGTGATGGGCGGCGTTATAGTCGGGGCTCAGCACCGTGCTGAACCGCTTGCAGGCGCTGGCGTGGACCAGGGCCAGGAATTGCCGCGTCTGCCGGTCGCCGGTCCATCCATCCTGCACGGTGATCCGCCGCCCGTCGGACAGGACGAAGGCGCTGACGTCGATCGCGTTGCTGTGCGCATGTTCGGACAGCTTGCCGCTGCCCGCGATCGGGCGACAATTATAGGTGCCGAACGTTTCGATCCGCTCGATTTCCGCGCCCAGCACCAGCCGCGCGGCGGGTTGCACGCCATAGCGTGCCCAGGCGGCGAAATTGGCGGCGAGCCCGCAGGTCATCGCGCCCAGATTGGTCGCTGGCACGCCGATGTCGATCAGCTTCACGCTGCCGACCGCGCCGCATCCGCCGCCGAATTGCCGGTCGGGCAGGGGGGTGAAGGCGACGGCCTGCGACTGCAATCGGGCGAAGCATTGCCGCGTTTCCATGGCCGGTTGGGCGGGCGGACGCAGCGCGGGCGCGCGGGCCGCGGGTGCGCGCGCGACGCGGCCACCGGGCACCAGCCCGCCGCTGCACGCGCTCAGGGCCAGCGCCAGCCCCACGGCGAGGCCGGCCTGCACGGCCAGCCTTGTCCTCGTCGCCCACTCGCTCATGCGCGTCACCATAGCGCAAATCTTTTTTCCGAAGGTTAACAGCATGTTCGGTTCGTCCCATTTTCCGGCTGGTCTTGACAGTCGTTCCGAAATCTCTAGGGCGGCCGACGGGCCACGCGGTCCCAACGCCGCGCAGCTCTCTGCAAGGAGATGCATACATGACTGATTTGACTGCCGTTGACGCCACCATTGCGCCCGCGCAAAAGCCGGCGACCCGTCCGGCCCGCCCCTATTTCTCGTCCGGTCCCTGCGCCAAGCCTCCCGGCTGGAGCGCCGACAAGCTGAGCGCCGAATCTCTGGGCCGCTCGCACCGCGCCAAGATCGGCAAGACCCGTCTCGCCTACTGCATCGACCTGATGCGCGAATTGCTGAACCTGCCCGACACGCACCGCATCGGCATCGTGCCGGGCAGCGACACCGGCGCGTTCGAAATGGCGATGTGGACGATGCTGGGCGCGCGCCCGGTGACGACGCTCGCCTGGGAAAGCTTCGGCGAAGGCTGGGTGACGGACGCCGCCAAGCAATTGAAGCTCGACCCCACCGTCATCCGCGCCGACTACGGCCAGCTACCGGACCTGATGCAGGTGGATTTCAGCAACGACGTGCTGTTCACCTGGAACGGCACCACGTCGGGCGTGCGCGTGCCGAACGCCGACTGGATTCCGGCGGACCGCGAAGGGCTGACCTTCGCGGACGCGACCAGCGCGGTCTTCGCCTATGAGATCGACTGGACCAAGATCGACGTCGCCACCTTCTCCTGGCAGAAGGTGCTGGGCGGCGAGGGCGGCCATGGCGTGCTGATCCTCGGCCCCCGCGCGGTCGAGCGGCTGGAAACCTACACGCCCGCATGGCCGCTGCCCAAGGTGTTCCGCCTGATGGCGAAGGGGAAGCTCGCCGAAGGCGTGTTCAAGGGCGAGACGATCAATACCCCTTCCATGCTGGCGGTCGAGGACGCGATCTTCGCGCTGGAATGGGGCAAGTCGCTGGGTGGTCTCTCCGGCCTCATCGCCCGTTCCGACGCCAATGCCGCAGCGCTCGACAAGATCGTGGCGGACCGCGACTGGCTCGGCCATCTCGCCGCCGATCCGGCCTCGCGGTCCAAGACCAGCGTCTGCCTCACCGTCGAGGGTGCTGACGAAGCCTTCATCAAGGCGTTCGCCGCCCTCCTCGAAAAGGAAGGCGCGGCCTATGACGTCGCGGGCTATCGCGACGCACCGGCCGGCCTGCGCATATGGTGCGGCGCGACGGTGGAGACCGCCGACATCGAGGCGCTCGGACCGTGGCTCGACTGGGCCTACGCCCAGACCAAGGCGGCCTGACTTTTAATCGTCGTCATTCCCGCGAAGGCGGGAATCCATCTCCTACCCCATCCTGCTGTGCGACGTCGGGAGATGGATCCCCGCCGTCGCGGGGATGACAGGGAAGCAAGGAATCGAAAAATGCCCAAAGTCCTCATTTCCGACAAAATGGACCCCCGCGCTGCCGCCATCTTCCGCGAACGCGGCGTGGAGGTCGATGAAATCACCGGCAAGACCCCGGACGAACTCAAAGCCATCATCGGCCAGTATGACGGCCTCGCCATCCGGTCCTCGACCAAGGTCACGAAGGATATTCTCGACCACGCGACCAACCTCAAGGTCATCGGCCGTGCCGGCATCGGCGTCGACAATGTCGACATCCCCGCCGCCTCAGCCAAGGGCGTGATCGTCATGAACACGCCGTTCGGCAACTCCATCACCACCGCCGAACATGCTATCGCGCTGATGTTCGCTCTCGCGCGCCAGCTTCCCGAAGCCAACGCCCAGACGCAGCAGGGCCTGTGGCCCAAGAACGGCTTCATGGGCGTCGAAGTCACCGGCAAGACGCTGGGCCTGATCGGCGCGGGCAATATCGGGTCGATCGTCGCTGCCCGAGCGCTCGGCCTCAAGATGAAAGTCGTCGCCTTCGACCCGTTCCTGACGCCCGAGCGCGCGGTGGAGATGGGCGTGGAGAAGGCCGATCTCGACACGCTGCTCGCCAAGGCCGACTTCATCACCCTGCACACGCCGCTGACCGACCAGACGCGCAATATCCTCAGCCGCGAAAACCTTGCCAAGACCAAGAAGGGCGTGCGCATCATCAACTGCGCGCGCGGCGGCTTGATCGACGAGGCGGCGCTCAAGGACGCGCTCGATTCGGGTCAGGTCGCGGGCGCGGCGCTCGACGTGTTCCAGACCGAACCGGCCAAGGAATCGCCGCTGTTCGGTACGCCCAACTTCATCTGCACCCCGCATCTGGGCGCTTCGACCGACGAGGCGCAGGTCAATGTGGCGCTTCAGGTCGCCGAGCAGCTCAGCGACTATCTGCTCGACGGCGGCATCACCAACGCGCTCAACGTCCCCTCGCTCAGCGCCGAGGAAGCGCCCAAGCTCAAGCCCTATATGGCCCTTGCCGAAAAGCTGGGGTCGCTCGTCGGCCAGCTTGAAGGCGATGCCATCTCCGGCGTCGCGGTCGAAGTGGAGGGCCATGCCGCCGAACTCAACCAGAAGCCGATCACGGCGGCGGTGCTTGCGGGGCTGATGCGCGTCTATTCCGACACGGTGAACATGGTGAACGCGCCCTTCCTGGCGAAGGAACGCGGCCTCGACGTGCGCGAAGTGCGCCATGATCGCGAGGGCGATTACCAGACGCTGGTGCGTGTCACAGTCACCACCGAAAATGGCGACAAGTCGGTCGCGGGCACGCTGTTCGGCCACGCACAGCCGCGCCTCGTCGACCTGTTCGGCATCAAGGTGGAGGCCGATCTCGACGGCCACATGCTCTACATCGTCAACCAGGACGCGCCCGGCTTCATCGGTCGCCTGGGTTCGACGCTGGGCGAGGCGTCGGTCAACATCGGCACCTTCCACCTCGGCCGCCGCAACCAGGGGGGGGAGGCTGTGCTGCTGCTGTCGGTCGACGGCACCGTCACCGAACCGCTGCGCTGGGAAATCTGCAACCTCGCCGGCGTGAAGCAGGTCAAGCTGCTAAGGTTCGCCTGATCCGTCTATGGGCTGGCCTTGCGCGCACAAGATGCTAAGGGCCAGCCCATGAGCACCATCCCGCCCGGCCTTCTTCCCGAAGGATTGTCCGACCGCCTGCCGCCGCAGGCCGAAGCCTCCGCGCGGCTGACGCGCCGCGTGCTGGATGCGGTGGCCGCGCATGGCTATGAACGGGTCATGCCGCCGCTTGCGGAGTTCGAGGACACGCTGACCCAGCGTCTCAAATCGATGCGCGCGCAGGATCTGGTCCGCGCGGTCGACCCGGTGTCGCAGCGCACGCTCGCCTTTCGTCCCGACATGACGGCGCAGGTGGGCCGTATCGCCGCCACCCGCCTCGCCGCCGCGCCACGACCGCTGCGCCTCTCCTACGCCGGGCCGGTGATCCGCCAGAAGGCGAGCCAACTCCGCCCGGAGCGCGAGAAGCTGCAAATCGGCGCGGAACTGATCGGCAGCGACAGCAGCGCCGCCGCCGTGGAGATAGTCAATGTCGCGATCGAAGCGCTGCAGGCGGCGGGCGTTACCGGCATCACCGTCGATTTCACGCTGCCAGACCTTGTCGACATGCTCGCCGCCGGGCCGCTGCCGCTTGGCGCGCAGGATGTGGAGGCAGTGCGCAGCGGGCTGGACGCCAAGGATGCCGGCGCGCTCGCCGCGATCGGCCCGGCGGCGGCCGCCTACTTCCCGCTCATCCAGGCGACCGGCCCCTTCCACGCCGCGATGGAACGGCTGGAGGCGTTCAGCGCCCGCGTCGGCGGCGCGATCGACAGCCGCATCGCGGGGCTGCGCGCCATCGCCAAGCCCATCGGCTGGGACATCACGCTGACGCTCGATCCGACCGAGCGGCATGGCTTCGAATTCCAGAACTGGTTCGGCTTCTCCATCTTCGCCGAAGGCTTCATCGGCGAGATCGGCCGGGGCGGCAGCTATGCCATCGCCCGCGCGGATGGCGCGGACGAGCCTGCCATGGGCTTCTCCCTCTATCCCGATCCTCTGATCGACGCGGGCTTCGGCGGGGAAAGCGCCAGGCGGCTGTTCCTGCCGATGGGGCATGATGCGGAACGGGCGGCGGCGCTGCGGGCCGAAGGCTGGGCGACGATCGCCGCGCTTTGCGAAGGCGAGGATGGCGCGGCCCAGCGCTGCTCGCACTGGTTGGATGGCGCACAGGTTCGCGCCTACTGAGTGAAGACCCGCTTCAGCCACGCGTCGACGATGGCCGTTCCTGCGTAATCCGGGTCGCCCATCGACCGGTTGATCTGCATATGGCCGCGCAGCCCGCGTCCCTCCAGCGCGTGAACCTCCACAGGCGTGCCCCCCGCCCTGAGCGCGGCGGCCAGCCCTTCGGACTGCGCCGTGCCGTCCGCCCGGTCGACATGCAGGATCAGAAAGGCCGGCGCATTGGGCCTGGCCGCTTGCAGCGTTGGCGACAGCGCCCTTTGCCGCGCCGGATCGGTGCCGAACGCCTGCTCATAAGTGCCTGCCATGAAACGGCCGCCCTCCTGCATCTGCCGGGGCACGTCATAGGCCGCGCCGTCCAGCGGGATGACGCCTCTGACCGCGTCGGGCGAAAGGCCAGCCTTGGCGAAATAGCGCATGTCGGTGCCGACCAGCGCCGCCAGATGCGCACCCGCGCTATGGCCCATCAGCACGATCCGGTCGGGATCGAAACCCAGCGTCCCGGCCTTGCCGCGCAGGAAGGCGACCGCATCGGCCACATCCTGCGCCTGGTCCTCGACCGTGGCCGCCGGGACCAGCCGGTAATTTATCGACGCGAAGGCATAGCCAAGGCCCGTATAATGATCGACCTTGGCCGCGCCCGTTGCATTGTCCTTGCTGCCGCGCTTCCAACCGCCGCCATGGACGAAGACGAGGAGCGGCGGTTTCGCGCCCTTGCCGCGCCAGTAATCCAGCGTTTGAAGCGTGTCCGCGCCATAGGCGAAGGTCTGCGCGCCTGCGGGGGACTGCTGCCCCTTCGTCATGCGCGCCGCCCATCGTTCGCGCAGGGTCTGGGCATCTGCGCCGCCCGCCATCAGCAGGGCGGGGATCAGCAGCAGGGAAAATCGTCCGCGCATCGGCTCCTCCACGTCACCGGCAGGATCGCCGATCCGCAAGCCCGCGTGAAGCCGCCAACCTGTATCAAAGTGTAAGGCCTCTGCCGCCTTGACGCGCCGGACACAGGCGTCTAACCCGCGCCCCGCATCCGGACGCGTATCGCGTCCCCTCATCCCACCGGCATGTCGAGTCCCGTCGAAGGGCATGGCCGGTCACCGTGGCGGGCGGAAGGACTTTATCCATGGCAAATGTGACCGTGATCGGCGCCCAGTGGGGTGACGAGGGCAAGGGCAAGATCGTCGACTGGCTGTCGGAGCGCGCCGATGTCGTCGCCCGTTTCCAGGGCGGGCACAATGCCGGCCACACGCTGGTCGTGGGCGAGAAGGTCTACAAGCTCTCGCTGCTGCCGTCGGGCATCGTGCGCGGCACATTGAGCG
>JACESO010000106.1 GCA_013911745.1 Sphingobium sp. | reverse complement strand
CCCCTGCCCTCGTCCGCCGCCTGGTCATCAAGATCGGGTCGGCGCTGCTGGTCGATCCGGACGGTCAGGTCCGGACCGACTGGCTGCGCACGCTGGTCGGCGATGTTGCCGCGCGGGTCGCTGCGGGGCAGCAGGTTATCATCGTGTCGTCGGGCGCGATCGCGCTGGGCGCGCGGCGGCTGAAGCTGCCCAAGGGCGGGCGCGGCAGCCTTGAGGATGCGCAGGCGGCGGCTGCGACGGGGCAGATCGCGCTGTCGCAATGCTGGGCCAGCCTGCTGGAAGAACGCGGGATCACCGCAGCGCAGATGCTGGTGACGCTGGACGATCTGGAGAACAGGCGGCGTTACCTGAATGCGTCGGCGACGCTGGAGCGGCTGATGGCGCTGAACGTGGTGCCGGTGGTCAACGAGAATGACAGCGTCGCGACGGCGGAGATCCGCTTCGGCGACAATGATCGCCTCGCGGCGCGTATCGGACAGGCGGCACGGGCCGACGCGGTTGCGCTGCTGTCGGACGTGGACGGGCTTTACACCGCCAATCCGCACGTCGATGCGGGCGCCATGCTGATCGACACGATTGAGACGATAGACGAGGCCATCCTGGCGATGGCGGACGGCGGTTCCGCTTCGGGCATGGGATCTGGCGGCATGGTGTCGAAAATCCAGGCCGCCAAGATCGCCACCGGCGCGGGCGCGCACCTCGCCATCCTGTCGGGCAAGGTGGACGCTCCCCTCTCCCGCTGGGCGAACGGGGGCAAGGGGTCGATCTTCCTGGCGGCTCCGGGCAAGGGCGCGCGCAAGGGCTGGCTGGCGGGACGGCTGACGACGCTGGGGCGCGTGGTCGTGGATGCGGGCGCGGAAAGGGCGCTGGGCAAGGGCAACAGCCTGCTGCCCGCCGGTGTCGCGCGGGTGGAGGGCCTGTTCGAGCGAGGCGATGTTGTCGATATCGTGACGCAGGACGGCCGGGTGATCGCCCGCGGCCTGATCGAATATGACAGCGACGCCGCCGCGAAGATCGCCGGCCGGCGCAGCGAGGAGATTGCCGCGTTGCTGGGCGAAATGCACCGCTCCGTGCTGGTCCATCGCGACCATATGGCGATGGTCTGACAGCCATGGTGTTTCGGATTGCGATGACGGGCGCGACGGGGTTCGTCGGTGCCGAGACGCTCGACCAGGCGCTTGCCGAGGGAGTGCGCGTCAATGCGCTGACCCGCAGCGCGCAGCCGCCGCGCGCGCGGCTCAAATGGATACCCGGATCGCTGGAGGACGCCGCCGCGCTCGACACGCTGGTGCGCGACGCGGATGCCGTGGTGCACATCGCAGGCGTGGTGAACGCGCCCGACCGCGAGGGATTCGAGGCCGGCAATGCGCGCGGCACCGTAGCCGTGATCGATGCGATGCGGCGGCGGGGCATCAGGCGGCTGGTGCATGTCTCCTCGCTCGCGGCACGCGAGCCCAAGCTGTCGGATTATGGCTGGTCCAAGGAACTGGCCGAAAAACATGTGAAGGCGAGCGGCCTTGACTGGACCATCGTGCGCCCGCCCGCGATCTATGGCCCCAAGGATCGCGAGATGCTGGAGCTGTTCCGCATGGCGAAGCGCGGCTTTATGATGCTGCCACCGGGGGGACGATTGTCGGTGATCCATGTCTCAGACCTCGCCCGGCTGCTGCTGGCGCTGGCGCAGGAGCGGGAAAACAGCCTGACGCGCAGCTACGAAGTCGATGACGGCACCGCCGGCGGATGGGATCATAAGGATTTCGGCGCCGCGATCGGGCGGGCCGTGGGGCGGAACGTGCGGGTGATGGCGACGCCGGAATGGCTGCTGTCGATCGCGGCGCGGGCCGACCGGCTGGTGCGCGGCAAGCGCGCGAAGCTGACGCCCGACCGGGTGGATTATTTCTGCCATCCCGACTGGGTGGTGGGCAAGCGGAAGCAACCGCCCAAGCGGCTGTGGCTGCCGCAGGTGCCGACCGAAGAGGGGCTGAAGGCGACGGCGGCGGCCTATCGGGAAAAGGGCTGGCTCTAAACCCGGGTTAGTCCCGCGCGGAACGGCATGGGGCGAAGCGCCGTTCCCCCGGCATGACCGATCCCGAAGTCGATCCCGACCGCCCGCCGACCCGGCGCATGGAACGCGCCGCCATCTTCACGGTGTGCGTCGTCATCGCCATCATCATCTGCGTCTTCGTTGGCCTGAACCTGTGGCACGGACAGGAACTGAAACAGGATCAGGCGACCGGCGACAACCGGGCGACGGAACATACCGGCACGAAGCTGGACTGAAGCCTATTTGTCCTTTGCAGCCGGCTTCTTCGCGCGTTGTTCCGCCAGAAATTCGCTGATCGCCTGCCCGCTGGCATTGAGCAGCGGATAGGTGCGCGCGTCGCTCAGCCAGTCCGGCCGCCGCGCCGCGCTGCCGTAGAAAGTGTCATAGACGAGGCTGAAGGCGAGGAAGACGAGCGTCGCGCCGATGAGGCCCTTCACCGCGCCGAAGCCCGCGCCCAGCACCCGATCCACCGGCCCCAGGATCGACTGGCGCGTGCGGCGACCAATGGCGTGGGCGATCATCTTGCCGATGGCGAAGGTGACACCGAATACCAGCACCAGCGCCAGCACCGCCGCGCCGCTGGTCGTGCCGACGAAGGCGCTCAGCAACTCGGCGGCCGAAGCATGGAACAGGCGGATGGCGAAGATCGCCAGCACCCAGGCGATGAGCGACAAGGTTTCCAGCACGAAGCCGCGCATCAACCCAAGCACGGCGCAACCGCCGATGGCGATAAGGACGAGGATGTCGATGGCGTTCATGGCCCGCGTGGCTATCCCCTGCCCAGCATCTGGTCAACAAGCTGGCTGAGGGTCTTGAAGCCGCTGACCGCAATCCCCTTGACCCCGTCGGCGGCGGAAGCGGGAATCAAGGCGCGGTTGAAGCCCAACTTCGCCGCCTCCCGCAAGCGCAGCGGCGCATGGGCGACGGGGCGGATCTCGCTCGACAGCGCGATTTCGCCGAAGAGGACGACATCGGCGGGCACCGGCCGTTCCGACAAGGCGGAGATGAGCGCGGCGGCGACGGCGAGGTCGGCGGCGGGATCGCTCAGCCGATAGCCGCCCGCGACGTTCAGATAGACTTCGGCGGTCGAGAAGCTGAGGCCGCAACGCGCCTCCAGCACGGCGAGGATCATGGCAAGGCGGCCGCTGTCCCACCCCACGACCGCGCGCCGGGGCGTCGCGCCGCTGGACAGACGAACCACCAAAGCCTGGATTTCCACCAGCACCGGTCGCGTCCCCTCAAGCGCCGGAAAGACGGTCGCGCCCGTCACCGTCTCGTCGCGATGCGTCAGGAACAGGGCGGACGGGTTGGCGACTTCCTCCAGCCCCTCCGCCACCATGGCGAAGACGCCGATCTCGTCCGTGCCGCCGAAGCGGTTCTTGATCGCGCGCAGGATGCGATATTGATGACTGCGCTCGCCTTCGAACGCCAGCACGGTATCGACCATATGTTCCAGCACGCGCGGCCCGGCGATGCTGCCGTCCTTCGTCACATGGCCGACCAGGATGAGCGCGGTGCCGCGTTGCTTGGCGAATTTGATGAGTTCCTGTGCCGATGCGCGCACCTGGCTGACGGTGCCCGGCGCACCCTCGATCAGGTCGCTGTGCATGGTCTGGATCGAATCGATCACGAGCAAGGCGGGCGGCGGGCCGTCGCCCAGCGTCGTGAGGATGTCGCGGACAGAGGTGGCGCTCGCCAACTGCACCGGCGCGTTGCCGAGGCCGAGCCGCTGCGCGCGCAGGCGGACCTGATCGGCCGCTTCCTCCCCGCTGATATAGGCGACCGATAGCCCCCGCGCTGCGATCCGCGCCGCCGCCTGCAGCAGCAGGGTCGATTTGCCGATGCCGGGATCGCCGCCGATGAGCGTCGCAGAACCGCTGACGATGCCGCCGCCCAGCGCCCGGTCGAACTCCGCAATGCCGGTGGAGGTGCGCGGCGGCAGTTCGACCTGGCTATCGAGACCGACCAGCGTAATCGAGCGACCGCCCCCTTGTAGATCATGGCGCGCGGAGAAGACGGTTTCGGCCGCTTCCTCGACAATACTGTTCCATTCGCCGCAATCCTCGCACTGGCCCTGCCACCGACTGGTGACGGTGCCGCATTGCTGACAGACGAATTTGCGCTTTGCCTTGGCCATGCCACGGCTATGCCGACTAGCCATGAACATTGCAAGAACATGGCATCATGCTCTGGAAACATCCACGCGGCTGGCGCATTGATCCGGCATGACAACGATCCGCGTCGCGAGCTACAATATCCGCAAGGCCATCGGCACGGACAGGCGGCGGGTTCCCGAGCGGGTGCTGGAGGTGCTGTCGGAGGTGAATGCCGACATCGTGGCCCTGCAGGAGGCGGATCGACGGTTCGGTGTCCGGTCGGCGGCCATCCCCCCACAGCTGATGGAGAAATCCAGCGACTACAAGCCGGTGCCGCTCAATGTTCAGGTCGATTCGATGGGCTGGCACGGCAACGCGCTGCTGGTGCGCAAGACGGCGGAGATCGGCGCGCATGACGTGCTGCACCTTCCCTATCTGGAACCGCGCGGCGCGACCATGGCGGAAGTGTCGCTGGACGGCGCTAGCTTGCGCGTGTTCGGCATGCATCTCGACCTGTCGGGCCTGTGGCGGCGCAAGCAGGCGGCCGCCGTCATCCACGCCGCCGCGCAGCGGGAGGCGATGCCGACCGTGCTGATGGGCGACCTCAACGAATGGAGCGCGGAACGCGGCTGCCTGGCGGACTTTGCGCGCCATTACAGCTTCGCGCCGTGCGGGCGCAGCTTCCATGCGCGCCGCCCGGTGGCCCGGCTCGACCGGATCATGCATTGCGGGCGAATGACGCTGAAGGACTGCGGCGTCCATGAAAGCGCGGCGGCGCGCAAGGCATCCGACCATTTGCCGATCTGGGCGGATTTCAAGATTGGGTGACGCCCCCTCGACAAGTAGCCTGCCCTCTGCGACGCTCCGTCCATGAAGGAGCGGGAATTGCGCCTCGCGCTGGTCTGCTATGGCGGGATCAGCCTGGCGGTCTACATGCACGGCATCACCAAGGAGCTATGGCGGCTGGCGCGGGCGAGCCGCGCCTTCCACGACAATGCGCCCGCCAGCCAGGGCAGCGAAGCCGTGTACCGGCAGGTGCTGGAGGCGATCGAGGCGGCCAGCGGCATCCGGCTGCGCGTCATGCCCGACATCATTGCCGGGGCCAGCGCGGGCGGCATCAACGGCATCTTCCTGGCCCAGGCGATCGAGACCGGGCAGTCGCTGGAGCCGTTGACCGACCTGTGGCTGGACAATGCCGATGTGGACCGCCTGCTCGATCCCGACGCGCGGCCGGCGCGGGCGCTGACCAAATTCTGGGCGACCCCGCTCGTCTGGATGGCGGCGCGGCGGCCGGGCGATGCGGTGGAGCGCACCGTCGCCCCCGACACGCGGGAAGAGGTGCGGATGAAGCTGTCCCGCTTCATCCGCTCGCGCTGGTTCGAGCCACCCTTTGGCGGAGAGGTGTTCACCACCATGATCCTCGAGGCGTTCGAGGCGATGGCGCTTGCCGATCGGGGACCGCCGCTGCTGCCGGACGGGCATCCGCTGGACCTGTTCGTCACCGTCACCGATTTCGAGGGTCATGCGCAAAGCCTGAACCTCAACAGCCCGCCGCAGGTGATCGAGACCGAGCATCGCCTGTCCATCGGCTTCCGCGCGCGGGGGCGGGAGGCGCGCGCCTTTGCCGATCCGGTGGAACTGACCTTCGCCGCGCGCGCCACGGCGAGCTTTCCGGGCGCCTTCCCGCCCTTCACCGTGCGCGAGCTGGACCGGGTGCTGAAACGCCGCCATCGCACATGGCCGACGCGGGAGGCGTTCCTGGGCCGCGCCCTGCCCCGCCATGCTGCGCGCGGGACGGCGGAGGACGCGGTGCTGATCGACGGATCGGTGCTCGCCAACGCGCCCTTCGCGCAGGCGATCGGTGCGCTGCGCAACCGGCCGTCGCGGGGGGAGGTGGACCGGCGCTTCGTCTATATCGACCCCAAGCCCGGCCACCGCTCCATTCGCCTGAACAAGGATGGGGAGCAGGAGGATGCGCCGCAGGGCGCGGATGCGCCTCTCCCCGGCTTCTTCCGCACCATCTTCGGCGCGCTGAGCGACATTCCGCGCGAACAGCCGATCCGCGACAATCTGGAGGCGATCGACCGCCATTCGGCGCGCATCCGCCGCACCCGTCGCATATTGGACGCGCTGCGCCCAGGCATAGAGGCGGAGGTGGAAAGCGCCATCGGCAATATGTTGTTCCTCGACCGGCCGACGCCGGCGCGGCTGTCGGCCTGGCGCGCCAAGGCGCAGCAGCGGGCAGCAAGCGCGGCAGGCTTTGCCTATCCGGCCTATGGCCACCTGAAACTGTCAGGCATCGTCGAATCCCTCAGCGACCTGCTGTTCCGCCTGTCGGGCGAGGACAGCGCGATGATGCGCGAAGCCTATCGCCAGGCGATCTGGGCGCAGGTGCGCAAGGACGGGGCGGACCAGATGACGGGCTCCAACGGATCGGGGGCAGCGCCCGTCACCTTCTTCCGCGCCCATGACCTTGCCTTCCGCATCCGCCGCCTGCGCTATCTGGCGCGGCGGCTGGCGGACACGCTGGAACTGGAGGCGGAGGCCGACGACCCGGCCGTGCAGGGGATGCACGACGCGATCTACGGCGCGCTGGCGCTCTATGCCGAATGCGAGGATGCCGATTTCCACGGAACGCATGTCGCGGACGCGGCGAAGGATGTGCCCGGCGACGCAGGCGCGGCGCTGGAGGCGGTCGCAATGGCGCGCGGGCTCAAGGCGCGGGACGAGGCGGCGGACCGGATGCTGTCCGACGCGTTCGCCGCGCTGCCCAAGGCAGGGCGGCGGACGATGCTGCTCGCCTATCTCGGCTTTCCCTTCACCGACATCGCCACGCTACCGTTGCATCAAGGTGACAGTCTGGACGAATATGATCCGGTGAAGGTGGACCGGATTTCGCCGGAGGATTGCACCGCGATTCGCGCGGGCGGCGCAAACGCCACTTTAAAAGGCATAGAATTCAATAATTTCGGGGCCTTCTTTAGCAGGGCCTATCGGGAGAATGACTATCTTTGGGGCCGGCTGCATGGCGTGGAGCGGCTTCTGGATATCGTGAATAGTGCAACACCCGTAGCCAGCCGTCTTTCCCCTGAAACGGTTGCCGCGTATAGGCGTGCCGCGTTTCTGGCGATCCTGGACGAGGAAGAGTCGCGGTTGTCCCATGTGGGCGACCTGATCGCCAGCTTGCGGGAGGAAATCGGGTGAGCGGGCGTTTCGTGCTGGTTCCGGTGATGCTGATGCTGGCCTTGGCCGGCTGCCGCGATTCGTCTGCGGACAGCGCCCAGGCCGGCAACGTCGCCGCGCCGGCACCGCTGGACCTGCCGCCCGCCCCGCTCGCCATTGCAGAACCCCACGCGCCGCCGGTAAAGCCCGCGCCGTCACCCACGGTCACCGTTCGTGCCCAGCCCGCGCCGCGCAATCCGCTGGACCTGCCGGCCAGCGGCGACGACTCGGCGATGGAGCCCTTTCCGCAGGAAGTCACCGCCTTCATGGTGGATCGCGACGGATGCGACCATTTCCGGGGCGAGCAGCCGCATGACGCCGAACGGCGGGCCTTTATCGCCGAAAGCGTCGCGGAACTGTGCACCGGCACGGACGCGCGCCTTGCGATGCTGCGGCGGCGCTATGCCACCGACCCATCGGTGATCGCCGCCTTGAAGGGCTATGAGGACCGTGTCGAGGCGCCCGCTTCCTTCTGACCGTCAGGGCGCGATCGCGTCGATCGCCCTCGCCATGTCGACGTCCCGCTGGGACAGGCCGCTGGCGTCGTGCGTGGTAAGAATTATGTCCACCCGGTTATAGACGTTGGACCATTCGGGATGATGGTCCGCCTTTTCCGCCATGATCGCGATGCGGGTCATGAAAGCAAAGGCGGCGGCGAAATCAGGAAAGGTGAAGCGGCGCGTGATGCCGTCGGGGTCTCCGCCGGCGGTCCAGAGCGGCAGGTCCGCGAGCGCCAGCGCCCGTTCCTCGTCAGTTAATTTGGCAATCATGTCCCTATCCTGATCCCGTAGTTTCGCTTATGTCGCAGCCATGTCGCCCAACGGTCAACCGCTCCGCTTCGCTCCCACCAAGGAAGAAATTGAGGCGCTGGCGCTGGAGGCGCTGGGACGATTGCCGCCGCCCTTCTCCGACTATCTGGCCCATGTCGTGCTTTTCGTCGAGGATTTCGCCGACGCAGAGACGCTGAAGGACATGGGGATGGACGACCCGTTCGGCCTCACCGGCCTCTATAGCGGCCGGCCGGTGGGACAGGAGGCGCAGACCGGGGACGCGCCGCCAACCGTGCATCTCTATCGCCGGCCGCTGCTCGACGAGTGGGTCGAAACGGGCGTGCCGTTGGACGCGCTCATCACCCATGTCGTGGTGCATGAGATCGGCCATCATTTCGGCCTGTCGGACCTCGACATGCATGTGCTGGAGGATATGGTTTCGTCATGAGCGGGGCGGCGCTGCGGCTGACCGGGGTCGCCTGCGCGCGGAGCGGGCGAATGCTGTTCCGCGACGTATCGCTCGACCTGACGCGGGGTGGCGCGGCGCTGCTGACCGGGCCCAACGGCATCGGCAAGTCGAGCCTGCTGCGGCTGTGCGCCGGGCTGCTGCCCGCCTTTGCCGGCACGGTGAAGCGATCGGGCGGCGTGGCGATGATGGACGAGCGGCTGGCGCTGGACGGCGACCTCCCGCTGGCGAAGGCGCTGCATGTGTGGGCCGGCCTGGACGGCGCCGGGCCGGGCGCGAGCCCGGCCGCGCTGGAGGCGATGGCGCTGACGCCGCTCGCCGACCTGCCGGTGCGGATGCTGTCCACCGGGCAGCGCAAGCGCGCGATGCTGGCGCGGGTGATGGCGAGCGGCGCGGGCATCTGGCTGCTCGACGAGCCGGGCAACGGACTGGACGATCTGTCGCTCGACCGGCTGGGCCGCGCGGTGTCGGATCATCTGGCCGGCGGAGGCATCGTGGTCGCGGCGTCGCACCAGCCGCTTCCCCTTCGCGATCCGGTCCATGTCGCCCTCACCGATCATCAGGCGGAGGCGGCGTGAGGCGCTTCCTGCTGCTCGTCCGCCGCGACCTGCGCCAGGCCTGGACGTCGGGCGGGCTATGGCTGCCGGTCG
>JACESO010000105.1 GCA_013911745.1 Sphingobium sp. | reverse complement strand
GCTCCAAGCTTCGACGGCCAGGTCCAGGACCGCGAGGCTGGCGGTCGGGAACTTGACCTCTACATCCTCGCGCAGGGGGCTGGCGCCATCGTCGGGCACCAGGTCCAGGATCAGCTCCTCCAGCCCCGGATTGTGCCCCGCCATCAGCACCGTGTCGGCGCTGCCGGGCAGGTCGCGCACCACGTCCATCAGCGTAGCGGGGGAGGCAAGATAGATGCGCCGGTCCCAGCGCGCCTCCAGCGTCTCGCCATAGCCAGCGAAGAAGGTTTCCAGCGTTTGCACCACCCGAACGGCGGGTGAAGCGACCAGCAGGTCGAACCGCATCCCCTTTCGCGCGGCATGTTCTCCCATCAGCCGCGCCGCTTTCTCCCCGCGCCGGTTGAGCGGCCGGTCGAAGTCGCGGGCGACCGGATCGTCCCAGTCCGACTTGGCGTGGCGCAACAGGGTCAGGCGCTTCAACATCAGTCTCCGTTACGGCAGGCCGGATTCGAATCCCTGATGCCCCAAAGCGGTCGGTGCGCCAAGCGATTGATCGCGCGCCTGCCCACTGACCGCAATGATGGCTTCGTCCAGCGTCACGCGGCGCACCGGCGTGCCGGGTGGAAAGGCGCTGAGCAGGCGGCTGGGCATGGCGGCGGAGAGGATCACGAACTGCCCCCTGTCCTCCGCGCGGCGGATGAGCCGGCCGAACGCCTGTGCCAGCCGCGCGCGAATCAGTCGGTCGTCATAGGCGTTGCCGCCGCCGGCCAGCCTGCGCGCCGCATGCAGCACCGTCGGCTTGGACCAAGGGACGCCCTCCATCACCACCAGCCGCAGCGAATGGCCGGGCACGTCCACGCCATCCCGCAAGGCATCGGTGCCCAGCAGCGACGCGCGCGGATCGTCGCGGAAAATGTCCACCAGCGTGCCCGTATCCATCGGGTCGACATGCTGGGCGTAGAGCGGCAAGCCGCCACGCGCCAGCCTATCAGCGATGCGCGCATGGACCGCGCGCAGTCGCCGGATCGCGGTGAAGAGGCCGAGCGTTCCGCCGCCCGCCGCCTCGATCAGCCGGGCATAGGCGCCGGACAGGGCGGCGATGTCGCCGCGCTTGATGTCGGTGACGATCAGCACTTCGGCCCGGCCCGGATAGTCGAAGGGGCTGGCCGCCTCGAACCGCTCCGCGCCATGGGGCAGGTGGATCGCCCCGCTGCGCGCTGCCGCATTGTTCCACTCGCCCCCGCCCTTCAGCGTCGCGGACGTGACGATCACGCCCTGCGCGGGCTTCAGCACGGTTTCCGCGAGCGGTCGCGTCGGATCGAGCCAATGGCGGTGGAGGCCGATGTCGAACTCCCGCCCCTCCATGCGATCGACCGTCATCCAGTCGACGAAGTCCGGGTCCGCCGGCCCGCCGATCCTCGCCAGCAGGGCGAGCCAGGCCGCGATCAGGTCACGCCGCCAGCCGAGCGAGGCGACCGCGCCCTCGATCCGCGCCCGCGCCGCGCCGTCCAGCCAATCGGGCGCATCCTCGATCACGGCTTCCAGCCGCCGGGCGAGGCGGACGAGCGGCTTGATGAGCGCGTCGAGTGCCAACGCAGCCTCCTGCGCCGCCTCCACCAGCGCGCCGTCCGGTTCCGCCAGCTCCGTCTCCAGCCCGTAACCGGCATCCGCCTCGCCAGCGTCCGCAGCGCGCGCATAGACGGTGCCGCGCACGGCGGCGAGCAGCGCCTCCAGAGGGCCGAAGGGTTCGCCGGCGACAACGCGCTTCAACCACTCGTCGGCGGGCAGCGCCTGTGCTGCATCGATGGCAGCGCGGATCGCCTGGCCGCCTTCCTCGTCATAGCTGGCAAGATCGGAGAGGCGCGCGGCAAGACCCCGCCGCCGCCCGCGCGATCCATTTTCCGGCCCCATGATCCAGCGGCGCAGTTCGATCGCCTCCTGCCCCGACAGCGCGACGGAGAAGGTCGAATCGGCCGCGTCGAACAGGTGATGGCCTTCGTCGAAGATGATCCGCTGGGGCCGCTGCCCGGTTTCGCGTCCGCGCGCGGCGTTGATCATCACCAGCGCGTGATTGGCGATGACGATGTCCGCATCGGCGCTTGCGCGTGCAGACCGCTCGATGAAGCATTTGCGATAATGGGGGCAGCCGGCATAGATGCACTCGCCGCGCCGGTCTGTCAGCGCGGTTGATCCGTTGCGGCGGAAGAGCGTGGGCAGCCAGCCCGGCAGGTCGCCGCCCACCATGTCGCCATCCTTGGAAAAGGCCGCCCAGCGCGCGACCAGTTGCGCCAGGATCGCGGCGCGGCCCGCAAAACCGCCCTGCAACGCATCTTCCAGGTTCAGCAGGCAGAGGTAATTTTCCCGCCCCTTGCGCACCACCACGCGCCGCGCCGCCACCGCGGCATCGGGAAACAGGCGCAGCGATTCCCGGTCGAGCTGGCGTTGGAGCGCCTTGGTATAGGTGGAGACCCACACTGTGCCCTGCGCTTCGCCGGCCCAGAGCGATGCGGGCGCGAGATAGCCCAGCGTCTTGCCGATCCCGGTCCCCGCTTCGGCCAGCAGCATGTTGGGCTGGTCGCGATGGCGCTTGGGCGTGAAGGCGGCGCTGGCGGCGGCGGCATAGGCGCGCTGGCCGGGGCGGGGTTCCGCGCCGGCGCCTGTCAGCCGGTCCAGCCGCGCCAGGACCTGATCCTCGCTGAGGCTGATCGTGCGCGGGGCCGGGCGCGGCTGCGCCTCCTCCCATTCCGGCAGCTTCGAAAAGAGCCAGCGCTCCGCCTCTCGCGGTCGGGCGATGCGCGGCGCGACAAGCGGCGACCAGGCCCAGCGCAACCGGTGCAACGACTGGGCGGCGGTCCACGCGCCCTCCCGCTCTATCCAGTCGGTCGCGTCGATCCGCGCCAGCAGTGCAGCCGTCGCCTGCTGCAACAGCGCGGGAATGTCGCCTTCCTCGATTGGGGCGGGCAACCCCAGCGCCGCCGCCAGCCCCTTGGGCGTGGGCACCAGAAAACGGGCGGGGTGGATGAAGGCCCAGAGTTCAAGCAGGTCGAGACCGTTGAGTTCGGGGTAGCCGAGCCGCTGGCCGGTCAAGGGCGCGTTGAGCAGCAGCACCGGCGTCTCGGCCGCGCGGGCGATGGCCTGCCCCTTGGCAAGGCCCTGCGTATGGCCACCTTCGCGCAGCCAGATGCCGCCATGGCTGGCGTGAAGCGCGGGCAGGTCTGCGGGATCGATCACGTCGCCGATCTAGGCCAACGGGAACAAAAGGAAAACCTTAAAAAGCCGTCAGACCATCCGTCGGCCGAAGCCGCCCATAACGGGTGCCGCCATCTGGGGCCGGGGCCGCGCGGGCGGCGGCGCATGTCGCGGGCCGCGCGCCATTTTGAGCCGCTCGTAGAGGGGACCGTCGCTTAAGAGATAGGGGAAGCGGATGCCCATGCGATCCTCTTCGGACCATTGCACCGTGCCGAACACGGTATAGCCGTCCAGGTCGATCTGGCATTGCGAACGCGCAGGAAGGGAGCAGCCGACGATCTGCGCGCCGCCCTCGCTGAGGTCGACGATCGTGCCTTCCAGGCTGTCGAGCACCGTCGTCACGACTATGGGAATGTCGACGATGATGCGTTCGCGACTACGCTTGACCTGCATGAGACCTCCTGTCCGAAGGAATTATCGACAAGCAGGGTAAATGGGGGGTTAATTTTTGAGACGTCAGCGAAATGATTTGGGCGAATCTTGACCGTTTTCTTTCGCCGCGTGCGGGGGTAGGGGGCTGGGCATGACCATGTCCGACATCATCCGCACCGCCGCGCAGGCGTCCAAGGCCTGGCCCTATGAAGAAGCCCGCAAGCTGCTGAAACGCTATGCGGCCGGCGCGCCCGACAAGGGGCATGTGCTGTTCGAAACCGGCTATGGTCCCTCGGGCCTGCCCCACATCGGCACCTTCAATGAAGTGCTGCGCACCACGATGGTACGCAACGCCTTCCACGCCCTGTCGGATATCCCGACCCGGCTGGTGGCGTTCAGCGACGATATGGACGGCCTGCGCAAGGTGCCCGACAATGTGCCCAACCAGGCGATGCTGGCCGAGCATCTGGGCAAGCCGTTGACGCAGGTGCCCGACCCGTTCGGGAAGTATGAGAGCTTTGCCCACCATAACAACGCGATGCTGCGCGAATTTCTCGACCGCTTCGGCTTCGACTATGAATTCGTGTCGGCGACCGAGCAATATCGCGCCGGCGCGTTCGACGATGCGCTGCGGCAGGTGTTGCGGCGCTATTCCGCGATCATGGACATCATGCTGCCGACCCTGCGCAAGGAACGGCAGGCGACCTATTCGCCGGTGCTGCCGATTTCGCCAAGGAGCGGCATCGTGCTTCAGGTGCCGGTCGAGGTGATAGACGCCGAAGCCGGGCTCGTCCGTTTCGAGGATGAAGGCGAGACGATCGAGCAGTCGATCCTTTCGGGCGGCGCCAAGCTGCAATGGAAGGTCGACTGGGCGATGCGCTGGTATGCGCTGGGCGTCGACTATGAAATGGCGGGAAAGGATCTGATCGATTCCGTCACCCAATCGTCGAAGATCTGCCGCGCGCTCGGCGGACGCCCGCCCGAGGGCTTCAATTACGAGATGTTCCTCGACGAAAAGGGCGAGAAAATCTCGAAGTCCAAGGGCAACGGTCTCAGCCTCGAACAATGGCTGACCTACGGCCCGCAGGAAAGTCTCTCCTTCTACGCCTATCGTGAGCCCAAGAAGGCGAAGCAGTTGCACATGGGCGTGATCCCCCGCGCGGTGGACGAATATTGGCAGTTCCGTGGCAATTATCCCAAGCAGCCGGTCGAGCAGCAACTGGGTAACCCGGTCCATCATATTCATGACGGCAAGCTGCCCGCGGGCGAATTGCCGGTGACCTTCGGACTGCTGCTGAATCTGGTCGGCGTGATGGGCGATGCGACCCGCGAGCAGGTCTGGGGTTATCTCCAGAATTATGTGCCCGGCGCGAGCGCGGAAACCTATCCCGAACTCGACGCCCTGATCGGCCACGCGCTTGCCTATCATCGCGATTTCGTCGCGCCGACGCTCAAGCGGCGCGCGCCTGAGCCCAACGAAGCGGCGGCGCTCACGCGGCTGGACGAGCAACTGGCGGCGCTGCCCGAAAACGCCTCGGCAGAGGACATCCAGAATATCGTCTATGCCATCGGCAAGGACGAAACCTTCGGCTTTGCGGAGTTGCGCGACTGGTTCAAGGCGCTCTACCAGACGCTGCTGGGTGCTGATCAGGGGCCGCGCATGGGTAGCTTCATCGCGCTATACGGCGTCGCCAACAGCCGCCGGCTCATTGCGGAGGCGCTCGCCGCCTGAAGCCCGTATTCCCGTGGCATTGCGCTGGCTCAGGGAACTTTCATGCGGGTCGGTGGTTACGGCGAACGGTCCACCCCCCTTTCGGACTGGTGGCGCGCCTTCGCGCACGTCATCGGCCGCGTGCGCCCGGAAACGGGCGACGCGGCCAAGCGGGGAACGGCGGCCCGGAACCGATTGGTTCCGGGCCGTTTCGTTTTCGTGGGCCTTACCAGAAGAAGCCGCGATTGACTTCCACCACCCGGCCGGTGCGGACATTCACCAGCAGCACGTCATTATAGTGGCGGACCCAGCGCAGGTCGCGGCCGGCCGGCCGCAGCCGATAGCGATAGGGGTCGCTGACATAGTAGCGCGGCGCATAAAAGTTGGGGCGAAGCCGCGCACCGACATTCCACTGGTTGTAGCGGAACGGCGCGTTCCAGTTTCCGCCGCGATAGACGTCGCGATGGCTACGGCGATAGTCGCGCCAGTCCTCGCGCACTTCGGCGCGGGCGTCGCGCACATCGCGCCGCGCTTCGCGCACGTCGCGGCGGTCGCCATAGCGCTGCGCCTGGCGCAGGTCGCGCTGTTCTTCGCGCAGTTGTCGTTCGCTGCGGCGCACTTCGCCATAGGATTGGGCGGAAGCGACGCTCGGCACCACGGTCGCGGCCAGCAGGCCCAGGATGATGAACTTACGCATTGGTCTCGTCTCCCATCTGTCTCGGCAAAGGCTTGGGGAAGCCTTCGCCACGAGATCAGATATGCGCGCATTCCCCTGAACGGTCCGGGAATGGGGCTGTCAGATTCCAGTCATCTATGTCGCAAAGTGTAACGGCGATGGCCGGGCCGGTGTCATCAGCCCCACGGCCTTTCCCGGAACCATTTGGTGACGACATATTTGACGCCGCGCTCCACCGGGCGGGCGGCATGCAGGCTGGAGCGGTTGGGCGCGCCGTCGCGATCCATATTGTTCCAGATCAAAACCATGCCTTCGACCGGTGGGACCATGAACTGGCACATCGGGAAATGCGTCTCGCCGCCCGCTTCCACCGGGGAAAGATAGATCATGGCGGTCCAGGTCCGCTGTCCGCCGGTCTTGCGCATCGCCTGCCAATAGTCGGCGGCCGGGGGGAAATAGTCGCAATGGACCTTATATTCCTGCCCCTGCGTGTAGCGTTGCCCCTGCAGCGTCTCGCCATGCGTCGCCGGCAGGCCGGTAAGCGCGCAGATCCGATCGGTGACGCTTTCCACCAGCGGGTTCCAGGGCGACAGGTTGCCGCTGTGGCTGGTGCGATAATCCGCGTTGGCGCTGCCGGAAAAGAGCGTCGAAGGCTTGGCGCTGGCATCGATCAGCGCGCGCATCTCCGCGCACTCCTGTGCGCTCAGGAAATTCTGCCGGCCGTAGATTTCGAGGTCAGCCGCGTCGATGCGGCTGACCATCGGATTGCGGTCCAGCCGCCTGCGCACGCTTTCGCCAAAGGCCGCGCGCGCCGGCGAAGCGATGCCGCCATCGTCGATCGTCTCTGTCATGCCGCCGTCCTGCCACAGCGACGGCGGCCATGAAAAGACCCCGGAGCATCGCTGCCCCGGGGCCAGTGGTTCCTGAAGGCCAGTTCAGGAAGCCGCATGCCACATCACCAGAAGAAATCATGGATCACGTCGACCACATAGCCGTCGCGAATATCGACCAGCAGCGCGTCGTCATAATAGCGGACCCAGCGCAACGTGCCGTAGGCCGGTGGCAGGCGGTAGCTATAGGGATCGTCCAGCCAATAGCTGTTGCCGTAGAGCAGGCTGTTCAGGAAGATCCCGACCGAATAGCGCTGATAGCCGTAGCTCCAGCCGCGCGGCGCATAGTAGCGGCCGATGCGGTAGCGGTCGCCATAGCGGTTGCGATAGCCGTACCAGTCATAGCGCCGGTCCTGTCGCCAGCCATTGTCCCAGCGCCGTTGCGTGCTCCAGCGGGTGCGGTCGTCGAACCGGCGGCCCCCGTTCCAGTTCTGGCCGTTCCAGGCGCGGTCGTCCCGGCGATCGTTGCGCCAGTCGCGCCTGTCGTCCCGGCGGTCCTGTCGCCAGTCCTGCCGCACATCCCGCCGGTCCTGACGCCAGTCCTGCCGATCATCGCGACGATCATCGCGCCAGTCGCGGCGCTCCTGCGTCCGGTCGCTTCGCCAGTCCTGCCGGGCAGGCGCCTGCGGCCGGTTGCGTACATCGTCGCTTTGCCAGCCGTTGTCGCGCCGCTGCTGCCAATCCGTGCCCATGCCCGGCTGGCCTGTGGGACGGCCCGGCCGGTCGTCGCCACGCTGGTGCCAGCGCTGCGCCTGCATGTCCGGCCTTGGTTGCGTCACGGCCCTGTCGGCGCGATCGGGTCCGCGCTGCTGCCAACGCTGACCCACTTCCGACCGTCCGGGCTGCCCTGCCGGACCTCCCCGCCACCCGCCGCCGTCCGGACGCGCGCTCCGCTCGCCGCGATCGCCACGGCTCGGGGCGTCCTGCGCAAGGGCGGGTGCAATGCCGCCCATTACCGTGGCGGTCATCAGGCCCGCCAGCATCATCTTCCTCAACATCGTCCTGTCTTTCCTCGATGCGGACGAGGGGGATGTCCGCCATGACACTCCTTCTAGGACCGCCCGGATGTCGCAAGACTGAACCCCGCCGTCAGCGATCAGAAAGGAAGGCAAGGCTCTGGACAGGGGACGCAGAGCGACCCAAAGTAGGAAAATTCGCGCCGTGATGACCGAATTAAAGCCGGTCCGGGGCAATATTGTTAATTGAGATCAATGCGACCGCGTTGACATGGCCCTAGGACGATTGCGTGACGAAAGCCTCCACCACCGGCCATGTTCGCCAGGCCCTGCGCGAAGCGACGATGGAGGATCATCGACGGGTCGACATGGTCTTTTCCGGCTATGACCTTGGTTCGCGCGCCAGCTATATCGACTTCCTGACGGCGCAGGCGCGCGCGCTCGGCACGCTGGAAACGCTCGCTCGTCCCGATACGCCGCGCCTGCCGCTGCTGGCGCAGGATCTGGCCGAGCTGGATAGCGCCTATCCAGACCCGCTGCCGCTGGCCGATGCGGGAACGGACGGGTTCCGTTGGGGCCTGCGCTACGCGCTGGAAGGGTCGCGGCTGGGCGGGGCGATGCTGGCGCGGCAGGTGGGCGACGGATTGCCAAAGGCCTATCTGTCCGCCGCACATGGCAAGGGAGACTGGATCGCCTTCCAGCGCGCGCTCGATGGCGCGGCGGAGGAAGGCGGCGAAGGCTGGCTCGGTGACGCCGTGCAGGGCGCCCGGGCCGCCTTCGCCCTGTTCGCGCGGTCCGCCGGCGCCGATATGGCGCCTGCCCATGGCTAAGTCCGATATGGCGCCGCCTGCGGCGGTGGACCTCACCAATTGCGACCGCGAACCCATCCATGTGCTGGGGACGGTCCAGCCGTTCGGGTTCCTGATCGCGCTGACTGCCGACTGGCTGGTCTCGCGGGTTTCGGCCAACGCTGCCGACTTCATCGGCCTGTCTCCGGAAGAGATGCTCGGCAAACCGGTCAGCGCCGTGTTGAGCGCGGACGCCATCCACACGCTGCGCAATCGCATCACCCTGCTGCGCGGACCCGATGCGGTGGAGCGCGTCTTCTCCCTCGCCCTCATGGACGGCGGCCCCGCATTCGACGTTGCAGTGCATTTCTCCGGCCAGCTTGTGGTGATCGAGGCTGAACCCGCCAGCCATGACGAGATGGAGGCGAGCAGCACGGTCCGTTCGATGGTCGCGCGCCTCGGTCAGGTCGAAGGGATGGCAGCCTTCCTGCGGGACGGCGCACGGCAGGTGCGGGCGCTGACGGGCTTCGACCGGGTGATGGTCTATCGCTTCTCCGGCAGCGGGGACGGGGAGGTCGTGGCGGAGGCGCTGCGGCCGGGGATCGAGAGCTTCTTTGGCCTTCATTATCCCGCGTCCGACATCCCGGTGCAGGCGCGCGCACTTTATCTGCGCAACATCTTCCGCGTGATTGCCGACGTAAATGCGCTGCCTGTCCCGGTGGTGCCGCA
>JACESO010000104.1 GCA_013911745.1 Sphingobium sp. | reverse complement strand
TACGAGGAAGGGGCTGAGCGGGATCATGACGATCTCCGCTACGAGATAGGCGGTCGCGACCCAGGTGCCCTCCGTTCCGCTCGCGCCGATCTCGCCCTGGATGGTTGGCAAGGCCGCATTGACGATCGAGATGTCGAGCAGCGCCATGAACGACCCGATCGTGCCAGCCGCGACGGCGAGCCAATCGCGCAGGCCTGCGCGTTGGGCTGCCATCAGCGCGGGTCCTGCGTCTCGCCGCGCTTCAAACGCTTGGTTTCCTGCTCGATCCGTTCCCGGCTGCCCTTGGCACCGATCGTATCGACCGTGACCTCGACCGACAGACCGGGACGCAGCACCCGGCGCGCCTCCGGGCCCGCCTCGATGCTGATGCGCACGGGCACCCGCTGGACGATCTTGGTGAAGTTGCCGGTGGCGTTCTCAGGCGGGATCAGTGAAAACTGCGCGCCCGTCCCCGGAGAGAAACTGGCGACCCGGCCTCGCAGTTCGGCGCCGTCCAGTGCATCCACCTTGATGGTGACCGGCTGTCCGACGCGCATCAGCGCGACCTGCGTCTCCTTGAAGTTAGCCTCGATGTACAGTTGATCGACCGGCACCACCGACATCAGCCGGGTCGCCGGCTGGACATATTGCCCGGCCCGCACCGCCTTGTCGGCGACAACGCCGTCGATGCTGCTGCGGATCTCGACGGCGCCGAGATCCGTCGAGGCGCGCGCAAGCTGCGCCTGCGCGGTGCCGCGCTGCGCCTCCGCTTGGTCGATGCGAGCCGCTTGTGTCGCGACACTGCGACGGGCGGCGAGGTAGGCCGCGCGCTGCGCGCGCAGCTCCGCGCCGGCTCGATCACGCTGCAGGACAAGGTTGGCGAGGCGCTCGCGCGATTCCGCTCCTGTGCGGGTAAGCGGTTCGTAACGTCTTACCTCGTTCTCTGCCGCTGCCGCGGCAGCCGCGGCGCTCGCGACCTGGGCGGCGGCCTGGGCGACCGTGGCCTGCTGCTCGTCAAGCGTCCGGCGCGCGGTCGTGATGTTGGCGCCGGCAGCGGCGATCTGGGCTTGCGCCTGTTCGACATTGGCGCGGTAGTCACGAGGATCGAGGACGGCGAGCAGCTGGCCGCGGCGGACGGGCTGGTTGTCGGCGACGAGGACACGCTCGACATAGCCGCCGACCTTCGGTGAGACGGTCACGAAGTCCGCGCGCACATAGGCGTTGTTGGTCGACTGCAGGTACTGGCCCCGCTGCCGATAGTTGATGTACCAGAAAGCCGCCGCGACAATCCCGAGGATCAGGGCTCCGATCAGGACGTAGCGGATGATCGGATAACGCTCGAGAAGCCCGGGCTTGTTGTCCTTCTTGCCGTCCTCGTCCTTCCGGTCGTCGCCCCCTTGATCGGATCGAGACCCATCCCGGCTGCGCTCGTCCGATCCCTGCCTGTCGGACCCATGCTCGCCGCACTCGGTCTGCGCGTCAGCCACTCTGCAACCTTGTAATATGTAAACCGTTTCGTATCATAGACGCTTCGTCTGAGCGTTTCCACCGTGTTCTCACAAAGAACCGAACAGGGGCAGGGAGGCCCACGATTTCTGATGAAAGTGCAAGGTTTGACATCCCTTGGAACCGCGGCGGCCTTTGCATTCGGCCTGGCCTCGGCCGTGCCGGCACGCGCGCAGTCGGAGGACACCGGCGCCCCCGATCGTTCCCGCCTAACGATCGGCGTGGGCGCGGCCACGCTGCCTGACTATGAAGGGGCCGACAAGAACAACATCACCCCCGGAGTGGTTCTGATCGGCAAGGTTGCCGACCATGACTTCTTCACGCGCGGCACTCAACTGTATGTGAACCTGATTCCGAGCCGCTCGGGACCAGGTACCAACGTCGAGCTTGGCGTGATCGGCGCGGCGCGGCTTGACCGGACCAACAAGGTCGACAACCTCCAAGTGCGTGCACTCGGCAAGATCGACACCGCGTGGGAAGCCGGCGGCTATGTCGGGATCAGCCGGACGGGCGTGATCACCAGCGATTACGACACGCTGACCGTCCGCGTGGCCTATGTCCACGACCTGTCGGACGTTCACGACAGCTACGTCGTGACGCCGCAGATCAACTACGCGACGCCGCTGTCCACCCGCACGCTTGTTTCGGTCGGAGCTTCGGCGGACTATGTGGGGAAGGGCTACGGCCGCACCTACTTCGCGGTCACGCCCGCAGGGTCGCTCGCTAGCGGCTTGCGGACCTATTCTATCAATGACAGCGGTTGGAAGCGGTACAACCTGTCCGCCTTCATCCTGCAAAGCCTGAGTGGCGACCTCCGTCGCGGCTTCGGACTCGGGGCCGGCGTGCTCTATGGTCGCATGCTGGGCAAGTACAAGCGCAGCCCTATAGTCAGCGACGTGGGCGATGCTGACCAGCTCGCCGCCGCGGTCGGGCTGACCTACACCTTCTAGATCGCCGGGGGGGGGCGGTCCAGCACCCGGCGGCCGCCACATACAGGCGAGTGACGGTCAGATATAGCCGCTCGCGCTTTCACCAGAGTGAACAGCGCGGGCTGAAAAGCCGTTCGGTTTCGCGAACCTGGAGAATACCCCAAATCCCGCCATCCAGCTCAGCATGGCCACGCACGACCGGCGGGCCGATGGAGCAATCGACTGGCTGAAGAAGCTGGTGTTTTCGGTTTCCGCCGCCTGAAGGCCTCAAGCAACTAGGGCGAATTCAAACTGCGCGGTGCAGACGGGCTCTGCTCTGCCCTCTTGGAACGCTTCAGCCTCCATCGCCGCGACGCGTCGCCCGACGCGTCTGATCGCCGGGGCGGTGCGCAGGGGTGCCTGCCGTGCCGCCGAGAAGAACTGAAGATGGGTGCTGATCAACCGCGGAGGCCGCGAGAGAGCCAGCGTGCGCAGCAGGGTCAACCCCGCCGACAGCTCCAGGAACGAGGTGATCGCGCCACCGTGAAGTGCGGGCAGCATCGGATTGCCGATCAGGTCGCCTGCGGGCTCAAGCACGAAACGGCCCTCGCGTTCCGTCATCATGGCGTCGAGCATCTGGGCGAAGCTGCCCGGCGTCGGGCATGCCGGCGGGCGATCCGGCGTCACAGCGCGACCCGGTTGATCGAGAACACGCCCTGGGCTGTCGCGGTCAGATGGGAGGGGTCGGTGTCCCAGACCTCGGTACGGACGAACGCCAGATGGTCGGTTGCGTCGTAGCAGTGCGCCCATGCCGTTGCAGCACATCGCGTCGCAATGGGACGGATGTGGTCCACCTTCAGGTTTAGCGTCGAGATCGCCAGCCGCTTGCCCAGCCGGGACATCACCGCCACGCCGCATGCCTGATCGATGAGGCTCGTCAGGACACCGGAGGCAAGCACCTCGTCGTCGTCGGCCAGATCCTGACGCCAGGCGATCCTCATCGAGCTTAACCCGTCACCCGCCGAGATCAGCTCGATCGCGAGCCAGTTGCTCCACGGAATCCCGGCCGGTTGCAGCATCCAATCCTCGCCCATGCGCTAGCTCCTCTCGAGCGGTAGTCTCCACCTGGTCGCCCCGGCACATCAAGAGATTATCAAAGGAACAGTACGGTTTACATTCTCGAACCTCGACCTATCCTGTTCGTCGTCCATGGAAACGCGGTCGAACAAATTTCTGGTGCTCGTGGTGACCGGCTTTCTGCTGGGCACGCTCCTGATCTTCACGCTGTGGTTGTTCGATGCGCGCGATGGAGACGGAAATCCCTATCTGATCCGCTTTACTGGAAGCGTTGCCGGTCTGGAGAAGGGGTCGCCGGTGACCTTCTCGGGCGTTCCGGCCGGCCATGTCACGTCGATACGGTTCGACAAGGAGGACCCGTCAGCGGTTCTCGTGACCGTCAGCCTCGAGCCTCGAATCCCCGTCGTCGCAGGCGTGAAAGCGTCGCTCGCACGATCGGCACTTACCGGAACCGCGAACATCAGCCTCGATGGCGCCCGGTCTGGTGCGCCCCCGATCGTTGCGGCGAACGACGGGGAGCTTCCCGTCATCCCCGCCAAGGAAGGCGGGCTCCTTAGCGGCGGAGGGGACCCCGTTGCACTGGTCGAGAAGATCAGCCGCACCGTGGACTCTGTCACGCGCAACCTCGGCGCCGCTCAGCAGCAGCGGGCCAGCGATCGGCTGGCGGCGCTCGCGGAGAGTTCCGCCGGTTGGGCAGACAGGGCCGGAGGGGCGTCCGATAAGCTTTCCGGCGCGCGCGGTCGCGTCGTGGCCGTAGGGAACGCCTTGCAACGATCCGGCGACAGCGCACAACGGTTGAGAGCTGTCCTGGACGAACGTCGCGCGACCGTTCTCGCGAAAGCGAACCGCACGTTGCTGAACGCTCGAGACGGAGCTGAGCAATTTACGGCGCGCGTAGAGGCGGTTCGGCCCACGATCCGCAGCGCGACTGCCAAACAGGCCCAACTGCGTGAGACCATTCGTTCAGCAAGGAACAAGGTCGGTGCTGTCAGGGATACGGCCGTTCGCATCGATCAGGAGGGGCTGGGAGTGGGTGCTCCGTCCCTCCCGACCTACAAGCCGGGGTCACGGCAGTGATCGACCGCGAGACGATAGGACAGTCCTGGGCTGAGCTCGGGATGGCAGGCGGCCGGCCGTCCCGGCGTGATTTCTCGTCAACCGGTCCGGATCGCGCTATCCTCGATCCAGGAGAACGAGATGAGCGATGAAGATAGAAAGGGGCGGCGCCCAAGGAAGATGGGCAGACCGACGACTGAGGCCGCGCTCCGCCTGACCTCACACATCCTCAAGAGCGCCCGCGAACTGTTCTTCGAACACGGGTTCGACGGCGCCAGTGCCGACATGATCGCCGAACAGGCGCGCATCTCCAAGCGGACCCTGTACGCGCGCTTCGGCAGCAAGGCGCGCGTGTTTGAGGCGGTGATCCTCGACGAGATCGACACGCAGCTGCGCGCGCTCGAACCCTCCGGCAGTGATGAACCCGACATCGGCCCGCGACTGCGCGTGATCGCCGATCGCCTGCTCGAGTGGCTCCTGACGCCCCGGATCGCTTCCATGGAACGTGTCGTCATCGCGCAAGCCGTGCGCTTTCCCGCGCTTGCGGCGAACATCCACGATTTCGGTTACCAGCGGGCCGTCCAGTGGGTGGCATCGATTCTCGCCCATGCCAATGCCAAGGGAGAGCTTTCGCTGGCCGACCCAGTATTTGCTGCCGAGCAGTTCGTCACGCTCGTCGTGGTCGCCCCCATGCGCCGTGCAGCGCTGGGGTTGTCTCCGCCAGCGTATGACGAGGCGGCGCGCGATCGTGTCACACGCGGTATCGACCTGTTTCTTGATGGCTGCCGCCCGCGGCAGGGGGATGATTGCAGCGCGTGATGCCCACCACGGACGACGAGCCTCAGATCGGTGAGCGCGCGCGCCTGGCCGAGCTTATCCAGATCATGGGGCGCCACGGCCTGAACGGGCTCGCCTCGCGCTTGGGTCTGCTGCCCGGTCGCTCGGAGCAGCCGGTGGACGTCGGTACGCCCGAGCGGGTCGTCGCGCTGCTGCGGGACCTTGGACCTGTCGCGGTCAAGCTGGGGCAGGTGCTCGCGACCCGTGAAGACCTGCTCGGGCCGGAATGGGTGCGCGCGCTGTCGACGCTGCAGGACCGGGTTACCCCGCTGCCGTTCGAGGCGCTGGAGTCGACGATCCTGACCGCGCTTGGCTCCCCGATCGCGGACGTGTTCGCGAGCTTCGACCGCGAGCCGATCGCCGCGGCCTCGATCGCGCAGGTTCATGGTGCCACCCTGCTCGACGGAACCGAGGTAGTGGTCAAGGTGCGCCGGCCGGGGATCGCGGAACGCGTCGATGCCGACCTGAAGCTGCTCCGCCGCGTCGCGCGGCTCGCGGCGAGGCACTCACCGGAGATTCGCCGCCTCAAGCCCGACGACCTGCTCCGGTTCTTCGCGGAGAGCCTGTCGCAGGAAATGGACCTCAGCGCCGAAGCAGCAGCCTGCGAGAGCATCGGCGCCTTCCTGCAGCCGCTCGGCGTTCGCACGCCCGCCTTCTACTGGGATCAGGTCGGCCGCCGGATGAACGTGCAGGAGCGGCTTAACGGCATGCCGGTCCGCGCGATCCTCGACGGGGCGGGTGAGGGCGGTGCGGACGTCGCCAGCAGATACGCCGATGCGGTGCTGCGGATGATCATCTTCAACGGCCGGTTCCACGCGGACCCCCATCCCGGCAACGTCTTCGTCCTGGCCGATGGGTCGCTGGCGTTCATCGACTTTGGCGCGGTCGGCGTGCTCAGTCCCGCCCGGCGGAACGAGGTTGTCACGCTCGTCCTTGCCATCGCGAGCGAGGACACGCGATCGGTGACGGACGTGCTGCTTCAATGGTCGGGCGAAACCGACGTCGATCGCCAGGCGCTGACCCGCGACCTCGACGCGCTGATCGGCCAGTTCCGCGGGGCAGTACTCCGGCAGATCGAGCTGGCGGACATCTTCGGACGCGTGTTCGCGCTGCTGCGCACCTACCGCCTGGCGCTGCCACCCGACCTCGCCCTGCTGCTGCGCACCCTGCTGATCGCCGAAGGTTTCGTGCGACGGCTCGATCCCGGCTTCGACATCGCGGCGCGCGCCGCACCGATCGCGCGCGAACTGTTGCGGGAGCGGATCGGCCCCGCCGGCCTCAAGCGGGGCGGACGCCGGCTGGCCACGAGCCTTGGCCGTCTGGCCGCCGCCTCGCCCGAGCTGGTGGCCTTCGCCGAGCGGGTTGCGCGGTCGGGCGCGCTGCCGATCGAATTGCAGGGAGGCGCGGTTTCCTCAACTCCGGCATCGCCCCGGCGCGCCGATCCCAACGTCCTGTCGGCCGGCCTGCTGGTCGCTGGCGCGATCCTTCAGCGCGACCATGATGTTGTCGGCGCAATGTTGATGGCGTCTGCGGTGCTGCCTGCAGGCTGGGCTTGGTTTTCGAGCAGGCAGAGGCGCTGACTTCCTGCTGCCCAACCTTCCGCATACCCGATTCCCCACCCTTGCCCTATCGCGCGCTCGTTCGCCTATCGGGCTTCATCGCTGAGGAGTGGAACAATCCAAAGGAGGCGGCGTTCCCGAACAAGTAAACCAGTCGGTGTATAATCGGCACCCCTGGTTCGATCGAGCAAGGGCTTTTGCGTGTCGGAACAACCGGATCACGAACTGCATGTACCGACTGAGGAGTGGCGTGACTTCGGTGCTGCACTGAGCGACCTGATGCCCAGGCTGGCGAGCTACGCGCGATCGCTGGCCAGAAACCCCGATACTGCACAGGACCTTGTTCAGGAAACCTTGCTGAAAGCCTGGCGCAGCCGCGCGTCGTTCGAGCCCGGTACGAATTTGAAGGCTTGGACCTTCCGTATCCTCCACAACTCCTTTCTGTCACAGGTGCGTCGTCGAGGCGCAGGACAAGCGGGCGAGACCGCCGAACTCATCGATGTTCCGGTGGCGTCAAATCAGGAATCGGTCGTGACGTTGAGCGATGTCCGCCGCGTGTGGCCGCGCCTGACGCCTGAGCAGCAGCGGTGCATTCGATTCATCGGGATCGAGGGGCTAAGCTACGAGGAGGCGGCCACAATCGAGCGGGTTCCCGTCGGCACGATCAAAAGCCGCGTGGTGAGAGGGCGGCAGATGCTGCGCGCACTCTTGGATCAAACGAACAGCGTACCAGCCAAGGGAACAGCATCCCGGATCCTGTCGGTCGATTCGCCCCCTCGGTATGAACCTTCGCCCGTTGATGATGCACACTCAAAACAGATCGAACTGCTGCGAAGCTGGCGCGCGAAGCGTGCGGCCGCTCGCTGCGCCGTCGGATGACTTCTTGGGATCCGCCTGATCCCATTTGTGTCCCCTCCGTTTAGACCTGCGATGGACTGCCGTAGCGCCACGAGTTGGTGATAGCACGATGGCGATGCCGGCGGTTCGCGCGATGACGGCATAGCGGGCGGCATGGATGCGTCGTGCCCGATGGCCACGATCCCGATGTCGCGCACCGTGTCGAGCCGTTCGACGATCCCTTTCAGGTTGGCGGCCGATGGTGCTTCTGGCCGGCATCGCGCTGGGATGAGTTGATGCCGTGGGCTTGGCAGCCTGGCGATCCGATGATCGCGCAAGCCGCCTGATACCTCGCAGCAAAACCGCTCATTGCGGGCGTCAAACGATCATGTAAGCTGTCCGCTACGATCGCGTGCGAAGGGAGCTAGCGATGAATCCGATCCTGGTGGGATTAATAGCGGGCGTCCTCTTCGGCTGCGTTGACGTTGCCCTCATGCTGCCGATGGACTTCCCGGACAAGAAGGCCGCTCTCATCGCGGCTTTCTGCAGCCGTTTTGCAATCGGATTTCTGATCCCGCTTATAAGGATGCCAATCCCCCCCTGTTGCCGTCGGTGTGTTGGTCGGATTGCTGATCAGCTTACCAGACGCCATTATCACCAAATCCTACGTCCCCATCCTGGCCAGTGGCATCATCGGCGGCGCAATCATCGGATGGGCCGCGTCCCGATATACCGCGTGAAGCCACAGCTCCTCGCTTAGCGCGCTACGTGGCAGATGCGGCCTTCAGACACCGCTTACCGCTCGGCGATGTTGTTGTCGATCTCGGCCGTGCCCTCGTCGAGGAAGCGGGTGAGCGCCTCCCAGCGCCGGCGGCCATAAGCGAGCGCCTGGGCCATCGCCGATTTGGGCGACAGGCGGCGAAGGGCATTGTCGATCGCGACGCGCAGGTCCTCGATCTGTGGACGGCTGCGCTCCTGCCGGCATCGCTCCCGGACATCTGGCGGCGCGCCTCGTATCTCGTCCTCTAACCCACCTTTTAATGCTGAGCTTGTTGCCGTGAGCTCATCAGAGACGACAGCCTCGGGATATGGCGGCTCCCCGTAAAAAGCCCCGCCGCGCAAACCCCGCATCGATTGCGGTATTCAGGCGACGTTGCGCTGGGGCTGCGCCTGTTATTTCCCTCACCAAGCCACGAAAGGGTATGATCGAGTTGACAATCGTCTTTCCACCAGCTTCCGCTACTTTACCAAGACGATTTTCGTTACGGTCCGCTCCTACATCGAAATCCGGTCCGAGAACATCGTCCAACTCAGCGATATTACGCTTTATCTCGTTGCAGGTGCGGGTCGATGCCCGATCGTATGGGTTAGAAGAAGCGCTTAAGAGAACGGGTGGGATATCCTGCTTTACCGCTCCAACGTCTTTAGCTGGTTGGGAGGCAATAGATCGAACTGAATCCGGTCCGGTATTTTTGGATTCCTTGTGTCCCTCCTGAGCCGCGCCGGCAGACGCAAAAGTCAGTACCAAGATTGTAAAGGCAGCTGAAACTTTCCTCATATCTGTCCCTATCTACTATGATAAAATTCAGATATTCCTGTACCACAGGG
>JACESO010000103.1 GCA_013911745.1 Sphingobium sp. | reverse complement strand
GCACAGGCACGATCCGCAGGATCGCCGGATCACAGACGCGCAGCCCATCCCCGCTCCCCACCTCACCCCGACCCAGATGAAGGTGCTTCGCTGCGTCCATTCCGGCCTGCTCAACAAGCAGATCGCTTATGAACTCGGCATGGCCGAAGCCACGGTGAAGGTCCACATGACCGCCCTCATGCGCAAGCTCAACGTGCGCAATCGCACGCAGGTCGCAATCGCCGCCGGTCATTTCGGCTGGATGCAGCACGCCTGACTACCCCTCCGCGATTTACTATCCTATAGGATGTGCGGAGCAAGAACAGGGGCATGGCGTTGTGCCCCATTTGTCGGAGGGTTGAAGGCATGGAGCATTCGCGCAGGGCATTGATCGGCGGCATCGGCGCAGGACTGGCGCTGGCCGGAAGCGGCGCACCCCGCGCCTTCGCCCAGAACCGCAAGATCGGCTATGCGGTCGTCGGCCTCGGCTCCTATGCCACGCGCCAGATCATGCCGAACTTCGCCGGCTGCGACAGCGCCCGGCTGGTGGCGCTGGTCAGCGGCACGCCCGCCAAGCTGGAACAATATGGGGCGCAATATAATATCCCCAAGACGCACCGATACAGTTATGCGGATTTCGACCGCATCCGCGACAATCCCGACATTGACGCCGTCTACATCGTCCTGCCCAACAGCATGCATGCCGAATATAGCATCCGCGCGGCGCAGGCGGGCAAGCATGTCATGTGCGAAAAGCCGATGGCGATTTCGGTCGCGGAATGCCAGGCGATGATCGCCGCGTCGAAGAAGGCGGGCAAGAAGCTGATGATCGGCTACCGCTCGCGCTTCGAGCAATATAATCGCCTCGCCATCGACCTGGCGCGCAGCGGCCATGTCGGCCCGACGCGCCTCATCACCGCCGAACATGGCTTTCCCGCTCAGCCCAACCAGTGGCGTCTGGACCGGCCGCTGTCGGGCGGCGGCTCGCTGATGGACATCGGCATCTACAGCCTCAACGCCGCGCGCTACCTGACCGGCGAGGAGCCGGTGGAAGTGAGCGCGGTCGAATCCACCGACCGCAACGATCCGCGTTTCAAGACGGTGGAGGACCGCATCAATTTCATGCTGCGCTTCCCCTCCGGCATCATCGCCAATTGCGTGTCCAGCTACAGCTCGTCGCACAACAGCTACCGGGTGATCGGCACGCAGGGCTATATCGATATGGAGCCGGCCACGCCCTATCAGGGCCAGAGCATGACCATCCGCAAGGACGGCGTCGCCACCCCCCGCGTGCTGCCGGCGGCGGCAAAGACGCAGTTCGCCGGGCAGCTCGATCATCTGGCCGAATGCATCCTGACCAACGCCACGCCCATCGTGCCGGGTGAAGAAGGCCTCGCCGACATGCGCGTGATCGAAGCGATCTACCGCTCCGCCGCCGAACATCGCAGCGTCGGGATCAAGGCCTGACACGGCGCGCGCGCGGCCGGGCTCAGGCCCGGCGGCGCACCGCCTCATGGTCGAACTGCGTCACCGAAATGCGATCGCGCCCTCGCTGCTTGCTGACATAGAGCTGCCGGTCGGCTTCCGCGATCCACCGGTCGGACGCCGCCTGCGGGGTACAGCGGGCGCTCGCGACGCCGATGCTGACGGTGATGTAGGGGCTGACCTGCGATCCTTCATGCGGGATGTTGAGCGACTGAATCTGCAGCCGGATGTCGTTGGCGACCATCTCCGCGCCGGCGGCGTCCAGGCCGGGCAGGATGCAGGCGAATTCCTCCCCGCCATAGCGCGCGGGCAAATCGGTCGCGCGCTTCACCGCCCGGACCAGCGCCGCCGCCACCATCATGATGCAACGGTCCCCGGCCGGGTGGCCGTAGGTGTCGTTGAACTGCTTGAAGAAATCGATGTCCAGCATCACCACCGACAGCCAGTCGCCGCTCCGGGCGAGGCGCGCCGCCTCCAGATCCAGCGACCGTTCCAGATGGCGGCGGTTGCTCAGGCCCGTCAGCGCATCGGTCACGGCCATCGTCGCCAGCTGATCGCGCAGCCGCTTCAGCTCGACATGGTTGCCCACCCGTCGCCGCAGGATGGCGGGCTGCACAGGCTTCGTCACATAATCGATCGCGCCCAGCGACAGGCCGCGCATCTCGTCCTCCGTGTCGCCAAGGCCGGTTGTGAAGATCACGGGGATGTCGGTCAGCAGCGGATCGGCCTTCAACCGGCGGCACACTTCGAACCCGTCGATGCCGGGCATCAGCACGTCCAGCAGCACGAGGTCCGGCTGCGCGGTCTTCACGACCTCCAACGCCTCCCGTCCCGACGTGGCGAAGCAGACCTCATAGTCCTCTTCCAGCACCGCATTCATGATCTCGATGTTGGAAATCTCGTCGTCGACGATCAGGATGGTTCCCTTGCTCATGACGGCACACCTTCACGGCCGGTGGCCCTCTCCGCGTCCAGCAGGGACAGGGCGGCTTCATAATCCAGCCTGTCCAGCGCCTGGTGGATCGGGTGTCCCCGTCGCTGTCCCTCGTCCAGCCCCATCGCGTCGGCGAAGCGCGCGAAGGCCGCCCGCGCGCCAAGGCTGCGACGACACAGCAGGTCGCGCAGGTCGATCCGGCGCGCATCCACCATGGCGCTATCGGCGGGTGGGACCAACGGAACGGACGCAGCCGCATCCCCCGGCTCCAGCGTCCGCGCCGCCGCAACGGCGGGCGCGATCGCCGCCTCAAGCTGCACGATCGCGACTCGCGCCTGCTCCACCTCGCCCGCCGCCAGCATCCGCTCCAGCTCGGCCGCGATGTCCTGCACGGCCGCCAGCTCCAGCGATCCCGCCGCGCCCTTCAGGCTGTGCGCCAGGCGATGCGCGTCGGGCAGCAGTCCAACCCCGATATAGGTGCGCAGGTCGCGCCCGACATCGGCATAGCTCCGGGCGAAGCTCAGGATCAGCTTGCGCAGCAGCGCCGCTTTCCCGTTCACGCGTTGCAACGCGGCCGACAGGTCGAAGGGCGGCAACTGATCGGGCAGCAGGGACGGGGCGGGCTTCCCGCTCTCGAGCGCTGGCTGCGGTGCATGGCCCGCAGGTTGCAGCCAGCGCTCCAGCGTGCGCATCAGCGTCGCGGGGTCCACGGGCTTGGCGACATGATCGTCCATCCCCGCGTCCAGGCAGCGCAGCCGCTCCTCCTCATAGGCATGGGCCGTCATCGCGACGATCGGCAGCCGATCGGACGGCCAGCGCTCCCGGATCGCGCGCGTGGCGGCGATGCCGTCCATTTCGGGCATCTGCACGTCCATCAATATGGCGGCATAGCGCTCGCCCTGCTGCTCCATCTTCTCGCAGGCGACCCGGCCATTTTCGGCCACATCCACCTGCAAACCGCCATCGGTCAGCAATTCCACCGCGATCTCGCGGTTGATCTCATTATCCTCGACCAGCAGCACGGTCAGGCCGCGCAGCCCCTCGGCGACCCGCGGCACCATGCCTGCATCGGCCGCGACGGCGGCGACCGGTTCCGTCCGCGCGAAGAGGCCCGCGATGCTGTCCAGCAGCGTGTCTGGCGCGATCGGCTTCGTCAGGAAGGCGGCGACATGATCGTCGCGCGCGCCGGCCCGGAATTCGTCCGCGCCATAGGCAGTGATGATGCAGGTCCGGGGGCGCTCGCCGCGGAACGGCGCGGCCTGGATCGCCTCGACCACCTGGGCTCCGTCCATGCCCGGCATCTTCCAGTCCAGCAGCACGAGGTCATAGGGGCTTCCTGCCTGATCGGCGGCCTGCACCGCCGCCAGCGCCTCGTCGCCCGAGGCCACCAGTTCGACGGCCATGCCCCACCCGGCAAAGATGTCGTGCAGTATCTGTCGCGAGGCGGGATTGTCGTCAGCCGCCAGCACATGCAGCGTCCGAACATGGTCGGGCACGGCGTCGTCGCCTGCCGCTGTCCCGCCCGCCCGCGCCATGCGCATCCGGCACAGGAAGCTGCTGCCCTCGCCCGGCGCGCTCTCGACCCTTATGTCGCCGCCCATCCGCTCGACGATCTGCCGGCAGATGAAGAGGCCAAGGCCGGTGCCGCCGAAGCGGCGCGTGGTCGAACTGTCCGCCTGGGTGAAGCTGTGGAACAGCGATCGCTGCTGCTCTTCCGTCATGCCGATACCCGTGTCGCGCACGGTCAGCGCGATCATCGTCCCGTCCTCATCCTGCGATTCGACGCCGGCGCTGATCGTCACCCGCCCGCCTTCCGAAAATTTGACGGCATTGCTCAGCAGGTTCAGCACCACCTGTCCGAACCGCATCTCGTCACCCACCAGCCGATCGGGCATGTCGGCCGCGATCCGCGTCTCCAGCGACACGCGTTTCGTCTCGGCCGTTTCGGCGACCATGTTGATCTGGTTCTCGATCGCCCGGCGCAGGTCGAAGGGGCGCAGTTCCAGCGTCAGCTTGCCCGCCTCATTCTTGGAAAAATCCAATATGTCGTTGATCAGCCGCAGCAACGACATGCCCGCCTGGTTGATCTTGCCGATATAATCCTGCTGCTTGGGGTTGAGGTCGGTGCGCAGGACCAGATGGCAAAAGCCCAGGATCGCGTTCATCGGCGTGCGGATCTCGTGGCTCATATTCGCCAGGAACAGGCTCTTGGCCCGGTTCGCATCCTCCGCCTCGCGGGTGCGGTCCTCCAGCGCCAGATTCTTCGCCAATATCTCCTCGCCCATCTGCTGGTTGCGGGCAAAGCTCTCGACCAGCATGTCGCTCAACCACACCAGTACCGCCGTCTGGAACGCCACGATGCCGGCGTGCAGCAGCACCCGGCCCAGATTGCCCGCGCCCGGAAACACGGCATAGGGCAGCAAGTAGAGCAGGAGCAGGTGGTGCAGCGCCGTCGCCGTGGCGGCCGCCAGGATCGCGCGCTTGTCGCACCAGGCGATGGTCAACGCCAGCATCGCGAAGAAATACATGTGCATGTCCATCTGCCACGCATGGCCGCGCAGCAGGACCAGCAGGATGGCCGGTTCGCCCATCAGCGCGATGGCGGACAGATAGCGCGTGACGGGCGCGGTGCCGTTTCGCCGCCATGTCAGGTGACAGGCGGCGGCCAGCACCGCCCCCGCCCCAGCCGCGCCGACGGCCGAATGGCCGGTCATCATCGCCACCGACGCCAGCAACGGCACATGCGCCCAGAAGAGCGGCACGAGGAAACGTCCGAATTGCCCGCGCAGCGTATCCAGCTCGATGATCATGATGGCCTGTCCTCAACAAGGGGAGCGAGACAACCGCCCGGCGACGGCGCGTCGATGACGGCCCAGGCGCCCGCGCGGCGCAAGGCGTCGGGGAAATCGCTGCGGTCCGACCGGGCGATCACGATGTTGGCGAAGCGGCCCGGTTGAACCATTCGTCCATCCGCCGCGCGGACGATGTTGATGCTGTCCGCCAGGGTCGATCCCGGCGGCGCGATCACCGCATAGCTGCCCGTTCCGCCCGCCCCGGCAGACGACGCGGCAGCCAGCCCGGCGAGGCCCGCCACCAGCAACAAAGCTGCCGGCGCAAGGGCGGACAGCGCTCCGCCCTGTCCGCCCTTGCGAACGGGCAGCAGCCTGATCCCGGAAAAGATAACCCACTGATTCATACAGCCGCTATTCTGGACCCGGATCGTTAAAATCCTCAAAAGGACGCAGCAAAGATCGCTGCGAATGGGTCCGTTCCGCACTGCATGTGAAAGCTTTGGTTAACGCCAGCGCCCTAACGCCGCGCCTCGAACAGCGATATGGGCTGCGCCTGCTGCAGCCTGACGGGCGCGTTCAATTCCCGCTGCAGCATCGTCATCATCCAGCTGCGATGATGGATCAGGAAATCGGAAAAGCCTTCGGGCCTTGCCGGGTCGAAGACGGGCACGTCCCAGTCGGCCGGCGGGGCCACATAGGTCGCGTCATATCGCCCCGAAGGATCCTGCGGCACATCGATATGGCGGCCAAGGAAGCTGTTGCCGTCGAAGGCGATATACTCGGCGGGCGCAAAGCCCGGCTGGATCAGGTAGTCGGGGCCGCTGCGGCCGGCTTCGCGGCCATAGCGCGCCGTTCCCGCGACCCGGAAGGCGTTGCTGCGGAACCGCACGTCGCGCGCCCATCCGTCCCACTGCGTCGCCACCACCATCTGCACGTCCAGTGCCGCCCCGACATGGACGACATTGCCCTCCACCAGCGCGTCCGTCACATTGCCCGCCAGCTGGAATATCCGCGTGCCGTCGTTCCGGCTGACGTTGAACCGCGCCACCGTGCCGCGATTGCCCAGATTGTCGCGGTCGTCGACCCTGGGCGAACAGATCAGCAGGAACCCGCCCTGGTTGTCGTGGCTGAAATTGTAGAGCAGCGTCGTGCGCCGGGAATTGAAATCGGAATCGAACCCCTGCCCGTCATACCGGGTGCGGGTATGGGCCGCCTCGTTCAGCTGGATCAGGCTGTTGTCCGTGCTCCATTGCCAGATGCCAGCGCTGTATCCCGGCGCGCGCGCTCCGGCCTGGCGCACGACATTATGCTCGATCAGCGCGCCGTCCGTGCCGCGCGGCACGATGCCGTCACCGCCCACATCCTCGACCAGATTGTCACGGATGACGACCTGCTCACTGGGGAACCAGTTCGCGCGCGTCACCTGATCGCTGATCCCGGCGATGCCCGACCGATCGACCCGCCAAACGATGTTCCGCTCTATGGTGATGCCCTGGAACCGCGTCGGCCGTTTCGGCCCCAGCGCCTGGAACACGATCCCGCCATTGTCCTTGCGCGCGTTGGTGCCGCGCACGTCATGGACATAGGTGTCGGCGATGCGAATGCCGCGCGTCACGCCCCGGTCCTGCGCCGACACCAATATGCCGAAGCGCGATTCCTTACCTGCTACGCCGCCCGGCGTGTCGTTGGTGACCTCCAGACCACTGACCGTCACATATTCGGCGTTCAGCACGGCGACGCCATGGGGCGAAACGCCGCCCGCCTCGATGCGGGGGCGGGGCAGCTGCCCGGTCGCGGCGACGATGATCGGGGCGGACGCCGTGCCCGATCGGGTGAGCGTCAGCGGCTCGCGCCACACCGACCCGGCGGTCAGCATCACCTTGTCGCCGGCTTTCAGCGGAAAGGCGTTGACCCGCGCCAGCGACCGCCAGGCACGCTCAGGCCTCGTGCCGTCCGCCCGGTCGTCGCCGGTCAGCGCGTTGACATGATAGGTTTCGGCCGCCACCGGCCCGGCCAGCGCCGCCAGAGATGCGCCCAGCAGGCCAGCGGCCACCCACATTCTCGGCAATCGGCTACTCCCGGCCTGCGGCTCCGCCCAAAGCGCCTTTAATTTTTTCGTTGGGGCACGGTAAAGGTGCCCGAAACGCGCCCGCTCGGGCTGGTCGCCGTGCCCGGTACGCCACTGCCGGTCGACCGGCCATCCACAGTGGACCGGCCGCTGTTGAGGTCCATCACCAGCCGCCCGCCCGTCAGTCGGTTGGCCCCCTGCGTCAGCGTGACATTCCCGAGCATCGTGATCAGCTTGGCGTTGAGGTCGTAGATCGCGACGTTGCCGCGCGCCGTCTGGTCCGCCTTGCGCACCACGACATTGCCCGACGCGTCGATCCGGTCGATTTCGATCCCGCCCATGCCGTCGCCGCTCGAAGCCGTTCCCGGCGGGTTGCGATAGGCGACCGTCATGCGCGCGGCGTTCAGCGTCATGCCCGCCTGCGTCACCTCGACATTGCCCGACACCAGCACGCGGTCGGCGCGGTCCTGCACCTCGATCCGGTCGGCGGTGAAGTTGACGGGCGCGTTGCTGTCATGATTCTTGAAAACCTGCGCGAAGGACGGCGCGCCGGCCCCGGCGAGCATCGTCGCCGCGACGCCGATCAGGCCGGCGGACGTCAGGATCAGGGTGCGTTTCATCACTTCTGCCCTTTGAGACCATTTTGATCGATGCGCAAGCGCGCGCGGCCGTTCAGCGTCACCGTGCGCGCCGCCATGTCGGCTTCCAGATGGTCGGCGCTGAACACGCCGATGGGCATGCGGCCGTCCACCCGTCCCGCGCTCTTCATCCGCCGGGTCTTGAGGTCGACGCCCACGTCCCGCGTGGTCAGCCTATATCCGCCGGCCGACTGGAACTGCACCGGCCCGTCGATCCCGACCCGCTCGGTCTCCATGTCGTACCGGCCCTTCTGCGCGGTCAGCACCGCCGGCCCGTCGGACAGCAGGATGCGCGCGGACATGGCGTTGAGGTCGACGATCGGCTCGCGCGAGCTTTTCTGCACCGCGCTTCCTGCACGCAGGGAAAAGGGCTGCCCCTTGCTGTCCTCGCCGCGATAGAGCGCCTCGGTCACGCGCATCCGCTCCTTCGCGACGTCCACCTTGTTCTTGTCGAGAACGAAGCTGACGCCCTCATGCCCGGTGAAGGGCGCGGTCGCCAACAGCGCGGCGAACACGCCGACGGCGACCGGCAGCCAGTTCTTCAGCAGCGCGACGAGCCGGTCGTGGCTGCCGCCCGGCCGCGCCCAGTGGCGGCGCACGTCGCGTTGCTGATCGGCCTGGACGGACACGGACCCGCTGCTCCTCTTACATATGCGCGAAGATATCGATCTCCGGCCACCCGGCCAGATCCAACTCCGCGCGATGCGGCAGGAAATCGAAACAGGCCTGCGCCAGTTCCATCCGCCCTTCGCGCACCAGCCGCTTGTCCAGTTCGGCCTTAAGCTGGTGCAGGTAGCGCACGTCGGACGCGGCATAGTCCTTCTGCGCGTCGGACAGCACCGGCCCGCCCCAGTCGCTCGACTGCTGCTGCTTGCTGATGTCCTGGCCCAGCAGTTCGCGCACCAGTTCCTTCAGGCCATGGCGGTCGGTGTAGGTGCGCACGAGGCGCGACGCGATCTTGGTGCAATAGGCGGGCGCGGCCACCACGCCCAGATAATGCCGGATCGCCGCTATGTCGAACCGCCCGAAATGATAGAGCTTCAACCGCGCCGGATCGGCCAGCACGGCGCGCAGGTTGGGCGCGGCATAATCGCTGCCGGGATTGAAGCGCACCAGATGCTCGTCGCCCTTGCCGTCGCTGATCTGGACGACGCACAGCCGGTCGCGCGGGGTGATAAGGCCCATCGTCTCGGTATCGACGGCGATCGGCCCTGGCGCCAGCACGCCGGCGGGCAGGTCTTCTTCATGGAAATGAACGGTCATGGCTTTCCCCTTATGGCGAAACCGCCTGCGCCGCAATCGACGCTTTCGCCCGATGCCAACCGGCGACGAAACGCCCCTCCAGCGCGGCGAAATGCTCAGTCTACGCCCCACCTTTTCCAAGAAGAACGGATCATGATCTTCGCAGTGAAAATCATTCGCGCTGCCCTGAAAAGTTGTTATAGTGATTCCCAAACCCGCCTTTGCGGTGGATTCTGCATGTCATTCGCCCGACATGTTTGTCCGATTGGTCTTGGGGCGAAGCGAAAGTGACTAACAGGGCATGAGTTTTGACAGAGGTCGCCGC
>JACESO010000102.1 GCA_013911745.1 Sphingobium sp. | reverse complement strand
GTTGATCACCATCTCAGGCGGACCCCGCGCCCTTGAGGCGCTTCGCTGCGGGAAGGCGCGTCGGCAATCTGTGAAAACGCTCCGGCGGTTCAAATCCGGCCTGCGCGACGCTGCCATACCGGTCTGTTCGGGCGGCAGTGAAAGGACTTTTCCTGCGACACCCACAGGCGGTCTCAATGGCGTCAACGACTCGGGAAATGGCTGCGAACGCCCGCAATTCGCATGCCCAGAAATTGCCGAAAGAGGAGGATGATTTGCCCGAAATTTGCCGAAAAAGCCGGTGGCTGGGCTCAACCTGCGTCCTGTCACAGGCAAACAAAAACCCCGCCAAACCCTTGATCTGGCGGGGTTTTTGATGGTGGGCGTGGCAAGGATTGAACTTGCGACCCCTGCGATGTCAACACAGTGCTCTACCACTGAGCTACACGCCCACTGTGGAGGGGGCCAATAGCGGGGGGCGGGACAGCGTGCAAGCAGGAAAATGGTGGCCGTCCATATTCTTCTGGACAGGGCGGGGACCGATCATATGCTGCGCGGCGAACAGGGGGACGCTTTCGCGACATGCTGCCATCGACATACTCGCCGATCCAGACGGCACCGTGCCTGCCTTTCTATCGCCAGCTCTATGTCCAGGTTCTGACCGCCATTGCGCTGGGCGTATTGATCGGTCATTTCTGGCCGGACGCGGGGCGGCAGTTCAAGCCATTGGGAGAGGCCTTCATCAAGCTGGTGAAGATGATCATCGCGCCGGTCATCTTCCTGACCATCGTCACCGGCATCGCCGGAATGAAGGAACTTGGCGCGATCGGCCGTGTGGCGGCGAAGGCGTTCGGTTATTTCCTGACCTTCTCCACGCTCGCGCTAATCGTCGGCCTCATCATCGCCAATCTGGTGCAGCCCGGTGCGGGCCTCAACATCGATCCCGCGACGCTCGACGCTGGCAAGGTCGCCGACTATGCGCACCAGGCGCATGAGCGCACCCTGACTGGCTTCCTGATGAGCATCATCCCGTCTACCATGGTGTCGGCGGTGGCGGACGGTAACATCCTTCAAGTCCTGTTCGTCGCCATCCTGTTCGGCATTGCGCTCACCATGATCGGGGACAGGGCAGAACCGCTGATGGCGGTGCTCGAATCGGCGAGCCATGCCGTGTTCAAGTTGGTCGGCTTCCTGATGAAGGCGGCACCGATCGGGGCCTTCGGCGCGATGGCGTTCACGATCGCCGAATATGGCGTCGGCACGCTCGCAAACCTGGCTGGCCTGGTCGCCACCTTCTACCTGACCTCGCTGCTGTTCGTGCTGGTAATCCTGGGCGCGGTGGGGTGGCTGGTCGGGTTCAACATCCTCCACCTCATCCGCTATCTGCGGGCGGAATTGCTGCTGGTGCTTGGCACCTCCTCGTCCGAGGCCGCGCTGCCGAGCCTCATTGAGAAGATGGAGCGGGCGGGGTGCCGCAAGTCGGTGGTCGGACTGGTCGTTCCGACGGGCTATAGCTTCAACCTCGACGGGACCAACATCTATATGACGCTGGCCGCGCTGTTCATCGCGCAGGCGTGCAACGTCCACCTCAGCCTGGAGGAGCAGATCCTGCTGCTGCTGGTCGCCATGATCTCGTCCAAGGGCGCCGCGGGCGTCACCGGGGCGGGCTTCATTACGCTCGCCGCCACCCTGTCCATCGTGCCGTCCGTGCCCGTCGCCGGCATGACGCTGATATTGGGCGTCGACCGGTTCATGAGCGAATGCCGCAGCCTCACGAACTTCATCGGCAATGCGGTCGCCACCATCGTCGTATCTGCCTGGGAAAAGGGGCTGGACCGGGAGCGGTTCAACGCCGCCATGGCGGGTCTTCCGCTGGAGCCCGCGCCGGGCAGCGAGGAAGTCGTACCCGACTGACGCGGGTTTCTTTCAGTTCAGGCCGGAAAGGCTTTCCGTGCCGAACATGCGTTCGACTTCCAGCACCAGATCGCGCAGATGGAAGGGCTTCGACAGCACCTTCGCCTGCGGCACCGCCTTGCCGGCTTTCAGCGTCACGGCCGCAAAGCCCGTGATGAACATGATCCGCATGTCGGGTGCGACCTGGGCTGCGTGCTGGGCTAGCTCGATCCCATCCATTTCAGGCATGACGATGTCCGTCAGCAACAGGTCGAACCGGTCCGCCTCGATATGCGGCACCGCTTCGACACCGGTGCCGACCGACACGACGTCGTAACCCGACTTTTCCAGCGCGCGCGCCAGGTAGGTGCGCATGCTCTCGTCATCTTCAGCCAATAATATGCGGATCATCGCCCCACTTCACCTTCGGCCGCGCCGCCGATCGCTCGCGCCGGACCGGGTGGCGCGCAGCCGCCTTATATGCGACAAGGTGTAAATATTATCCAGCCGGACAGATGATTTTTGGCGCCTCGATGAAGAAAGACATGGTGGATCATCCTGCGCCGCAGATGCCGATGGTGAGCGAGCCGGCGTTTGATCTCTATGGTGCGATTGTGCCGCGCCATCCGGTCGTATTCTCCGTGCCCCATGCGGGGCGGGACTATTCCGAGGGGTTGCTGGCGAGCGCCAGGGTCGACCTCGCGACGCTGCGGCGGCTCGAAGATCGGTGGGTGGACCTGATCACGCATCCGTTGATCGAGCGCGGGTGCAACGTGCTGGTCGCTCGTGCCGTGCGTGCGCTCATCGATCTCAACCGCAACGAGCGCGAGATCGATCCAGCAATGATCGCGGATATGCCGCGGGGCGCTGCGGTCCAGAGCAGCGCCAAGTTGCGGGGCGGCCTTGGCCTCTTTCCCCGGCGCTTGCCGGGCGCGCCGGAACTCTGGCGGCAGCCGATGCGCTGGGACGAGGCGCGGGCTCGGATCGAGCAAATCCATCGTCCCTATCACGCCGCAATCCGGCAGTCGCTGCTGGCTGCGCGGGATGCGCATGGGCAAGCGATCCTGATCGACCTCCATTCGATGCCGCCCATCCCCTCATCCGCAGCGGGTCAGTCATCCGCCACGATGATCTTTGGCGACCGGTTCGGGCGAAGCGCATCGTCGCGGCTGGTGGCGCTCGCCGCCGGCGTGGCGCAGGGCCATGGCTTTCTGGTCGCGCATAATCATCCCTACCCCGGCGATCATGTGATCGAGCGGCACGGACGGCCCGAACAGCGGATTCATGCCATCCAGATCGAGATTGACCGGACGCTCTATCTCGATCCGTCGCTCGATGGGCCGGGCGCTGGCTTGCCGCTTATCCAGAAAGTCATTGGCGATGTTGCGGACGCGCTGGCGGATGAACTGCGGCGCTCGACATACGCCTTGGCGGCGGAATAGGCGACCACAGCGTTCGCACCGCTGACGCTCAGGTGGTGGGAATCGAAATAGAGCGGCTTTCCGCCCCGCTGGATGGCGCAGGTCCGGGCGTCGCAAAGGGCAGCGATGGGGTCGATGATGTCCACGCCCTCGCGCCGGAATCGGTCGAACAGCGCGCGCAGATGCCTCGTTCGCGCATCCACGAAAGCGCGGGAAACGCCGCTGGCTTCGGACAGACGGCCGTTTTGCGCCAGATTGGCGAGGCGGCGGGGCACGTCGAACGGCTGCGGCGGCACCGGGCCGATGATCGTCACTTTCTTACCCGCCGCGCACAGGAGCCTTACCGTGCGATCGAGCTTCTCGACAAAGGCTGGCGCGTCGAAATCGCCGTTGGCCCAGAAGGCGGACAGATAGACGGTGCGGATGGCCGGATCGGCCTGGATGGCGGCGAAGGCGGCACGATTGGCCTGGGCGCAACGGGGATCGCGGGCCTCATAGTCCAGCACCGGGGGGCAACTGGAGGTCGTGCGTTCGATAAGGGCGCGGCCCTGGTTTCGCGCGCGGAGCGAGAGCGCATAGGCGAGTTCGACGCCGTGGCTGTCGCCCCACAGCAGGGCGTCCGGCGGAACGGCTGCACCCAGCACGCAAGGTTTGGCACCTCGCATGAAGCTGTCATGGCACTGCCTGCGCGCCGGGCTGAAATCCTCCTTCCCCGTCATTTGCGCCAATACGGCGGCGGAGAAGCGGGTCGGCCATCCACCAGCCGCCATCAGGGCAAGCGACAGGCCGCAAAGACTGGCGGCGGACGCGCCGCTGATGGCGAAGATCGCTTTTGCCGTAACTTGGCGGCTGTCGCGGAACGGACGCTCGACGAAGCGCCACGACAGATAGGCGCATGCGAAGGACGCGCCGATGACGATCCAACGGCTCGTGCCAGATAGAGGCAGGTCGGTCGCATATTCCGTGAACACGATGAGCGGCCAGTGCCAGAGATAGAGCGAGTAGGACAGCAGGCCCGTGGCTACCAGCGGCGGGAGCGTCAGCAGTCTTCCCGTGCGAGTCCCGGGTGTGCAATGGATGAGCGCCGCCGCGCCGAGAACGGGAGGTAGCGCGCCTAGGCCCGGAAAGGGGCTGTCCTTGTCATAAAGGAGGACGGTGGCTGCGATGGCGACAAGGCCGGCCAGTGCCAGCATTTCGCGCACCCATCGCCGGGACACAGACGGGACGATGCCGAGGGCGAGGAGGGCGCCGGCCAGCAATTCCCACGCGCGCGCGGGCGGGAGGTAGAAGGTGAAGCCGCTCGTGTCGCGCTGCATCGCGGCGGCAAGGGCGAACGACGCCACGGTCGCGGCCACCAGGATCGCGCCGCGCCAGCGGGGGGCGAAGCGGGCGATGAGGATCAGCAGGATGGGGAAGCCGATATAATATTGTTCCTCCACCGCCAGCGACCAGGTGTGGAGCAGCGGCTTCACATCCGCGCCGCCCGCGAAATAGCCCGTGTCGGTGAAGAACCAGAGGTTGGAGGCGAACAGGGTCGCCGCCAGCGCGGACCTGGGCACGCCTTCCAGGTCGCCCGGCAGGTAGAGCCAGGCCGCCGCTGCCAGCACCGCCAGCATCATCACGGAAAGGGCCGGTACGATGCGGCGGAAGCGGCGTTCGTAGAAGCGCAGGAGCGAGAAGCGGCCTTCGTCCACTTCGCGGGCGATGATGCCGGTGATGAGGAAGCCCGATATAACGAAGAAGATGTCGACGCCGACATAGCCGCCGGAAAAGCCGGGGACATGGGCGTGGAACAGAAGGACGGGGAGAATCGCGAGTGCGCGCAGGCCGTCTATGTCGCGGCGATAGCCAATATGCGCGACTCGTTCGCTGCTGGGGACGGCCGTTCCGTGCATCCGGCCGCCCTAGCGACAAAGCCCTGCCATTTCCTTTCCGCGGCGATGCTGCGACGCCGATTGCGCTTCGTGCAACCGTCTTTTCGCCCTTCGCATTTGCGGCCGGAGCCGGCCCGGGGCAAACAGACTGTGCCTTTCAGGCATCCTCTCCTAAAAACTTTCAGGCTGGTCTTGCGATCAGCCTTTTTTTTGTCACGCGCCTGGGCTAGGGAGTCGCTGCCCATGCCGGGCCACTAAAACAAGTTTCTGGAGAGGAGCCGCCGGTAGGACCGGCAGGCACGGCATGGCTGGGGGATCGAGCGCGCGGTTCGCGCTCTCCCCCAGTTTTTCTTGCCCTCAACTCGCCAGCGCATCCGCCTCCCGGCCATAGGCGACGACCGCCTCCACTTCCGCACGGTCGCCCAGCACCACGCCGACGCGCTGGTGCAGGCCCTTGGCGGGCACGTCCATGATGGGCATGAAGCCGTCGGTCGCCGCGCCGCCCGCCTGTTCGATGAGGAAGCTCATCGGATTGGCTTCGTACATCAGGCGCAGCTTCGCCTTGCCGGGCGTGCGATGATCGTAGGGATACATGAAGATGCCGCCGCGCTTGAGGATGCGGTGTACGTCCGCCACCATCGATGCGGTCCAGCGCATGTTGTAATCCTTGCCGCACGGTCCCTGCGCGCCTAGCACGCGTTCGTCGATATAGCGGGCGATGGCAGGAGACCATTGGCGGCGGTTGGACATGTTGATCGCGAATTCGCACTTGCCCTGCGGCATCTTCATGTCGGCGTCGGTCATCACCCAGCTGCCGACTTCGCGGTCGAGCGTGAATTCATAGACGCCGGTGCCGACGCTGAGCACCAGGATCGTTTGCGGTCCGTAGATGGCGTAGCCTGCGGCGACCTGCGCCCGGCCGTCCTGGAGGAAATCCTCTTCCGTCACGTCGCGCCCGGCGCAGCCTTCCGGCGCCTTCAGCACCGAGAAGATGGTGCCCACCGAAAGGTCGACGTCGATGTTGCTCGACCCGTCGATCGGATCGAACAGCATCAGATATTCGCCCTTGGGATAGCGGTTCGGGATGGGATAGATGGTCTCCATCTCCTCCGACGCCATGGCGGCGAGATGACCGCCCCATTCATTGGCGTCGAGCAGAAGTTCGTTGGCGATCACGTCCAGCTTCTTCTGCACCTCGCCCTGCACATTCTCGCTGTCGAGGCTGCCGAGCACTTCGCCCAGCGCGCCCTTGCCCACCGAGTGGCTGATCGTCTTGCAGGCGCGGGCCACGGTTTCGATCAGCAGGCGCAGTTCGCCGGGCAGGGCGTTGGCCTGCCGTTGCTGCTCGATCAGGAAACGGGTGAGGGTCGTTCTGGACATGGGCCGCCTTTCGCTAAGGGGGACAGGAAGGAAGGGATGCTCTCTCGCTAGGGGACTGTACGGCCCTCGTCCAGCCGAGGACTGTGGCCGGCAATTCATGATAGCGTTGTCCTGTGACAAATTATGTCCGGCGGAACCGGAGGAGCGCGGTTCCGTTTCGGCTGCGTGTCGATTTGCGGCATCAGAGGACCGATCATGGACAGCCTGCTTTCCGCCTTCACCGACCCCGCCGCCCTTGCCGCGCTGATCGCGCTGGTGGTGATGGAGGTGGTGCTGGGCATCGACAATCTGGTCTTCATTTCCATCCTGACCAACAAACTGCCGGAAGCTCAACGGCCCAAGGCGCGGCGGATCGGCATCGGTCTCGCGCTGGGGATGCGGCTGGTGCTGCTGTCTATGATCGCGTGGCTGGTCGGGCTGACGCAGCCCGTGATCGACCTGGGTTTCAGCGGACCGCCCGATATGCATGGCGCGCCGACGTTCGAGACGCAATTTTCCTGGCGCGACCTGATCCTGATCGCAGGCGGCCTGTTCCTGATCTGGAAGGCGACGAAGGAAATCCACCATAATGTCGATCCCGATGGCGGCGACGATATGCTGGGCAAGGGCGGCAAGGCGGCGATCAGTTTCGGCAGCGCGATCGCGCAGATCATCGTGCTGGACATGATCTTTTCGCTCGATTCGATCCTGACGGCCGTGGGCATGACCGACAATCTGGCCGTGATGGTCATTGCGGTGATCGTGGCGGTGACGGTGATGCTGGTTGCGGCCGACCCCCTCGCCAACTTCATCGCGCGCAACCCGACGGTGGTGATGCTGGCACTGGGCTTCCTGCTGATGATCGGCGCGGTGCTGATCGCGGACGGCTTCGGCGTGCATGTGCCCAAGGGTTATATCTACGCGGCGATGGCCTTTTCGACGCTGGTGGAGGTGCTCAACATCTTCGCGCGGCGGGCGAAGACGCGGAAGGGCGGGGCATAGCGCAGAGGCGATTCGCCCGGTCCTACGAAGTTCACACCGTTGTGCCACGGAAATGCGTCGAATCTCCCGCGAAGCGCTCGCGACGTGTCTCGCAGGCCTCACCGACGCTTCCCCGAAGCGCTCGCAACGCCTCTCGCTCCTTTCGGGGATAGGCGCGCATGGAGGGTTGGGGAGGAAGGCGGAGCAGAGGGTCATCCCTCCGGTGCATCATGCAAGCGCCGGATAGGAAAGCGGCAGGGGCGGCTCTAGAATGTCAAGGTCATCGCGTCGTTCACCGGAAGCGCGGACCATTGCGTCGTCAGCTCATCGAGGCGAACGCGGATGGCTTCTATATCGGCTTGCGATATGGGGAGCGCGCCATGGCTCCGCGCGTCACAGGCATGTTCGTAAGTTGCGATCAGTTCGTCCGCCGGAACGCGGCCGCCCCACATCTCCGCCTGAAAGGTTTCGACCAGCCGCTCGACCGCCTCTTCGCTGTCGCCGCCTATGGTGGTGAAGTCCGCCGTCCCGCCGTCACGGACGAGGGAGAGGAAGCCGCTGTGCGCGAGCGTGCTTTCGACGGCATAGTGGACCATGTCGTGCGGGAGGATGCCCTGCTTGGGGCACTGGATCGTTTCGGGCGCGCGGCCGGGACGATGGACGGCGAGTTCGTCGAATTTCCCGCCGCGCTTGGTGAAGGTCAGTTTCATGCGGAGAGTTTGGCCGCCAGCATAGCGGCCGGCAATGAAAAAGGGCCGCCCTGACGGGCGACCCTTTCTATCCTCTCCCTTGTGACAGGGATGATGTCCGTCTGGCTCAGTCGGCCTTCGACTGGAGGTTCACCGCGGCATATTTGCCGCGACGATCGACTTCCAGTTCGAAGTCGAGGCGGTCGCCTTCATTGAGGGCGGCCATGCCCGCGCGTTCGACGGCGCTGATGTGCACGAAGGCGTCCGGCTGGCCGTCGTCGCGCTGGATGAAGCCGAAGCCCTTCATCGCGTTGAAGAACTTGACCGTGCCGCTGGCGCGTTCGCCGGTCAGCTGGCGCTGGGGGCCACGGTCGCCGCCGCCGAAGCCGCCGCGTTCCGGACGATCGCCGAAGCCGCCCGCGCGCGGTTCGCGGGGCGCGCGATCCGTGACGGGAAGGGGTTCGCCATCGATCACCAGATCCGTGGCCGACACCTTGCCGCCGCGATCCACCAGGGTGAAGCCGAGCGGCTGTCCTTCGGCAAGGCCGGTCAGCCCGGCCTGCTCGACGGCGCTGATGTGGACGAACACGTCTTCGCCGCCATCGTCGCGCACGATGAAGCCGAAGCCCTTCTGCCCGTTGAAGAATTTGACGACGCCCTTGCCTTCGCCGACGACCTGGGCGGGCATGCCGCGACCACCGCCGCCGCCACCGCCAAAGCCGCGACCACCGCCGCCGCCACCGCCAAAGCCGCCGCCACCGCCGCCGCCGAAGCCGCCGCGGTCACCGCCGCCGAAACCGCCACGATCGCCGCCGAAACCGCCGCCGCCACCAAAGCCGCCGCGATCACCGCCGAAACCACCACCGCCAAAACCGCCGCGGCCCTGATCGTAGAAATTGTCGTCGCCGAAACCGTCGCGCTTATCCCTGCCGCGCCCGCCGCGGCGACCTCTATCAAAACTCATGCCCTGTTAGTCACTTTCGCTTCGCCCCAAGACCAATCGGACAAACATGTCGGGCGAATGACATGCACAATCCACCGCAAAGGCGGGTTTGGGAATCACTATATCAACTTTTCGTGCCCACGCGAATGATTTTCACCTTGCTGGTCCCGTTCCGTTCCTTTTGTCGCTATTCGCCGCAAAACCGGCGTTTCATCGCGCGTGCGCGCCATTTCGTCGCAACTCTGCGCGGATGCGTCGCGTCGATTGCGGTGCGGGCGGTTTGGCCATAGAGGGGATCGCATGACCGTCCATTTTCATGAAGAAGACCTGCCCGCAGGCGTGCTCGCCCCCGGCCCGGTTGCCGTCGACACCGAAACCATGGGGCTGATCAC
>JACESO010000101.1 GCA_013911745.1 Sphingobium sp. | reverse complement strand
ACTGGTGATCGAGCGCGACGGCCGCCGCATCGTCAAGCAGGGCCGCATCGGCAGCGTGACCGAGGATGATGGGCTGGGCAACAAGTTCGCCGTCGGCAGGCTGGGCATCGCGCCGGGCGAGCCGGTGGTCGAGCCGGTGCCGCTGTGGCGCGCGCCCATCGTCGCCATCGAGCGCACCGGCCAGATCGTGCGCACGATGGTCGAGACGCTGGGTCAGATCGTGGGCGGCGGCCGGTCGGTGAAGGAGTTGGGCGGGCCGCTGAAGATCGCGCAGGTTTCGGGGCAGGCGGCGACGCTGGGCCTGGAAAGCTTCATCTTCTTCGTCGCGCTCATCTCGATTAACTTGGGGTTCATCAACCTGTTGCCAATTCCGATGCTGGATGGCGGGCATCTGCTTTTCTACGGAATCGAGGCGGTCCAGCGGCGACCGGTCAGCCCAGCCGCGCAGGAATGGGCCTATCGGTCGGGGCTGGCGCTGTTGATGGCAATGATGCTGCTGGTGACTTTCAACGATTTGTCGTCTTTCGGCCTGTGGAAAAGCCTGTCCGGCTTGATCGGCTGACGCGCATCGGGCAGGGAAGCGCCCTCCGGCATCGTCTGTGTCGGCGGAAACATTCGGGTTTTGAGTTTGAGGTGGAGCGGGTGACAGCGATGAACAGCAGCATGAGGCAGCGCCCGGTCGTGGCCGCCCTGTTGGCGACGACGGTGATCGCGGGCCTGCCCATCGCGGCCATGGCCCAGAGCGCGCCTGCGCCCGCTGCCGCTTCGACCGCGCCTGCGGTGACGCCGTCGGGCGCGCCGCTGGGCACCATCGGCTCGATCACCGTCAGCGGCACGCAGCGGCTGGAACCGGACACCGTCCTGTCCTACACCAAGCTGCGCCAGGGCCAGCCCTTCAGCCAGGAAAGCCTCGACCAGGCGCTGCGCGACCTCTACGAAACGGAGCTGTTCGCCGACGTCCAGATCCGCAACGACAATGGCGCGCTGACCGTCCAGGTGAAGGAAAACCCGGTCATCAACCGCATCGTCCTTGAAGGTAATAAGCGCCTCAAGGAAGACAAGATACGTCCTGAAATAAAACTGGCTCCGCGCCAGATCTATACCCGGTCCAAGGTCCGCGCCGACGTGGCCCGCATCATCGAGCTGTATCGCCGGCAGGGCCGCTTCGCCGCCACGATCGAACCCAAGATGGTCCAGCTGGACCAGAACCGCGTCGACATCGTGTTCGAGATCAGCGAAGGCCCCAAGTCCAAGGTCCGCCAGATCAACATCATCGGCAACGAGAAGTTCAAGGACGGCGAACTGCGCAGCCAGATGGTGACGAAGCAGTCGCGCTGGTTCCGCATCTTCTCGTCAGGCACCAGCTACGATCCCGACCGTCTGGCCTATGACCAGCAGAAGCTGCGCCAATTCTACCTGACCGAAGGCTATGCCGATTTCCGCGTGATTTCCGCCGTGGCGGAACTGACGCCGGACAAGCAGGACTTCATCATCACCTATGTGGTGGAGGAAGGCGACCGCTACAAATTCGGTGATGTGAAGGTCGAATCGGACATTCGCGACCTGTCGGGCGACGCGCTGACCAAGACGCTGCCGATGAAGAAGGGCGACTGGTACAACGCCAAGCAGGTCGAGGACACCGTCGACACGCTGAGCGAGACGGCGGGCCTGTTCGGCTATGCCTTCGCGGACGTGTCGCCGGACTTCAACCGGTCCAAGGAAGACCTGACGATGGGGATCAATTTCCGCATCGGCAACGCGCCCCGCGTCTATGTGGAGCGGGTCGACATCAACGGCAACACGCTGACGCAGGACAAGGTCGTGCGTCGCGAGTTCCGCCTGGCCGAAGGCGACGCCTTCAACAGCTTCCTGGTCAAGCGGTCGAAGGACCGGATCAACTCGCTCGGCTTCTTCCAGGAGAAGCTGGACGTCGAGCAGAAGCCGGGTTCCGCGCCCGACCGCATCGTGCTGGAAACCAACGTCCAGGAAAAATCGACCGGCGAACTGTCGCTGTCGGCGGGCTATTCCTCGCTGGAACGCTTCATCGTGTCGGCGTCGATCACCCAGCGCAACTTCCGCGGCAAGGGCCAGGAACTGCGCACCTCGGTCAATTATTCGGCCTATTCCAAGTCGGTGGAAGTGGGCTTCACCGAGCCCTATTTCATGGACAAGAATATCGCGCTGGGCGGCGACATCTACCGCCGCGACCTCAACAGCTTCCGGTTCCTGGGCAACAGCACCAACGACCGCGACACCACCTATGAGCAGACCACGACCGGTTTTCAGCTGCGCGCGGGCCTGTCGATCACCGAATATATCTCGCTGGCGCTGCGCTACAGCCTGAATTTCGACGATGTGACGCTCGACCGGGCTACCTATTATTCCGATCCGGACGGCGCGGGGCCGCTGGCCGAACGGTGCGACCCGCTGCTCGCGGGCCGCTATCTCTGCGACGCCATCGGCAAGCGTACCACGTCCTCGCTCGGCTATTCGCTGATCTACGACACGCGCGACAATCGCATCCGTCCAACGCGCGGCAACAGCGTGGTGCTGAGCCAGGATTTCGCGGGCCTGGGCGGCAGCGTCAAATATGTCCGCACCCGCGTGAACGCCGGCAAATATTGGGCGCTGGGCAGCGGCTTCATCTTCTCCGTGACCGGAGAGGGCGGCTATATCCATTCGCTCGAAGGGCAGCGGACCGACCCGGACGGCTTCCCGACCGAGCGCATCCGCCTGGTCGACCGCTTCTTCCTGGGCGAACCGCAGATTCGCGGCTTCAACATTCGCGGCGTCGGCCCGCGCGTGAAGCGCTATTTCCTCCAGGCGACCACCGACAGCAACGGCGCGACGACCGGCTATGAGCGGGTCAACGGCAACCAGAATGTGTCGGACGACGCGCTGGGCGGCCGCATCTACTATATGTCCCGCGCCGAGCTGGAAATCCCGCTGGGATCGGGCGCGCGTGAGATGGGCCTGCGTCCGTCCATCTATGTCGACGCCGGCGCGGTCGCGGGCATCAAGGATCCGGTGCTGGTCAACGGCACCGGCAGCTTTGCGGGCTATTGCGATCCCACCACGGCCGCGCCCACCGGATCGACCCGCGTGCGCGCCACCGGCAGCGCCCGCGCGCCCGTATGCGGCACCAACTTTACATTCGCGGGCGGCAATTTCGAGGAAGAATATCTCGGCGACACGCTCAAGCCGCGTGTTTCCGTGGGCTTTGGCGTCAACTGGAACTCGCCCTTCGGCCCGTTCCGCATCGACATCGCCAGGGCCCTGCTCAAGGAACCAGGGGACGACACCAAGCTCATCACCTTCAACGTAGGGACTCAATTCTGATGAAGACGATTATCAAGGCGGCCGCGATCGCGCTGGCGCCCATGACTGCCATTGCGCTGACCGCCGTGCCGGCCGCCGCCCAGACCAAGTCGGGCATCGCGGTCGTCGACCTGGAGGAGGCCGTCGCCCGCAGCGCGGCCTTCACCACCGCGATGACGCAGATGCAGACCACCTACAAGCCGCAGATCGACCAGATCAACACGCGCCGCACCGCGATCGAGACCGATCTCAAGAGCAAGAACGACGCGCTGCAGGCCGCATACAAGGCTGCGGGTAACAAGCCGACTCCGGCGATCGAGACCCAGTATCAGCAGCTTCAGCAGGCCCAGCAGAACGGCCAGGCCGAACTGCAGCGCCTGAGCCAGCCGGTGCAGCTGGCCCGCGCCTATGTCGAGCAGCAGATCGTTGCCAAGCTGGACGACGCGCTGAAGGCCGCGACCGCGAAGACGAAGTCGGAAATCGTGTTCAAGAAGGGCGCGACCGAAAGCTTCGGCGCCGGCGCGGACATCACGCCCGCCGTCATCACCGAGCTGAACGCGCTGGTGCCCAGCGTCGGCATCACCCCGCCGGCCGGCTGGCAGCCGGGCCAGGCACAGGGTGCGCCTGCCGCTGCGGCTCCTGCCGCCGCCGCTCCGGCGACCCCGGCGCAGGCCCCCAAGTCGCGCTGACGCAAAGATGACGGGGGAAGTTGAATCGACCGCCCGTGGCCCGATGGATGTCCGTCGGGTCATGTCCGCGCTGCCGCACCGCTATCCGATGCTGCTGGTCGACCGCGTGGTGTCGCTGGTGCCCAACCAGTCGATCCATGCGGTGAAGGCGGTGTCGATGAACGAGCCGTTTTTCCAGGGGCATTTCCCGGGACGGCCGATCATGCCCGGCGTGCTGATCGTGGAAGCGATGGCGCAGGCGGCGGGCGTGCTGGCGGTCGATTCGATGGACCTCGCGGATTCGGGGAAGCTCGTCTATTTCATGAGCATCGACGGCGCGAAGTTCCGGTCTCCGGTGGAGCCGGGCTGCCTGCTCGACCTGCATGTGGAAGCGACGCAGTTTCGCGGCGCGGTCTGCAAGTTCAGCGGCAAGGCGATGGTCGACGGCAAGCTGGCCGCCGAGGCGCAGTTCGTCGCGATGATCGCCGATCCGCCCAAGGATTGACGCGGGCCATCACCGCACTTGCTTTGGCGCGCCGAAACCGCTAACGGCGCGCCTTCGCATTTTTTTTGCATCCGGCCGGTCGGAAACCGGCCACCATAGGAGCATCACCGCCATGAAGGCCGATACCCACCCCGATTACCACATGATCACCGTCCAGATGACCGACGGCACCACCTTCCAGACCCGCTCCACCTGGGGCAAGGAAGGCGACACGCTGGCGCTCGACATCGATCCAAAGTCGCACCCGGCCTGGACGGGCGGCAACCGCCAGCTCGACACCGGCGGCCAGGTGGCGCGCTTCAACAAGCGCTTCGGTGGCCTGACGCTGAAGAAGTAATCGGCCTTAAAGGGTTTGAGATAAAAGGGGCGCTCCGGGGACGGGGCGCCTTTTTTGTTGTACACCACCCCGGCCCTGAGCCGGGGTCCCGCCTTTTCAAATGGGCAAAAGAAGCGGGATGCCGGGTCAAGCCCGGCATGACGTAAAAGCGACCAATTATGGACGTCATAAGCGCCAAAACCTCGACATGGTTGCGGATGCTGATGTTCGCTGACATGCTTTGATGATGACGGAAGTCTCATGTGCCATAACCGTGCTTATCTTGCTTCTAGCCACCGGCTGTCACTCCGCTGACGAAATCCCGGCCGCAAGGCAGAAGGTGAACATTGAAGTCACCGGAACGTCCGAATGCCTGGCGCAGGTGGTCAACCTGATGGCTGACAGGGGCGGCGAGGTTGCAGTGTTGCCTAAGTGGTCTGGAGGTGTCGGACAGATGGAAGTCGGACCTGTCGAAGCGCGACAGTATAACGAAGTGTCCAAAGCCGTCAGGGCGCAAACCTGCGTTAAAGCTGTCCGCTCGCGTCCCTGTGCGACACCCCACTCCGACTTGAACGTTTGCTAGTCGCTTCGATCAATCTCACCCCGCCGCTCGATCCTCATCCAGAAACGCCGCCACGTCGTCCAGCGCGATGTCCTTCGACAGGAAGGTTTGCCCGATGCCGCGCGCGAGGAGGAAGGGGAGGGTGCCGGCGGCCATCTTCTTGTCGTGGAGCATGTGCGCGACCAGAGCCGCGCCGTCTGCCGTGACATGCGCCGACGCGAGGTCGTGGGGGAGGCCGACTGCGCGCAGGTGCGCGGTCAGGCGGTCGGCATCCTCCTGCGGGCAGAGGCCGAGCCGCGCGGAGTAGCGGAAGGCGAGCGCCATGCCGGCCGCGACGCCTTCGCCGTGGAGCAGCGTGTCGGAAAAGCCCGTGTCCGCCTCCAGCGCGTGGCCGAAGGTATGGCCGAGGTTGAGCAGGGCGCGGCGGCCCGATGTCTCGCGCTCGTCGTCCGCGACGATGGCGGCCTTGGCGCGGACGCTCTTTTCGATGGCATAAGCGCGCGCTTGCGGCTCGCCCGCGAGCAGGCGATGGCCGTCACTCTCGCACCAGGCGAAGAAGTCGGGATCGTCGATCAGCCCATATTTGACCACTTCGGCATAGCCGGCGCGGGTTTCGCGCGGGGGCAGGCTGTTGAGGGTCGACGGATCGATCAGCACCAGCGCGGGCTGGTAGAAACTGCCGACGAGATTTTTGCCCGCCTGCGTGTTGATCGCCGTCTTGCCGCCCACGGACGAATCGACCTGCGCCAGCAGGGTCGTGGGCACCTGGATGAAATGGCAGCCGCGCTTCAGGATGGAGGCGGCAAAGCCCACCAGATCGCCGATCACGCCGCCTCCGAGCGCGACGACATGGTCGCCCCGTTCGATCTCCAGCGCCAGCAGCGCGTCGAGCAGCTGTTCCAGATGCCACCAACTCTTGGTCTGTTCGCCCGCCGGCAGGATGATCGGTTCGACCGTTACATTGGCCGCGCGCAGGGCGGCGTCCAGGCGCGGCAGTTGCGCGGCGGCGACATGCGTGTCGGTGACCACCACCAGCCGCCCCTTGCGCGCATAGGGCGACAGCAGTTCCCCGGCGCGGTCGAGCGCGCCCTGTTCGATCACTATGTCGTAACTGCGCGCGTCGAGCGCCACGCGGACTATTGCCATGCCGTCAGTTGCTCCATGATGCGTTCGACCGCGACTTCATGCGGGGCGGCGATGCTCTTCACATGGATCGGCGCGAGCGCGTAAATCGGGTTGCGGGTCGCCGCCAGTTCGGTCAGCACGGTGCGCGGATCCTTGCCCTTCAGCAGCGGGCGGCTGTCGCGCCGCGCCACGCGATCGACCAGGATGTCGATGTCGGCGTCCAGCCAGATCGCGATCGCGCCCTCCAGGATCAGGCGGCGGGTTTCCTCCTGCATGAAGGCGCCGCCGCCGGTCGCGATCACCTTGGGTGCGCCGTCCATCAAGCGGGCGATCACCCGCCGCTCGCCGTCGCGGAAATGCGCCTCGCCATAGCGTTCGAAAATCTCGGCCACGCTCATGCCCGCAGCCTTCTCTATCTCCTCGTCCGCGTCGACGAAGCTGAGGCCAAGGCGCGCCGCCAGCCTGCGCCCGACGGTCGATTTGCCAACGCCCATCATGCCCACCAGCACGATGGGGCCACGGCCGGCCTGACTGTCGGGGATTTTGCTGTTTCGCTGCATGGCTTGCGGGGCTATACAGCCAGCCGTCGCAGAGGCAAATCGCATCTTTCCCCCGGACGCCGGGCCTTGCAGGCCCGTCAGCTTAAGCCAAGGATTTATGAAGAATAATCGCAACTTCGGCAGTTTCGATAGCAGTTCGCGCCGCCGCGGCACCCGGTTGCCGATCATTCCCATCATCCTCGTCCTGCTGGTCGTCGCCCTGCTCGCCTTCTTCTGGTCGCGCGGCGGCGAACAGCCGCAGCAGAGGGTCGAGAAGGTCATCCCCGCCGACAAGCTGGGGCAATAAGGCCGATGCGCTGGCCGCGGGGGAACGCCAGATGGGCGGTGGGCAGCTTCGCGCTCGCGCTGGCGCTGCCCGTCGTCGCGCAACAGGCGCCCGAATCGCTGCTGCCGCCCGGCTTTGGCGATGCGCCCGAAACCCCCGCGCCGCAGCCTTCCCGGCCGGCGCAGCCGTCGCCTTCCTCGCCCGCAGCGCCCGCCGTTCCGATGGTGCAGCCGCTCGAAACGGTGACGCCGCCCGATCTCTCGCTGCTCGAAGGCGACAATGCGGCGGAGGAGATGTCGCCGGAGGAACTGGCGGCGGAGAAGGCCAAATATGACCTGCCTGAAACCGCGCGCCGTTCGCTCGACCGCATCGGGCCGCTGACGCCGGAAACGCGGGGCTTCGATGCGGCGGCGTTCGGCGACCAGTCGGGCAAATATCTGGCGGCGCTGATGCGCGAGACCCACGCGCCGATCGTGTCGCGCTGGGCCTCCATCCTGCTGCGCCGCGCGCTGCTGTCCGCCACCGACACGCCGCGCGACATCGACGGGGCGGACTGGGCGGCGGAGCGCGCCTGGCTGCTCCTGCGCATGGGCGAGGCGGACAGCGCCCGGCTGATGGTGCAGAGCGTCGATTCGGACCGGTTCACGCCGCGCCTCTATGCGGTGGCGATGGAAACCTATCTGGCGACCGCCGATCCGGCGGGGCTGTGCCCGCTGTCGGACGGGGCGCTGCGCACCAGCAAGGCGGCGGGGTGGGCCATGACCCGCGCCATCTGCCCGGCGCTGTCGGGCGATCAGGGGACGGCGAGCGGCGCGCTCAACCAGGCGCAGCGGCGCGGCGAGGTGCGCGGCGTCGATTACCGGCTGGCGGAAAAAGTGGTGGGCACCGGCTTCAACGCGCGCCGTTCGGTCAAGATCGAATGGACGGGCGTCGATCGGCTCACATCCTGGCGCTACGGCCTCGCCACTGCCCTGAACGTTGAGATACCAGAGCCGCTCTATGCGACGGCGGGGCAGCATGTCCGTGCGTGGGAAGCGCGCGCGGCGGCGCTGTCGCCGATGCGGCGACGGCCGGGCGTCGACATTGCGGCGCGGCTGGGCGTGTTTTCCAGCGCGGCGATGGTGGGCTTTTACGGCCAGATGGGGACGGAGGGCGATCCGCCGGCCGAGGTGGCCGACCGGGTGGATGCGCTGCGCACCGCCTATTCCGGCGCGACGGTGGGCGACCGGATCGGCGGGATGCGCAGCTGGTGGCAGGACAATGCGCAGCCCGACTATGTCGGCCTGATCGCGACCGCGCGCGCCGCCGCCGCGCTGCCCGTCGCGCAGACCGATGCGCAGGACGCCGCCAATCTGGTCGCATCGATGCTGACCGCCGGATACGACCGCAACGCCGCGCGGTGGGCGCGCGCGATCGGCCAGCTGGACGGGGCGGGCGCGTCGCAATTCTGGGCCTTGCTGGCGGTCGGCGCGCCCAGCCCGGTGGTGGATATCGGCAGCAGCCGCGTCTCCTCCTACATCGAGGACGCCGGCGCTGCGAAGGGGCGGATGCTGATCGCGGCGTTGGCCGGGCTGTCGCGACTGTCGGCGGGCGATGCGCAATCGCTGGCGCAGGACAATGGCGTGCCGCTCGCCGCCAACAGCCGCTGGGCGCGGGCCATCGGCGCAGCGGCGCAGCGGGGCGAGAAGGCGACCGTGGCGCTGCTGGCGGCGGTGGGGATGCAGGGCAATGACTGGTCGAAGCTGCCGCCTACGCATCTCTATCATATCGTCGCGGCGCTGCATCGCGTGGGGCTGGACCCCGAAGCGCGGATGATCGCGGCAGAGGCGATCAGCCGGACCTGACCATGGGGCAGGAAGACGCCGCCCTGATCGACCGCTTCCTGGAGATGATGGCGGCGGAGCGCGGCGCGTCGCGGAACACGCTGCTCGCCTATCGCACGGACCTGACTGGCGCGGCGGCGCTGGTCGGCGGACTGGCGGGCGCGGACAAGGATGCGCTGGCTGGCCTGACGGCGGAGTGGGCGCAGCTTGCCGCTTCGTCCGTCGCGCGCAAGGCGTCCGCGCTGCGCGCCTTCTACGCCTTTCTGGAGGAAGAGGGGCTGCGTGCCGACAATCCGGCCTCCGCTCTGCCCCGGCCGGTGACGCGGCGGCCCCTGCCCAAGATATTGTCCACGGCGGAGGTGGATCGCTTCTTCGCGCTGATCGCGGAGCGGACCGATGTCGAGCATCCTGCGCCGCTGGACCTGCGGCTCTCGGCGCTGATCGAACTGCTC
>JACESO010000100.1 GCA_013911745.1 Sphingobium sp. | reverse complement strand
CTCCTTTGCGGTGCAGGCGCAGGAGAAGCTGACGCTGGAGCGCGTGTTCGCAAGCCCTGACCTTGCCGGGCCGCAGCCGCGCGCGCTGAAACTCTCGCCGGACGGGTCGCTGGTGACGCTGCTCAAGCCCCGCGCGGACGAGAAGGAACGGCTGGATCTCTGGGCCGTCGACACGCGCACGGGCAAGGAGCGGATGCTCGTCGATTCCAAGAAGACCGGAAGCGGCGCGGATCTCAGCGAAGCGGAAAAGATGCAGCGCGAACGAGACCGGAGCGTTGCGGGCAGCACGGGCATCACCAGCTATGACTGGTCGCCGGACGGGAAGACCATCCTGGTTCCGGTGGATGGCGACCTGTATCTGGCCGGATTGGATGGCAAGGTTTCCCGCCTGACCGACACGCCGGACGGCGAGCTGAACGGCGTCGTCAGCCCCAGAGGCGGCTTCGTTTCCTTCGTGCGTGGCGGCAACCTGTTCGTAAAGCCCATCGGCGGCGCGGAACGACAGCTGACGCAGGGCGCGAGCGATACGGTCAGCTGGGGCGTGGCGGAGTTCGTCGCGCAGGAGGAAATGGACCGGCGCACCGGCTATTGGTGGTCGCCCGACGACGCGCTGATCGCGGTCGCGCGGGTCGATGAGAGCCCGGTCGGCACCGTAACCCGCACGGCCATCGGCGGGGAGGGGACCAAGGTCTACCAGCAGCGCTATCCCGCTGCCGGCACGCCCAATGCGATCGTCGACCTCTATGTGATGAAGGCCGACGGATCGGGCCAGGTGAAGGTCGATCTCGGCACGGACAAGGACGTCTATCTGGCGCGGGTGAACTGGTCCAAGGACGGCCGCACGCTCTATGTGCAGCGGGAAAGCCGCGACCAGAAACGGCTGGACCTGCTGGCGGTCGATCCCGCCACTGGCAAAGCGAAGCTGGTGCTGTCGGAAACCGCGAAGTCCTGGGTCAACCTTTCCGACAATTTCCGGCCGCTGAAGGACGGCAGTTTCCTGTGGTGGTCGGAAAAGACGGGCCACGGACATCTCTATCGCGTCAACGGGGCAAAATGGACGGCGCTGACCAGCGGCGACTGGGAAGTGCGCGATGTCGTTGGCGTCGATGAAGGCAGGGGCCTTGTCTATTTCACCGGCAACCGGGAGACGCCGCTGGAACAGCAGCTCTATGTGACGTCGCTCGGCAAGGCCGCGCCGGCAAGGCCACTGACCCAGCAGGGCTGGTGGAACGACGCAGTGATGGACGGCGCGGCAAGCCGGGTGATCGTCACGCGGCAGAATAGTGACCAGCCCAAGCAGGTCTATCTGGCTGACAGCGCGGGCAAGCAGCTGCAATGGCTGTCGCAAAATGCGCTGACGGGAAGCCATACTTACGCCCCCTATGTCGCCAGCCACGCCAAGACGACATTCGGCACGGTGAAAGCGGCGGACGGATCGACGCTTTATACCAAGATGATGACCCCGCCGCTGGAGCCGGGAAAGCGCTACCCGGTCTTCATGATCCATTATGGCGGGCCGGGCGCGGGGCGGCAGGTGACGAACACTTGGTCCGGGGCGCTGAACCAATATCTGGTGGACCGCGGCTGGATCGTCTTTTCGATCGACAATCGCGGCACGCCCGACCGCGGCAAAGCGTTCGAGGACCAGCTTTACCGCGCGATGGGCAGCGTGGAGGTCGACGACCAATTGAAGGGCGTCGAATGGCTGAAGGCGCAACCCTTCGTCGATCCGCAGCGGATCGCAACCTATGGCTGGTCCTATGGCGGCTATATGTCGCTCAAGCTGCTGGAGAAGGCGCCGGGCGTCTTTTCCGCCGCCATCGCCGGGGCGCCGGTGACGAAGTGGGAGCTTTACGACACCCATTATACGGAACGCTATCTGGGCCAGCCCGGCGACCGCCGCAGCGCCTATCCGGGTTCGGATGCAGTGGAGGATGCGGTAAAGATCCGCGACCCGCTGCTGCTGATCCACGGCATGTCGGACGACAATGTCGTGTTCGACAATTCGACCGCGCTGATGGCGAAGATGCAGGGTGCCGCCGTGCCGTTCGAGCTGATGGTCTATCCGGGGCAGACGCATCGTGTGGGCGGGCCGAAGATCGGCGTCCACCTCTGGCGCACGATCGAGGACTTTCTTGCCCGGCGCGGCGTCGCCCCTGCCGCGCAATAAAAGGATCGGGAAAGCCGGGGTTCGGCGCAACAAAGCCCATATGTCTGGACAAATGACGCAAGGGCGCTATGCGCCGGCCCCGCAAATCATTGCATGAGTGGAGTGTAGAGTCATGGGTTACAAGGTCGTCGTCGTGGGAGCCACCGGAAATGTGGGCCGCGAGATGCTGACCATTCTCGCCGAGCGCGAGTTCCCGATTGACGAGATCGCGGCGGTCGCTTCGCCCCGGTCGCAGGGCACCGACGTCGATTTCGGTGACACCGGCAAGACGCTCAAATGCAAGAATATCGAACATTTCGATTTCACCGGATGGGACATCGCACTGTTCGCGGCAGGCAGCGGCCCAACGGCGGAATATGCGCCCAAGGCGGCGGCAGCGGGCTGTGTCGTGATCGACAATTCGTCGCTGTACCGAATGGACCCGGACGTGCCGCTGGTCGTGCCGGAGGTCAATCCGGACGCAATCGACGGCTATACCCGCAAGAACATCATCGCCAATCCCAACTGCTCGACCGCGCAGATGGTAGTGGCGTTGAAGCCGCTGCATGATGCCGCGAAGATCAAGCGCGTTGTCGTCGCCACCTACCAGTCGGTCTCCGGCGCGGGCAAGGCGGGGATGGACGAGCTGTTCGAGCAGAGCCGCAACATCTTCGTCGGCGATCCCGCCGAGCCGAAGAAGTTCACCAAGCAGATCGCCTTCAACGTGATCCCGCACATCGACACCTTCCTGGACGATGGGTCGACCAAGGAAGAATGGAAGATGGTCGCGGAAACGAAGAAGATCCTCGACCCCAAGGTCAAGGTGACGGCGACCTGCGTGCGCGTGCCCGTGTTCGTCGGCCACAGCGAGGCGATCAACATCGAGTTCGAGAACGAGATTTCGGCCAAGGAAGCGCAGGACATCCTGCGCGAGGCGCCGGGCATCATGCTCGTCGACAAGCGCGAGGATGGCGGATACGTCACCCCGGTCGAGTGCGTGGGCGACTACGCCACCTTCGTCAGCCGCGTGCGCGAGGATTCGACGGTCGACAATGGCCTCTCGCTCTGGTGCGTCAGCGACAATCTCCGCAAGGGCGCGGCGCTGAACGCGGTTCAGATCGCCGAGCTGTTGGGCCGCCGTCACCTCAAGAAGGGCTGAAAAAGGACATGACCGACCTGCCCCTCGAACGGCACGAGATCAAAGGCTTCGACGGCCTGCCGATCGCCGTGCATGTCGTGGGGCGGGGACGGGATCTGATGCTCATCCACGGCTATTTCTCCAATGCCTGGACCAACTGGATCCGCTACGGCCATGCGGCGAAGCTGGTGGAAGCGGGCTTCCGCCTGATCCTGCCGGACCTGCGCGGCCATGGCGAAAGCGCGAAGCCGCACGATCCTGCCGCCTATCCACCCGATGCCCTGACCGACGACAATCTGGCGGTGGTGGAGCAGATGGGCCTCACCGACTATGATCTGGGCGGATATTCGCTCGGCGCGCGGACGACGGTGCGGATGCTGGCGCGCGGCGCGACCCCGCGCCGCGTCATCCTGTCCGGCATGGGGCTGCGCGGGCTTATCCAGACGCTCGACAATGGCGGCTATTATCGCAACGTTCTCACCAATCTGGGGACGTTCGAGCGGGGCACGTCGGAATGGATGACGGAGGCGTTCCTCAAGACCACGAAGGGCGATCCTGTCGCGTTGCTCAATATCCTCAACACCTTCGTCGATACGCCGCGGGAGGTGATTGCCGGCTTTCAACAGCCAACGGCCGTGATCTGCGGGGTGGACGACGACAGCAACGGCAATGCGCGCGAACTGGCCGATATCCTGCCTGATAGCCGCTATGTGGAAGTGCCCGGCAGTCACATGAATGCCGTCACCCGCAAGGAGCTGGGGCAGGCGATGGTCGATTTCCTGACCGCTTGACTGTATCGCAGGACCAAGTCACCTTTCGGCCATAGGTCTAAAAGGGGACTCCCATGAAAATCGCTATTTCGCTGGCCGCGCTTGCGGCCGCTCTCGTTGCTTCGCCGGTCATGGCGCAGCAGCAGGCAAACACGCCGACAGCCGCCGACGCCGAGGCGTTCCTGACCAAGGCCGAGCAATCACTGTTCGACCAGTCGATCGTCAGCGGCCGCGCCGCGTGGATCAACGCGACCTATATCACCGATGACACGGACGCCATCGCCTCCTATTTCGGCGCGATCGACACCAAGCAGCGGGTCGATTACGCGCTGGAAGCAGCGAAATTCGCGACCGCGCCGGGCCTCACCCCGGAAACCAAGCGCCGGTTGACGCTGCTGCGCACCGCGCTGACGCTTCCCGCGCCGACCACGCCGGGCGCGGCGGAACAGTTGAACGACCTGGCGACCAAGCTGCAGTCCGCCTACGGCAAGGGCAAGGGCACGCTGAAGGGCCAGCCGATCAACGGCAGCGACATCGAAGAGCAGATGGGGATCAACCGCAATCCCGAAGAATTGAAGGAAATGTGGGTCAGCTGGCACGACAATGTCGGCGCGCCGATGCGGCAGGATTATGCCAAGCTGGTGAGCATTGCCAATGCCGGCTCCAAGGAACTGGGCTTCGCCGACACAGGCGCGATGTGGCGATCCAAATATGACATGCCGGCCGACGATTTCGCGAAGCTGACCGACAAGATTTGGGCCGAGGTGAAGCCGCTCTATGACGAGCTGCACTGCTACACCCGCACCAAGCTCAACGAGAAATATGGCGACGCGGTGCAGCCCAAGACCGGCCCGATCCGCGCGGACCTGCTAGGCAATATGTGGGCGCAGGAATGGGGCAACATCTACGACATCGTCGCGCCGGCAGGTGCGGGCGACCTTGGCTACGACGTTACCGACCTGCTGAAGGCCAAGAATTACGACCCGGTCAAAATGGTGAAGGCCGGGGAAGGCTTCTACAGTTCGCTTGGCTTCGACCCGCTGCCCGCGACATTCTGGGAACGGTCCCAGATCGTGAAGCCGCGCGACCGGGAGGTCGTGTGCCATGCGTCAGCCTGGGACATCGACAACAAGAACGACATCCGCATCAAGATGTGCACCAAGGTCAATGGCGACGATTTCGTGACGATCCACCACGAGCTGGGCCACAATTACTATCAGCGCGCGTATCAGGTTCAGAAGCCGCTCTATCTCGACGGCGCCAATGACGGCTTCCACGAGGCAATCGGCGACTTCATCGCACTGTCGATCACGCCCGACTATCTGGTGAAGATCGGTCTGCTGGACGCGGGCAAGGTGCCGGGCGCGGACAAGGATCTGGGCCTGTTGCTGCGTCAGGCGATGGACAAGGTCGCGTTCCTGCCCTTTGGCCTGTTGATCGACAAATGGCGCTGGGGCGTGTTCGACGGATCGATCCCGGAAAGCCAGTATGAGAAGGGCTGGACCGACCTGCGCCTCAAATATCAGGGCATCGTTCCGCCGGTCGCGCGCGACGAGAGCAAGTTCGACGCGGGCGGCAAATATCACATCCCCGGCAATACGCCCTATACCCGCTATTTCCTGGCCCGGGTGCTGCAGTTCCAGTTCTACGAAGCCGCGTGCAGGCAGGCGGGGTGGAAAGGCCCGCTCCACCGCTGTTCCTTCTACGGCGACAAGGCGGTGGGCGAGAAGCTGAACGCCATGCTGAAGATGGGCGCGTCGAAGCCCTGGCCCGATGCGCTCGCCGCCTTCACCGGCAGCCGGACAATGTCCGGCAAGGCGCTCGTCAATTATTTCGCTCCGCTCCAGAAGTGGTTGGTTCAACAGAATAAAGGCAAGTCCTGCGGCTGGTAAGTCCGCGCGAAAATTGATAGGCGGCTGCGCATGAACGCAGCCGCCATTCTTCTGTCGCTCCTCTTTGGCACCGCGCTGGTCATGACGATTGCGCTCACGGTCGCCTGGCAGCATTTCGGACGGCAAAGATATGTCCTGACATGGACTGCGTCCTATGCAGTCGGCATGTTGCAGTGGATCGCCAACGCAGGCGGCTTTTTCCTGAAGAGCCCGGCCCTTTACATCCTGACAGGCATCGGATTGATCGTGAGCGGGTCGCTGCTGGCCGTTGGCGTTCGCCAGCGTTCGGGCCGTCCCCTCCGGCTGATGGCCTTCATTCTGCCGGGTGCGGTGGTGATCCTCGCCATGGCGCTTGCGATCGGGCCGGCGAGCAGCCAGTTGATGCAGGGCTTCATCATCCCCGTCTATGTGGGGCTGTTGCTCGCCGTCAGCGCGATTTCGCTCTTGCCGCGGGATCGCAGGATCACGCCCCCGGAACTCGCCTTTTTCGCGGCATTGGTGGCCTTCGTCATGGTCCAGTTCACCCTGGCTGCGTCGGCGATACTGATACACGGTCCGGAGAGCGGCAAGGATCTCTATCGGCTGATCTTCAGCATCTTCACGCCGACCATCTATGTCGCGAACGCCGTCACGGCCGTTCTGGTCGTCGCCGGCGATCTGGCGCAGCAGCTCCGCCGGCAGATGCGGCACGACCCTCTGACGGAGGTGCTGAACCGTCGCGGGCTTGACGATGCGGCCGATCAGGCGATCGCCCTGGCGCGGCGGCACAAGCGGCCGCTGGCGCTGGTGGTGTGCGACCTGGACGGGTTCAAGGCGCTCAACGACAATCATGGGCACATTGCCGGGGATCAGGCGCTGCGGAGCTTCGCCCGGCTCCTAACCAGTGCGCTGCGCCGGGGCGACGTGGTGGGACGCATGGGCGGGGACGAGTTCGGCCTGTTGCTGCTGGACACGGACGCGCACGCCGCGGCCGAGGTCATGGAGCGGGTGCGCGCGGAAATGCCTCACTTGGCGGTCGAGCAGGTGCCGAGCCCGCACCTGCGGGCCAGTTTCGGCGTGGCCGAACTGATGGCCGAAGACACCCGCCTGGAGGACATGGTCGCTCGGGCCGACGCCGCCCTCTACGAAGCGAAGAATCTCGGGCGGAACCGCGTCGCCGTGTGGCGCGCGGCCGCCTGACCGAAGCGGACCTTAACGGAAGGGAGGTTCGTTGAAGGCGCGCAGCTTGCGGCTGTGCAGCTTCGCGCCCTCCTGCCGCAACAGTTCGCAGGTCATGATGCCGACCCGCAAATGCCCGGCGATCGCCTCCTCGTAGAAGCGGTTCGCCTGCCCCGGCAATTTGAGTTCGCCGTGGATGGGCTTGTCGGACACGCAGAGCAGCGTGCCGTAGGGAACGCGAAAACGATAGCCTTGCGCCGCAATCGTCGCGGACTCCATGTCGATCCCGACGGCGCGCGAGAGGCTGAAGCGCAGCGCGGAACTGGAATAGCGCAACTCCCAATTGCGATCGTCCGTCGTCACCACGGTCCCGGTGCGCAACCGCCGCTTGAAATCCTCCGGATTGCCGCCGCCCAATATCGCCTCGGCGGCGCTGGCCATCGCCACCTGCACCTCCGCGATCGCCGGCACAGGAATTTCGGGCGGCAGCATCGCGTCGAGCACATGGTCGTCGCGGAGGTAGGCGTGGGCAAGGACGTAGTCGCCGATCCGCTGGCTGGGGCGCAGGCCGCCGCAATGACCGATCATCAGCCAGGCTTCGGGGCGCACGACCGCCAGATGGTCGCAGATCGTCTTGGCATTGGACGGCCCAACGCCGATATTGACCAGGGTGATGCCGCTGCGATCGGGCGCGATCAGGTGATAGGCGGGCATCTGGTGCCTGCGCCACGCGCTGTCCGCCACCATCCGGGCCGGGTCGGCGGTCTCGGGCGTCACATAGACGCCGCCCGCGCCGGACAGGGCGGTGTAGCGGCTGCCCTCGCGCTGCAATTCCGCGCAGGCCCAGGCGACGAACTCGTCGACATAGCGGTGATAGTTGGTGAATAGGATGTAGCGCTGCACATGCTCGGCAGGGGTGCCGGTATAATGTTTCAGCCTGGCGAGCGAGAAGTCGGTGCGAAGCCCGTCGAACAGCGCCAGCGGCCGATCCCCGTGCGCGTCGGGCACGAACAGGCCGTCCGCGATCTCGTCGCCGATCTCCGCCAGTTCGGTCGCGGGGAAGTGCCGCGCCAGTTCCGTGGGCGGCGTGCCGTCGAGCGCGCTGATGTCCAGGCCATCGAGCACATAGGGGAAGGGGATTTGCTGGTCGCTAAGCCCGACATCCACCTCCACCCCATAGTCCCGGACCAGAAGGTCTATCTGTTCGGCCAGATAGTCCGCAAACATGCCCGGCCGCGTTACGGTCGTAACATAGCGTCCCGGCTTGGAGAGGCGGGCGAAGGACCGGCCCGGTGGCGGCGCCTCGCCATCGCCATGATGGGTGATGTGCAGTTCGGGGTAGCAAAAGCGGCGGTCGGTCCGCGCTTCGGGTGGCGGGATCGCGCCGTCGCGCGCATAGGCGCGCATCGCGTCACGCAGGGTTTCTATCGATGTCTGATAAATCCGGTCGAGCTCTGCGACCGTCGCTGTGCCGATGCTTTGTGTCATCGCCCCCTGTTACCGCCTTTGGGTGACGGAAGAAAGACCTTGGGGCGGAAGCCGCGCGCCGGTGGACGACCGGCCGGCGCGCGGCCCGGCACTTAAAGCTGGCCGAGCATATAGTCAGCGGAGGAAAGCTTGAAGTCGCCAGGCGCTTCGACATTCAGTTCCTCGACGACGCCGTCCTTTACGATCATCGAAAAGCGCTGGCCGCGCGTGCCGAGCCCGAACTTGCTGCCGTCCATGGTGAGTCCCACCGCCTTGGCGAAATCGGCATTGCCATCGGCCAGCATCGTAACCTTGCCCTCGGCGCCTGCGGACTTGCTCCAGGCGCCCATCACGAAGGGATCGTTGACCGCGGTGCAGGCGATCTCATCGACGCCCTTCGCTTTCAACTCTTCAGCCTTGTCGATGAAACCCGGCAGGTGCCGGGCCGAACAGGTCGGCGTGAAAGCGCCAGGCACCGAGAAGAGGGCGACGGTCCGGCCGGCGAAGAAATCATCGGACGAGACGGTTTCGGGGCCGTTCTCCGTCATTTTCGCAAAGCTGGTTGTGGGAAGGCGATCGCCCTTGGAAATCGTCATATGTTTGTTCTCCTGGCCTGATTGGGGACGGGAGGTCGGCCCAAAGCCGCCCTGTGTCAAGACAAGCCGCTTCAATAAGCCGGCCCGCCCCATGCGAACGGCGGGCACGGCTTGGCATCGCCCGGCAGCCGCCTATATTCGGGGATATGACAGCGGCGCGCTTTTATGGCGGGCAGTTCCTGCTCGCCCTTCCTGGCATGGAAGACATGCGGTTCGATCATAGCGTCGTGGCGCTGTGCGTGCATGACGAGAATGGCGCGCTTGGCATCGCGGTGGACGAGGAGATTGAGGGCGTCCGCTTTCGCGACCTGCTGGAAAGCTTCGACATCGATCCCGCCGGCGTAGCGGACGTGCCAGTACTGCGCGGCGGCCCCGTCGAGCCAAGGCGTGGCTTCGTCCTCCACTCGCTCGATTGGGGCGGGCAGGACATGGTC
>JACESO010000010.1 GCA_013911745.1 Sphingobium sp. | reverse complement strand
GGCTGGCGCGGCGGCGACCTAGTCCTCCGCCTGCGCGCGTTCCAGCTCGGCGGGCTTGCGTTCGGCGAAACGCTCGCCCAGCGTCCGTTCCTCCTCGTCGGTCAAGTCCTTGGCGGCGTCCGGGAACATCTCCTCTTCCTCCTCCTCGATATGGTGGAGGTAGCGCTTCTTGAGCTGGGCGAAGGTTTCGCGCCAGTCCTGGCCGTTGAATTCCTGCTCCTCCATCTCCTCCAGATAATCCTCGATCTCCTTATGCTCGGACACGCTGTGCTGGGCGTCTTCGCGCAGGTCGGGGCGGGCAAGCATGGTGGCGTAGAGCGTTTCCTCCTCGGCGGCGGCGTGGGCTTTTACCTCGACCTTGAACTGGGCGAACAGCTTTTCCAGGCGGTCGGCATCGTCCTTCGCTTCGTCCATCTTGGCGAAGAGCTGGCGATGGCTGTCATGATCCTGCTTGAGGCGATCGAAGATGGTGGCGTCGGCCATGGGGGTTCCTCCTTGTTCCAGCCAAGGAGAACGTGGGCGCGCCCGATTGGGTCCGAGCCTACCCGAAGAGGAAGCGGTAGATGATGCCGACGGGGATCCAGAGCAGCGCGCCAAGCAGGCTGGCGGCCCAGAGCTGCACGACATCGCGGCGGAAGCGCACGATGAGGCCGCCCTGCGACAGGCCGCCCTGCTCCAGCATCTGCCAGCGATGTTCGAGTCCCCGCGCCGCGACCGCGAAGCCGCCGATGGCGATGACGATGCCGAGGTGCAGGACGAGCGATCCGCCCATCTTCGCGACGATGCCGATTTGCAGGAGGCAGAAGACGACCAGCGCAGCGGCGAGATGCGAGCTGATGCGTTTGGCGAAGCTCTTGCGCGAATGCGCGCCGTTGCCAAGTGCGGTCGCCAAGACCCCATCCTCCTTCAAAAGACCCTGATGCGAGAATTTCACGAGTCGGCGCGGCAATCAACCGCAAAATGACGTTTATGTGAAGAGGTCGAGCTGGCGCGCGGGGGGCGCGAGGCGCGTGCGCAGGTCGGCCCGGTCGGTGAGCGCCAGCGGACGCCAGTCGGCGGCGATCAGGAAGGGCCGCAGCTTGCGGATGGAGGTGGTGAGCCGCGCGACATCGTCCAGCCGCAGCCGGCGATGGCGGCGGCTCAGCAGGATGCGGTCGACCGCCTTCACGCCAAGGCCGGGCACGCGCAGCAGCGCTTCGCGCGGTGCGCGGTTCACGTCCACGGGGAAGGCGGCGCGGTGGTTCAGCGCCCAGGCGAGCTTGGGATCGATGTCGAGCGGCAGGCATCCGGTCGCCCGATCGGTCGCGGCCGCGATTTCGCCCGCGTCATAGCCGTAGAAGCGGATCATCCAGTCGGATTGGTAGAGCCGATGTTCGCGCATCAGGGGCGGGCGCTTGAGCGGCAACACGGCGCTGGGCGAGGGGATTGGGGAGAAGGCGCTGTAATAGACGCGGCGGAGGCGATGCCGGTCGTAGAGCGTGCTGGCGCGCGCGATGATAGCGCGGTCGTCGGCCGCGTCCGCCCCCACGATCATCTGCGTCGATTGTCCCGCAGGGGCGAAGCGGGGGGCGTGGCGATATTTCTTTCGGGCGTCCTTCTTGTCCTCGATCTCGTTCCTGAGCTGGCCCATGGCGCCCTCGATCCGACCGCCATCCTTTTCCGGCGCGAGGCGCTTCAAACCCCCTTCGGTCGGCAGTTCGACATTGATGGAGAGGCGGTCGGCATAGAGCCCTGCCAAGTTCAGCAATCCGGGGTCGGCGTCCGGGATAGTCTTGAGGTGGATGTAACCGCGGAAATCATGATCCTCGCGCAGCGATCGCGCGACCTCCACCAATTGCTCCATCGTATAGTCGGAGGAGCGGATGATCCCCGAGGAAAGGAACAGACCCTCGATATAGTTGCGGCGATAGAAGTTGAGCGTCAGGTCCACCACCTCGCGCGCGGTGAAGCGGGCCCGGCGCACGTCGCTCGACCGGCGGTTGATGCAATAATGGCAATCGAAGATGCAGCTGTTCGTCAGCAATATCTTGAGCAGGGAGATGCAGCGACCGTCGGGCGCATAGGCGTGGCAGATGCCCATGCCTTCGGTCGAGCCGATGCCCTTGCCCCCGCGACTGTCGCGCTTCGCCGTGCCGGACGAGGCGCAGGACGCGTCATATTTTGCCGCGTCGGCGAGGATTTCCAGCTTTTGCCGGGTGGAAAGCTGCGTCATTCGTTCCTGATATGTTCAGTGCGCGCTTCTGTCCATGATCTGCATCAAGCCTGACCAAAAGGGCATGGCTGTCCCCCAGATGGCGGCCGCCGCCGGTCAGGTCCCCGCCCCGTCCCCGTCGCTGGCCCCGTCGAGAACCTGTCGTACCTTCATCGCCAGCTGGTCCAGCGTGAAGGGCTTGGGCAGGAAGGCGAGGCCGGGATCCAGCATACCGTTATGGACGATGGCGTTGCGAGTATATCCGGTGGTGTAGAGGATTTTGAGGCCCGGCCGCTGCGCCTGCGCCCGGTCGGCAAGCTCGCGGCCATTGATGCCGGGCATGACGATGTCGGTGAACAGCATGTCGATGCGCGGCTGGATCGTCAGCATCTCCAGCGCCTGCTCGCCGTCCGACGCCTGTACCACGGTATAGCCCAATTCGCGCAGCGAATCGACGGACATATGGCGGACACGTTCCTCATCCTCCACCACCAGGACGATCTCCTCGTCGCGGGCGCGCGGCAGGCTGTCGGATGCGGGGGCGGCATAGCCGGTGCCCAGCTCCGCGCCATAATGACGCGGCAGGTAGATCTTGATCGTCGTGCCTTCGTCCGGCTCCGAATAGATTTTGACATGGCCGTGCGATTGCTTGACGAAGCCGAACACCTGGCTGAGGCCGAGGCCAGTACCCTTGCCCACCCCCTTGGTGGTGAAGAAGGGGTCGAAGGCGCGCTCCACCACATGCGGCGGCATGCCGGTGCCGGTGTCGGTCACCGACACCATCACATATTGGCCTGGCGAAACGTCCGCATGCGCGGCGGCATAGGCATCGTCGAGATGGGCGTTGCCGGTTTCGATCGTCAGGTGGCCGCCGCCCGGCATCGCATCCCGCGCATTGACGCACAGGTTCAGGATCGCGCTTTCCAGCTGGTTGGCGTCGATGCTGGCGCGCCAGAGGCCGCCGGCGAGCACGGATTCGACGCGCACATCTTCCCCGATCGTGCGGCGCAGCAGTTCGGACATGCCGCCCACCAGCTTGTTGACGTCGGTCGGTTGCGGGTCGAGCGGCTGCTGGCGGGAGAAGGCGAGCAGGCGGGCGGTGAGCTGCGCGGCGCGCTGTGCCCCTTCCGCCGCATTGTCTATGCCGCGGGCGATGCGCGGATCGCCATCTTCGCCCAGCCGCCGCTTCGCCATGTCGAGCGACCCGATGACGATGGCGAGCATGTTGTTGAAATCATGCGCGATGCCGCCGGTCAGCTGGCCGATGGATTCCATTTTCTGCACCTGACGGAGTTGCGCCTGCGCCGCTTCGCGCTCCTCCGCTTCGGCAATCAGCCGGTCGTTGGCGCTCTGCAGCGCCTCGCGGCTTTCCACCGCTTCGGTAACGCGGCGCTGGGCGGTGCGCAGGGCCATCAACCCCAGGACGATGACGAGCGCGGCGCTCAGCAGCAGGCCGGCCGTGACCATGGCGCTCAACCGCCCCGCCTGCATCGAACGGGTGCGCAGCAATTGCTCCTCGCGCGCCTTCATCCTGGCGATTTCGGCCCGGATGCTCGACATCAGCACCAGCCCCTGCAGCAGAACGGTGGAGTCGGGTTGCCGCCCCGCGCGTCGCGCCTCTATGTTGGTCTGCAGCCGTTGTACGCGCCGGTCGATCAGCGCCGCCACCTTCTCAAGCGAGCGGAACTGTTCGGGATTGTCGCTGACGTCGGCCTGCAGCTCGCGCACTTCATCCCGCCAGGTCGCGCGGAATTCCTCGTAGGAACCGAGAAAATCGTCCTTCCGCGTCAGGAGGAAGCCGCGCTGGGCGCTTTCCGCCGCCTGCGCGCGGGACAGCAGCATGGAGAGGCGATTTTCCACCCGCAGGGTGTGGCGCACCCATGCCGCCTCGGCCTGCTGGCCGGTGTAAAGCCACAGCGTCCCCCCGACCGCGATCATCACGACCGCGAGTGCAAGCAACAGAATGACGACGGATCGTTCAGGACGCAGGGCAGGCATGGCGCAACGTCATGAGTCATTCGCCGCCTCAGGGCAAGCGACTTGTCCTTGCTTTACTTGCCAAAAGGCGTCCGGGTGGCCGCCGTCAACCGATGAAGCCAAAGAGGCAGGCGGCGCTGGCGGCCCACAAGCCCGCGCTGAACACCAGCGCGAGCGGCAAAGCCCGCATCACGCCGGAGACATCTTCGTACCGGTGATCATAATCGCCTTGTGCAGAAACGGCCTGCCCCAGAACAGCCATCCAACTCTCCTAAATTTACACTTTTATGCAAACACTTACCCGAAGTGACATTTTAGTATCAGATTTTTGCCGGGTGCGCCAGAAAAATCGGCGGATTTGCAGGGACTTCCATGGTTAACGGCGCACTCGCTCTTGCTGCGGTGCAGCGACGACATGCCTTGCCAATCGGACGAGCCGAGGCCATCACCCCCGCCATGACATGGCATTTCTGGATCGATCGGGGCGGCACCTTCACGGATGTCGTGGCGCGCGACCCCCGCGGACGGCTGCATTGCGCCAAGCTGCTGTCCAGCGACCCGGAACGCTATGCCGACGCGGCGGTGGAGGCGGTGCGGCGGCTGACCGGCGCGAAGGCCGGGCCGATTCCGCCCAGTTCCCTTCGCATCGGCACAACGATCGCGACAAACGCGCTGCTGGAACGGAAGGGCGAACCGGTGCTGCTGGCGACCACCCGCGGCTTTCGCGACGCCATCCGCATCGGCACGCAGGAGCGGCCGGAGCTGTTCGCCCGTGCCATCCGCGTGGCCGAACCGCTGCACGCCGATGTCGTCGAGATCGACGAGCGGGTGACAGCGGACGGGACCGTGCGCCTGCCGCTGGACGAGGATGCCGCGCGCGCCGCGCTTCAGGGTGCCTATAATCGCGGGCTGCGCGCAGTGGCGGTCGCGCTGATGCACGGCTATCGCCATCCCGATCATGAGCGGCGGGTCGGTGGAATCGCGGCGGAGATCGGTTTCACGCAGATCAGCCTCAGCCATGAGGTCGCGCCGCTCATCAAGCTGATCGGGCGAGGCGACACCAGCCTGGCCGATGCCTATCTGTCTCCCGTGCTGCGCGCCTATGTCGGCGGGCTGCGGCGCGCGCTTGGCGAAGGGGCGGACATGCTGTTCATGCAGTCGAACGGCGGCCTGACGGACGGCAGCCTGTTCCGGGGGAAGGACGCCGTGCTGTCCGGGCCGGCGGGCGGGATCGTCGGCCTTGCCCGGACGAGCGCGCAGGCGGGCTTCGACCGGGTCATCGGCTTCGACATGGGCGGCACGTCCACCGACGTGTCGCATTATGCCGGCGCTTATGAGCGCGACAATGAGGCGAAGATCGCCGGCGTGCGGCTGCGCGCGCCGATGATGCGCATCCATACGATCGCGGCGGGCGGCGGGTCCGTCTGCGCCTTTCAGGACGGGCGGTTCCGGGTCGGGCCGGACAGCGCCGGCGCGGTGCCTGGTCCCGCCTGCTACCGGCGCGGCGGGCCGCTGACCATCACCGACTGCAACCTGGTCCTGGGCAAGATCCAGCCCGCCTTCTTCCCCAGCTTGTTCGGGCCGAACGGCGACCAGCCGCTCGACCGGGCGGCGGCGCAGGCGCGGATCGCGGACATCTGCACACAGGTCGAGGCGGAGACGGGGCGGGCGATCACGGTTGAGGACGCGGCGGGCGGCTTCATCGCGGTCGCGGTCGCCAGCATGGCCAATGCGATCAAGCGCATATCGGTGGCGCGGGGCCATGACGTGGCGCGCTATACGCTGGCGAGCTTCGGCGGGGCGGGCGGGCAACATGCCTGCCTGGTGGCCGACGCGCTGGGGATGGACCGGGTGATGATCCATCCGCTGGGCGGCGTACTGTCGGCCTATGGCATGGGGCTGGCCGATCGCCGGGCGGTGCGGGAGCGGACGCTGGCGCTGCCGCTGGAGGCAGGTGGTGCGCTTGCCGAAGCGATGGCGGCGCTGGAGGAAGAGGCGCGGGCCGACCTGCCGGACGCGGACCGGACCGAAACGCTGCTACGGCTGCGCTATGAGGGCACGGACAGCCTGTTCGACGTGCCGCTGGGCGATGTCGCCGCCATGCGCGCCGATTTCCTGGCCCAGCACAGCGCGCGGTTCGGCTTTGCGGGCAAGGGCGCGATCCTGATCGACATGGCGCGGGTGGAGGCGATCGCCGCGAATGACGAGGATATGAGCGGTCTGGTCGAGATCGCGGACCGGGCCGCGCCACCGCTGGCCCATGTCGATTATGCCGGACAGGACGCGCCGGTGTTCGACCGTTCGGGGCTGGCGGCCGACAGCGTCGTCGACGGGCCGGCGCTCATCATCGATCCGGTATCGACCACGGCGGTCGAGCCGGGCTGGCGCGCGCGGCTGGATGGTCACGGCAATCTGATCCTGACCCGCCATGCCGCGCGGGCCAAGGGTGCGAGCGACGGCGCGGTCGATCCGGTGCGGCTGGAGGTGATGGGCGGGCTGTTCATGGCGGTTGCGGAGGAGATGGGGGCCGCGCTCCAGCACAGCGCATCGTCGGTCAATATCCGCGAACGGCTCGATTTTTCCTGCGCGCTGTTCGATGCCACCGGCAATCTGGTGGCCAATGCGCCGCACATGCCGGTCCATCTGGGCAGCATGGGCGACAGCATCCGCGCGATCCTGCGCCGCCGGGGGCCGGACGCGGACGGCGCGCCGATCGACGGACGCGGCATGAGGCCGGGCGATGTCTATGCGCTCAACGCGCCCTATGACGGGGGCACGCACTTGCCTGACCTGACGGTGGTGATGCCGGTCTTCGTCGAAGGGGACACGCCGTCCTTCTACGTTGCGGCGCGCGGGCATCATGCCGATATCGGCGGGATCACGCCGGGATCGATGCCGCCCGGCAGCGTCAGCGTCGAGGAAGAAGGCATCCTGTTCGACAACTGGCTGCTGGTGGAGGCAGGGGTGCTGCGCGAGGAGGAGACCCGCGCCTTGCTGGCGTCGGGCCGCTGGCCGGCGCGCAACATCGACCAGAATATCGCCGACCTGTCCGCGCAGATCGCGGCCTGCGCCAAAGGGGCCAGCGAATTGCAGCGGATCAGCGCCGATTATGGTGCGGACGTGGTCGCCGCCTATATGGGGCATGTGCAGGATCAGGCCGAAGCGGCCGTCCGCCGCCTGATCGGCAGCCTGAGCGACGGGCGCTTTTCCTACGCAATGGACAATGGCGCAACGGTGCAGGTCTCGGTTTCCATCGACCGGGAGGCGCGCGCCGCGACCATCGACTTCACCGGCACGTCCGATCAATTGCCCAACAATTTCAATGCGCCCGCCTCGATCGTTCGGGCAGCGGTGCTCTATGTCGTGCGCACCCTGATCGACGAGGCGGTGCCGATGAATGACGGCTGCCTGAAGCCCGTCACCATCGTCGTGCCCGATGGGTCGATGCTGCGGCCGCGCCATCCGGCCGCCGTGGTCGCGGGCAATGTCGAAACCAGCCAGGTGGTGACGGACGCGCTGTTCGGCGCGCTGGGCGTGATGGCGGCCGCGCAGGGCACGATGAACAACTTCACCTTCGGCAATGCGCGCCATCAATATTACGAGACGATCGCGGGCGGCGCGGGGGCGGGGCCGGACCATGACGGGGCCAGCGTGGTGCAGACGCACATGACCAACAGCCGGCTTACCGATCCCGAAATCCTCGAAAGCCGCTTTCCCGTGCTGCTGGAGGAATTTTCGGTGCGTGAGGGATCAGGGGGCGCAGGCCGCCACCGGGGCGGCGACGGCGCGGTGCGGCGCATCCGCTTCCTGGAGGACATGACCGCCGGCATCCTGTCCAACCGGCGGACCGTGCCACCTTTCGGCCTGAAGGGCGGCGCGCCCGGTGCCGTTGGGCGCAACCGGGTGGAGCGGGCAGACGGGACGGTGGAGCCGCTTGGCCCCACCGCCACGGCGCAGCTGCGCGCGGGCGACGCCTTCGTCATCGAAACGCCGGGTGGCGGGGGCTTCGGCGCGGGCTGACGCTCGACCCTGCTGCGCTAGTCCCGCCAGCTCGGATCGATCCGGTCGATGGTGCGCACCATCGCCTGAAAGTCGGGAACGCCCGGCCCGGTGGGCAGCTGGACGCCGGCCAGGTCGCGCTGATGCACGGCGATCACCTCGAGCGGGATGTTCATCGGCGTGCCCGCCGAGCCCGCCGCCACCTGAATCTCGCAGGCGCGCTGGAGCAGCCAGTGTTTCAGGAACGCTTCGGGTAGGGTGGGCGCCATCACCAGCGTACCATGATTGCGCAGCAGCATGACGCGCTTGTCGCCCAGATTGGCGATCAGCCGCTTGCCTTCCTCCGGCCGGATCGTCACGCCCTCGAAATCATGATGCGCGATCCGGCCGATGAAGGCGGCCGCATAGAAGCTGATCGGGCGCAGTCCTTCCGCGCAGGCGCTGACGGCCATGCCGGCGGTCGTGTGGGTGTGGATGATGCAATGCGCGTCTGGCAGATGGCGGTGGAAGACGCTGTGCTGGGTGAAGCCGGCGCGGTTGACCGGATAGGGGCTGCCGTCCAGCACCTGCCCGTCGATGTCGATCTTGACGAGGTTGGACGCGCGTACCTCCGCATAGCTGAGACCGAAGGGGTTGATGAGGAAGGCGTGATCTTCCCCCGGCACGCGCACGGTGATGTGGTTGTAGATGAGTTCGGACCAGCCCATATGGTCGAAGATGCGGTAGCAGGCGGCGAGCTGCTGGCGGGCTTCCCATTCGGCGGGGGTCATAGCGGGGTGTTTGGCGGCGGTGGCCATGGCGATCCTTCTCCTGTCTCTTTTATGCCGCCACTATCGGCCCAAGCGCCAAGAATGTCGAGATTTCACCCAATAGGGTTGAATTTGCGCGGGACCGCTGGTAGGGCGCGCCGCACATGGCGCAGGGCGACCTGCGACGACTCACTGGCTTTGCTATTCGGTCGGCTCGTCGGGAAAGACAATTCGGTCCCGGCGAACCGCCCGTTTTCGATTGGAGATTGACGGACTTATGCAGATCATCGTTCGCGACAACAATGTCGACCAGGCTCTTCGCGCGCTCAAGAAGAAGCTGCAGCGCGAGGGCGTGTATCGCGAAATGAAGCTGCGCCGTCATTACGAGAAGCCGTCGGAAAAGCGCGCCCGCGAAAAGGCTGCCGCTGTCCGCCGCGCCCGCAAGATGGAGCGCAAGCGCGCCGAACGCGACGGCGTCCGTTAAGACGCCTATGACCGGAGCGGCATGACCGTTCCGGTTTTCGCTGTTTCGACCTGCCCCTGATCACGAGAGCCAAGCCCCATGTCCACGACGGCCGTTCCCCTTCGTCCCATCGCCAAGGGGTCATTGACGCGCCTCTGGGTCGGCGTCGCGGCGGTTGCGCTGGCGGCGGGCGGCCTGGCCTGGGCGGGGCAGCAGGGCGTGGAACCGTCTCCGGCCGCCTTCCTGTCCGCCAACGCGCATGCCGATGGCGTCGTCACGACCGAATCTGGCCTGCAGTACAAGGTGCTGGAAGACGGCACCGGTGCGAGCCCGACCACGGCCGACGTCGCGCTGGTCGGCTATAAGGGCACGCTGCTCGACGGCACTGTCTTCGACGAGAATCCGCAGGCCCCGATGCCGATCGACGGCGTGGTTCCGGGTTTCTCCGAAGGCCTGCAGAAGATGAAGAAGGGCGGCAAGTATCGCCTGTGGATCCCGCCGCAGCTTGGCTATGGTGATCAGGCCGCCGGCCCCATTCCGGCCGGTTCGGTGCTGGTGTTCGACGTCACGCTGCACGACTTCAAGTCGAAGGCGGAACTGATGCAGCTTCAGCAGCAGATGCAGCAGGGCGTGGTGCCGCACGCCGGCAACTGACCGGCACAGCCAGTCCAAGTCTTTGGGAAGGGGCCGCCGCACGGCCCCTTTTTCATGTCCCGGTCAGGCGTGACCCTGACAGACGCCATCCTCGTCGAAGGAGGCGCCGAATGCCAGCGCGTTGGCGCTGCCGACCTTTTCCTCGCCAGCGAACAGCCGGTCCAGCCGCAGCTTGATGTCGCGGCGGAAATCGGCGGTCGCGACGGACCGCGGCGCGGACACTTCTATGTCGCAGGCGATGGCGTTCTTGATCCGCCCCACCGCCGCGTCGTCCAATATCCCGGCCTGGCGCAGTTCCAGGCACAGCTGGAGCAAGCCCGCCGCCGTCGCATGGGCGCGCAGGCCTACATTGGACAGGTCGAAATGCAGCTTCTTCTGTTTGTCGAGCCCGCTTGTCATCGGCTTCGCTCCTTCCTCTCCATTTTGTTCATCATAGCATGAAGCGCGTGGCGCGCCATGGCGTTCCAGCCAGTTGTCCCGTGCCGAGACGCCGGGGCAAGTCGGCGGGAGCGTGGCAGGCTAGCGCGCGATGAAGCCGGCAGGGCGGCGGCGTTCGTTCGACGCGCGCGACCGTTCCTCCAGCCACACCTTGATCATCGCGACGATCGGATCGGCCAGGAACAGGCCCAATATGCCGAACAGCGCGCCGAACAGGATCTGCGCCGCCAGCACCAGCGCAGGGGCCAGGTCCACCGCACGCTTCGCCACCATCGGCACGATCAGATAGCCATCGACCATCTGGACCGCCAGATAGACGCCCAGGGCATACAGGCCGGTATCGGTGCCGCCGGAAAAGCCGACCAGGATGATGAGCGCGCCCGATATGATCGCGCCGATATTGGGGAGGAAGGCGAGCAGGCCGGTCAATATGCCAAGCAGTCCCGCCATCGGCACGCCGCCCGCCCACAAGAGCAGCCAGGTGCCCACGCCCTCCACCGCCATCCCGATCAGCCGGCCGAACATCAGCCGGCGCAGCGTCCAGCCCATCTTGTCGGCAGTGCGGTAGAAGTCGTCTCGCCGGTCCATCGGCAGCATCCAGGCGACGCCGCGCTCGTAGAGCTTGGGTTCGACGGCGATGAAGATGGCGAGCACCAGCATCATGACCGCGCTGGTGATCGCGCCGACCGCCGTGCCGACCGCCGCCGTCACGCGGCCCATGCTGCTCATCGCCTGCTGCGCCAGCCCCTTGAGGTCATTGGGCGTGGTGGTGACGCCCAGCTGCTGCATCCAGCCGCCGATGCGTCCGACTTGCGTTTCGACGATGTCGCGCATCGCCTGCGCCTGCGCGGCGAGGCTCGCGCCGGTGAGATAGAAGGTATAGGCGAGGAAGGCGACGATCCCGAGCAGGACGATGGCAAGGCGCCATCCGCGTCCGATCGGCAGGACGCGACCCAGAAGGCGCGTGCCCCCGTCCAGCATCGTCGCGAACACCAGTGCGCCCATGATGAGCATGAGCGGCTGGGCCAGCAAGGCCAGGACCGCGACGGCGACGGCCAGGCCGATCCATACGCCCGCGCGAGCGAGTTCCCGCCGGATGATGGGGCTGCGGACTTCGCTGGGACCGGGTTGCTCGATATGGCGCGGCTGCTCGCTCAAGACCCTGATCCCCGAAGATGTTATTTCGGGGGAGGAACGCTCGCCGGACGCAGGCTGTTCCCCGCGCGCCCGCTGCGGAAGGCATGAAGCCAGGTCAGCGGATTGAGGGTCGCATCGCCGTCCAGCGAGAAGGTGATGAATTCGGCGCGGCCGCCGATCGCCTCCCACGGCACAGGGCCGCCCAGGCCGTTTTCTTCCAGCGGGGCGCGGCTGTCGGCGCTGTTGTCGCGATTGTCGCCCATCAGGAATACATGATTTTCCGGCACCCGAACCGGTCCGTACCAGTCGAGCGCGCTCGGCCCCATGTCGATGATCGTGTAGGTCTTGCCATTGGGCAGGATTTCCTGCCGCACCGGCAGTTCGCACCAGCTTTTGCCGGTCTTGTCCGTCACCAGCGCGCCGGGGAATTGCAGCGGCGGGCAGGGCGCGTTGCCATCGACCGGGATGCGCAGCGGCTTCAGCATCTTCTGCGGCACGGCGACGCCGTTCAGGATCACCTGCCCGCCGCGCACTTCGACGATGTCGCCGGGCAGGCCGATGACGCGCTTGATATAATCCTCGCGCCGGTTCTGCGGGCTGACGATCACGATGTCGCCCCGTTCCGGCAGGCGGCCGAGCAGGCGGCCCTTGAGGAAGGGGAGGGGATGGAAGCTGGGCGACACATAGGACCAGCCATAGGGGAATTTGCTGACCACCAGCCGGTCGCCGGTCAGCAGGCCGGGCATCATCGATTCGCTGGGGATGTAGAAGGGCTTGGCGACAAAGCTGTGGAAGGCGAGCACGGCGAGAACCAGCAGCACGATGCTCCGCGCCTCATGCCACCAGTTGACGGGCGCCTTGCGCTCCTCCGGCTCGGTCGCGGGAAGGGACTGGAGCGGCTGTTCGGGAAGGTCGATGGCCGTCATGGACTGGCTTTCGGTGGGGGGCGACGGTTCGCTCAAAGCGGGAGCGCCTCGATGATGACGAAGGCCTGCGCCCATGGATGGTCGTCGGTGAGCGTCAGGTGAACGACCGCCTTGTGGCCGACCGGCGTGATCGCGTCCAGCCGCGCCTTCGCGCCGCCGGTGAGCGCCAGCGTGGGCGCGCCGGAGGGGGCGTTGACGACGCCGATGTCCTTCATGAACACGCCTGCCTTGAAGCCGGTGCCGACCGCCTTGGAGAAAGCCTCCTTGGCGGCGAAACGCTTGGCGTAGGTGCCCGCGCGCGTGAAGGGGCGGCGCGCGGCCTTGGCCTGCTCTACGGGCGTGAAGACGCGTCGTTCGAACCGTTCGCCATAGCGGTCGAGCGAGTTCTGGATCCGCTCGATATTGCAGAGGTCCGAGCCGAGGCCGATGATCATGCTTTGGCTGCCATCACCGCGCCAGATCCATCTGCCGCCGCATTTCGCGGATGCTGGCTTCGAGGCCGCCGAAGATCGCTTCGCCGATCAGGAAATGGCCGATATTGAGTTCGGCGATCTGGGGAATGGCGGCGACCGGCGCGACATTGTCGAAGGTGAGGCCGTGGCCGGCATGCGGCTCGATCCCGTTCTTGGCGGCGAGCGCGGCGGCGTCGGCGATGCGGCGCAGCTCGGCGGCGCGGGCGGAACCGTCCAGATGGGCATAGGCCCCGGTGTGGAATTCCACCACTGGCGCGCCCAGCTTCATGGCCGCCTCGATCTGTGCCGCATCCGCTTCGATGAACAGGCTGACGCGGATGCCCGCCTCGCCCAGCGCGGAGACGATCGGGCGCAGCGCATCGAACTGCCCCGCCGCGTCAAGGCCGCCCTCGGTCGTGCGTTCCTCGCGCTTTTCCGGGACGATGCAGGCGGCGTGCGGCTTGTGGCGAAGCGCGATCTCCAGCATCTCCTGCGTCGCCGCCATCTCCAGGTTGAGCGGCACGTCGAGCGAGGCCATCAGCATGGCGATATCCTCGTCGCGGATATGCCGCCTGTCCTCACGCAGATGCGCGGTGATGCCGTCCGCGCCAGCCTTCACGCTAAGCAGCGCCGCCTTGACCGGATCGGGATGCGTGCCCCCCCGCGCGTTGCGGATGGTCGCGACATGGTCGATATTGACCCCGAGGCGCAGCGGCGTGGACATGGGGCCGCCTACTGCTTCCGGCTGCCGGGCTTGATCGCGGGGATCGCCGCCAGTTCGGGCGGGATCGCATCGGCATCATAGACCGGGAAGTTGATCGACACGAGCGGGTAGAAGGGGACGCCAAGCTCCACCTCGCCCGCCGAGCGGTCGACCAGCGCCGCTTCGGCGATGACGATGCCGCCTTCCTTCTCCACTGCCTCGATCGCCTGGCGGGAGGACAGGCCGGTGGTCACCACATCCTCGACCATCAGCACCTTCTGCCCGGGCGCGACGGCGAAGCCCCGGCGCAGTTCGAACACGCCCTCTGGTCGTTCGAGGAACACCGCGTCCTTGTCCAGCGCGCGGCCGACCTCATGCCCGATGATGAGGCCGCCCATCGCCGGCGAGACGACGAGGTCGATCTCCTGCCGCAATTCGCGCGGCAGCTTCTGCACCACGGCGCGGGCGAGGCGGCCGGCGCGCTCGGCGTTCATCAACACGCGGGCGCATTGCAGATAGTTGGCGCTCCGCCGGCCCGAGGAGAGGATGAAGTGCCCCTCGAGCAGCGCCCCTGCCGCCCGGAATTCCGCCAATACGTCCTCGTCAGTCATGCCGCCTTACGTCCATGCCCGGCGGGCCGGCGCTGCCTGGCCGATCCGCCCTCTTGAAGAATGCACGGCGTGCTTGAAAGCGCGCCATGATCGCGCCCCTGTGCGCGGACCTGCGAAATAGGCGGGGAGGGGGTGCGTTGCAACAGCGAAGAAAATCTGCTCCATCAATGCTTGAGGCGGGGGAAAAGCCTGCCTATAAGCCGCGGCAGAACCGTACGGGCGAGGGACTGTGCGCACGCATGTGCGTCTTCGTTGCAGCGGCGCCAAGGGGTTAGGGGTACGAAGACGCTATGAACAAGGTGAAATCGCTCGTTCTTGCAGGGTTGCTCGCTTTCTCGCCCGGTCTGGGGCTGAGTGGTGTGGCAATGGCGCAGGGCAATGCGGCGGCTGCGGCCGCCCCGGCGCTGGCGACGCCCGTGGATGCCGACCCCAAATCCTCCGATCCCGGCGCGCCCGCCGATTCGGCCGACGCCAATGTGGCGAACGTCAGCGCCGCCGCGCCCGCCGCCAAGGTCGCAGCGCCGCCGCGGATGAAGCCGACCGAAGGCATCGGCATGCCGCGTCCGGGCGAGATCACGCTGCAGGAACAGTTCAGCCCCACCGGCCACACCGCCCGCTGGCTGCACGACAAGATGCTGGTGCCGATCATCACGCTTATCTCGCTGCTGGTGCTGGGGCTGATGCTGTGGGTCATGTTCCGCTATCGCCGCAGCGCCAATCCGGTTCCGTCCAAGACGTCGCACAATACGGTGATCGAGGTGATCTGGACCGTCGTCCCGGTCGTCATCCTGCTCGCCATCGCGGTTCCTTCGATCAGCCTGCTGGCCGACCAGTACAAGCCCGCGCCCAAGGATGCGCTGACCGTCAAGGTCACCGGCTACCAATGGTATTGGGGCTATGAATATCCCGACAATGGCGTGCCCGAGTTCGTGTCCAACATGCTGCCCGAAGACAAGGCGAAGGCGAATGGCGAGCCCTATCTGCTCGCGCCCGACAATCGCCTGGTGCTGCCGGTCGGCCGGCCGATCAAGCTGATCATCACCGGCGCGGACGTGATCCACAGCTTCGCGGTGCCCTCGCTCTGGCTGAAGATGGACGCGGTGCCCGGCCGTCTCAATGAAAAGAGCGTCTTCATCGAGAAGCCCGGCGTCTATTACGGCCAGTGTTCCGAACTGTGCGGCGCGCGCCACGGCTTCATGCCGATCGCGATCGAGGCGCTGCCGCCGGCGCAGTTCGAACAGTGGCTGCTCTCGCAGGGCGGCACCGTGAAGCCGCAGCCCAAGACCGCCGACGCCGCGCCCGCCGGCGCGCCGGCCAAGATCTGATCCAGGGGTTAGGAAGCCATGACGACCATCACAGCCGATCATCACGGCGATCACGCACACGATCACCATGATGCCGACCACAAGCCGGCCTTCTTCCAGCGCTGGTTCATGTCCACCAATCACAAGGACATCGGCACGCTCTACCTGATCTTCGCGATCCTTGCCGGCCTGATCGGCGGCGCGATTTCGGGCCTGATGCGCGCCGAGCTGGCGCATCCGGGCATTCAGTATCTCCATGGCTGGGCGCAGATGATGGACGGGCCGGACGCGACGCTGGACCAGGCCTACCACCTCTGGAACGTGCTGATCACCGCACACGGCCTTATCATGGTCTTCTTCATGGTGATGCCGGCGATCATCGGCGGCTTCGGCAACTGGTTCGTGCCGATCATGATCGGCGCGCCGGACATGGCCTTCCCGCGGATGAACAATATCAGCTTCTGGCTGCTCATCCCCGCCTTTGCGCTGCTGCTGGGATCGACATTCGTCCCCGGCGGCACCGGCAACGGCGCAGGCACCGGCTGGACCGTCTACGCGCCGCTTTCGACCAGCGGGTCGGCGGGGCCGGCCGTCGACATGGCGATCCTGTCGCTGCACATCGCGGGCGCGTCGTCGATTTTGGGCGCGATCAACTTCATCACCACCATCCTCAATATGCGTGCGCCGGGCATGACCCTGCACAAGATGCCGCTGTTCGTCTGGTCGGTGCTGGTCACCGCCTTCCTGCTGCTGCTGGCGCTTCCGGTGCTGGCTGCGGCGATCACGATGCTGCTGACCGACCGCAATTTCGGCACGACCTTCTATGATGCGGCCGGCGGCGGCGATCCCGAACTCTACCAGCATCTCTTCTGGTTCTTCGGCCACCCCGAAGTCTATATCATGATCCTGCCGGGCTTCGGCATCGTCAGCCAGATCATCTCGACCTTCAGCCGCAAGCCGGTGTTCGGCTATCTCGGCATGGCCTATGCCATGGTCGCGATCGGCGTCGTTGGCTTCGTCGTGTGGGCGCACCACATGTTCACGACCGGCATGTCGGTCAACGTGAAGATGTATTTCACCGCCGCCACCATGGTCATCGCGGTGCCGACCGGCATCAAGATCTTCTCTTGGATCGCCACCATCTGGGGCGGGTCGATCAGCTTCAAGACGCCGATGGTATGGGCGCTGGGCTTCATCTTCCTGTTCACCGTTGGCGGGGTGACCGGCGTGGTGCTGGCCAATGGCGGCGTGGACGACGTGCTGCACGACACCTATTATGTCGTCGCCCACTTCCACTATGTGTTGTCGCTGGGCGCGGTCTTCTCGCTCTTCGCCGGCTTCTACTACTGGTTCCCGAAGATGTCGGGGCGCATGTACAACGAGTTTCTGGGCCAGCTGCACTTCTGGGTCTTCTTCATCGGCGTGAACCTGCTGTTCTTCCCGATGCACTTCCTGGGCCTTTCCGGCATGCCGCGCCGCTATCCGGACTATCCGGCGGCGTTCGAGAAGTGGAACTCGGTCGCGACCCACGGCTATGAGATCATGGCCGTCGGCATCGTGATCTTCCTCATCAACATCTTCTGGTCGCTCGCGGCCGGCAGGAAGGCTGAGGGCAATCCATGGGGCGAAGGCGCGACGACGCTGGAATGGACGCTGTCGAGCCCGCCGCCCTTCCACCAGTTCGAGACCCTGCCGGTCGTCGACTGATCATGGGGCAGAGACAGGCTGCCGCCCTGCAGGGAGGGACAGCCTGTCCATTTGCCGGAATCGCCGCGCCCCTGTAGAGGGGGCGCGTTCGATCCATTGAGGAGACTATGGCCAGTTCGCCGATCCTGCCCGGTCAGATGCAAGCCGGCCTGCCGCTGACGGAAAGCCGCGCCGCGCCCATGCCCGCCCATTGGCGGGACTTCGTGGCGCTGACCAAGCCGCGCGTCATGACGCTGGTCGTGTTCACGGGCCTGTGCGGGCTGCTCGCCGCGCCGGGAACGATCCATCCGGTGCTGGCCTTCACCGCGATCCTCTGCATCGCGCTGGGTGCTGGCGCGGCCGCCGCGCTCAACCAGTGGTGGGAAGCGGACATCGACGCCAAGATGAAGCGTACCGCGTCCCGCCCGCTGCCCGCCGGCCGCATGGACCGGCAGGCGGCGCTGCATTTCGGCGTCGGGCTCTCCTTCTTCTCGGTCATCCTGATGGGCATGGCGACCAACTGGCTCGCCGCCGCCGTGCTGGCCGTGTCGATCCTCTTCTACGTCTTCGTTTACACCATCTGGCTCAAGCCCCGCACGGCGCAGAATATCGTCATCGGCGGCGCGGCAGGGGCGTTCCCCCCGGTGATCGGTTGGGCGGCGGTGACCGGCGATGTCAGCGCGCTGCCCATCGCTCTCTTCATGCTGATCTTCTTCTGGACGCCGCCGCATTTCTGGGCGCTCGCCCTGTTCGTGAAGACCGACTATGCCGCCGCCGGCATCCCGATGCTGCCCGTCGTGTCGGGCGAGGTGGCGACGCGGCGGCAGATATGGTTCTACACCGCGATCATGGCGGTGGCAGCGCTCGCGCCGGTGCTGCTGCGGCTGACGGGCCTCGTCTACGGCACGGCCGCGCTGCTCGGCACTGGCCTGTTCGCCGTCTTCGCCTTCCAGGTCTATCGCCGACGGGAAAGCGATCCCGCGCGCATGGCCCCGGAAAAGCGGTTGTTCAAATATTCCGTCCTCTATCTCTTCCTCCTGTTCGGGGCAGTGGTCGTCGACCGCTGGCTGCTGGCGTGACGCCCGAGGAGCTGGAGGCGATCCGTGCCCGGCAGAAGAGCCGCGCCATCGTGACGGGGCTGCTGCTCGGCTTCCTCGTCATCCTCTTCTTCGCCATCACCCTGGCGAAGATCGGCGCGAGCCATAACATCTGATGGCCAGCCTGCCGCCTTCTCCCTTCGATCGCGACCGGCGCAACCGGCGCACGATGCTGGCGGCGGCGGGCGTGGGACTCGCCATGCTGGGGCTGGGCTTCGCCTCGGTCCCGCTCTACCGCATCTTCTGCGAACAAACGGGCTTCGGTGGCACGACGCAGCGCGCGGAAGCGGCCACGCAGGTGCCGGTCGCGACCGGGCACAGCATGTCGATCCGCTTCGATTCGAACATCGCGCTCGGCATGCCATGGGCGTTCCACCCAGAGCGGCCTACCCAGACCGTCACGGTCGGGGCGAAGAGCATGGCGATCTTCGTCGCGAAGAACCTGTCGGACAAGCCGGTCACCGGCACCGCCGCCTTCAACGTCACGCCGACGCAGGCGGGCGCCTATTTCACCAAGATCCAGTGCTTCTGTTTCACCGAGCAGACGCTGCAGCCGGGGCAGGAGGTGCGGATGCCCGTCCTCTATTATGTCGATCCCAAGATACTGAACGACCCGGACAACAAGGACACGCAACAGATCACGCTCAGCTATACTTTCTATCCTGTTGAGCAGGGCAAGAAGGCAAGCTAAGGACGAGCGGTAACAGGAGCAGGGAAGACCCGATCATGGCAGGCGCAAAGACGCACGATTATCATATTCTTCCGCCGAGCATCTGGCCGCTGTTCGGCTCGATGTCGGCGCTGGTGATGGCGTTCGGCGCGATCATGTACATGCATCCCGACGCGATGGGCGCGGGTGGCGGATGGGTGTTCCTGATCGGCCTGGCAGGCGTGTTGTTCACCATGTACAGCTGGTGGGGCAATGTCATCGCCGAAGCGCATGCGGGCGACCATACGCCGGTCGTGCAGCTGCATCTGCGCTATGGCATGATCCTGTTCATCGCGTCCGAAGTCATGTTCTTCGTCGGCTGGTTCTGGGCCTTCTTCGACTTCTCGCTGTTCCCGAGCGCATTGCCGCCGATCGACGGCGCCTTCCCTTCCAAGGGCGTCGAGGTGATGAACGCGTTCGAGCTGCCGCTGCTCAACACGCTGATCCTGCTCTGCTCGGGCACCACGGTCACCTGGGCGCATCACAGCCTGATCCATGGCGACCGCGACGGCCTCATCAAGGGGCTGTGGTGCACGATCATCCTGGGCGCGATCTTCAGCTGCATCCAGGCCTATGAATATGCCCATGCGCCGTTCGGCTTCGGCGGCAATCCCTACAGCTCGTCCTTCTACATGGCGACCGGTTTCCACGGCTTCCACGTTCTGGTCGGCACCATCTTCCTGATCGTCAACCTGGTGCGCGCCTATAAGGGCCACTTCACTCCGCGCCAGCATTTCGGGTTCGAAGCCGCCGCCTGGTACTGGCACTTCGTCGACGTGGTGTGGCTGTTCCTCTTCGTCGCCGTCTATGTCTGGGGCGGCTGGGGCGCGGAAGTCCATGGCGGCTGATCCCGCCGGTTAACCTGACATGCGGCCGGCATAGCGATGCGCCGGCCGTTTTCTTTTCGGGCGAGGCGGTTTACCAAGGGGCATGACCGCGCAAAGTCCGACCCCGATCCCGGCCCGCATCCCGATCATGCCGACGCTGCTCGTCGCGCTCGCGGTGCTGACGATGATCGGTCTTGGCGTCTGGCAGTTGCAGCGGCGGGAGGAAAAGGCGCAGGCGCTTGCCCTTGCCGCGACCAATCCCGGTAAGCCCGCTATGGCCTTTCCCGGATTGCCTCCCGTCGATCCCGCCATCCTGTTCCGCCCGTCCTCCGTCCACTGCCTTGCCGTCGTGGGCTGGCAGGTGGAGGCTGGGCGCGCCGCGGACGGCAGCAGCGGGTATCGCCACATCGCCCAATGTTCGACCGGCGCGGAAGGGCCGGGCGTGTTGGTGGCCGTGGGGGTCGGGCAGCGGCCGGACCAGTCGCCGGGCTGGTCGGGCGGACAGGTGGAAGGCTGGATCAGCGAGGAGCCGGACCATCGCGCGCTGCTGACCCGGATCGGCGGCAAGGCGCCGCCGCTGCGCCCCATGCTGATCGCAAAGCGCGCGCCGGAAGGGCTGAAGCCCGTCGCGCCACCCAATATCGATGACATCCCGAACAACCATCTCGCCTATGCGATGCAATGGTTCTTCTTCGCCGGCGTGGCGGCCATCATCTATGCGCTGGCGCTGCGGCGGCGGAATATTTCCGCTAGGGGGCCGTAAAAGCCTTAATTGCTTGCCCCCCGCGTCGCCCGGCGTTACCGCGCTTGCCCATCATGCAGTATCAGAGCACCAGGGGGAGCGCGCCGACGCTCGGTTTCGAGGATGTGACGCTGGCGGGCCTCGCGTCCGACGGCGGCCTTTATATTCCCGAGAGCTGGCCCGCCTTCACTCCCGATCAGATTCGCGCCCTTGCCGGACTCTCCTATGTCGAGACGGCGGTTCGGGTCATGGCACCTTTCGTCGCGGGATCGCTGAGCGAAGAGGAACTGCGGGAGCTTTGCACCGCAGCCTATGGGCGGTTCAGCCATGGCGCGGTGACGCCTCTGGTCCAGCTCGATCATCAGCACTGGCTGCTGGAACTGTTCCACGGGCCTACGCTGGCGTTCAAGGATGTCGCGCTCCAGCTGCTCGGCCAATTGTTCGAGCGGTTCCTGTCGCGCCGGGACGACCATCTGACCATCGTTGGCGCGACATCGGGGGATACCGGCTCTGCGGCCATCGATGCGGTGGCGGGGCGAGCGAAGATCGACATCTTCATGCTGCATCCCGACGGGCGAGTGTCGGACGTGCAGCGGCGGCAGATGACCACGGTGCGCGCGCCCAACGTCTACAACATCGCGATCGACGGCAGCTTTGACGAGGCGCAGGCGCTGGTGAAGGCGATGTTCAACGACGCCGCTTTCTCGCGCCGGTTCAACCTGTCGGCGGTGAACAGCATCAACTGGGCGCGGCTGATGGCGCAGGTGGTCTATTATTTCTACGCCGCCGTGCGCCTGGGCGCGCCGGAGCGGCAGGTCGCCTTCTCCGTCCCCACCGGCAATTTCGGCGATGTGTTCGCGGGTTATGTCGCCGCGAAGATGGGCCTGCCGGTCGCGAAGCTGATCGTAGCGACCAACGTCAACGACATCCTGCATCGCGCGCTGTCGGAGGGAGACTATAGCCAGGGTCAGGTGGTGGCGACCGCGACGCCCAGCATGGACATCCAGGTCAGCTCCAACTTCGAACGGCTGCTGTTCGATGCGGGCGGGCGCGACGGCCTGGCCCTTGCGGACCAAATGCGCGGGTTCGAGGCAAGCCGGGCCATGCGCCTCACCAATGCGCAGCGCGAAGGGGCGGCGCATCTGTTCGGTTCCGCCCGGATCGATGCCGACGGCATGACCATGGCGATGCGCTGGGCCTATGACGGGGCGGGGCAGATCGTCGATCCGCACAGCGCTATCGGGCTGGCGGCGGCGCGGGAAGCGGCGCTCGATCCGTCGATCCCCGTGGTGACGCTGGCGACCGCCCATCCCGCCAAGTTCCGCGATGCGGTGGAGCGCGCGACCGGCACCCGCCCGCCTCTCCCGGCGCGCGTGGGCGACCTGTTCGCGCGCGAGGAAAGCTATGCCAAGCTGCCCGGCACGTTTGACGCCGTGACCGCCTATGTGGCGGAACGCGCGACGCCGCGCGCCTGACGGGGTCGATTTGGAACTCAAGACGCTCATCGGCGAACCCTGGTCGGATTACGGCCTGCTGGATTCAGGCGATGGGCGGAAGCTGGAACGCTATGGCCGCTTCCGCTTCATCCGGCCCGAGCCACAGGCGATGTGGAAGCCTGCCACCGCCGACTGGCGCGCCGACGCCGAATTCATCCCCGGATCGGACGAGGATGGCGGCGGCCGCTGGTATTATGAAAAGCCGGTGCCGGCCGAAGGCTGGCCGCTGCACTGGCGTGAAGTGACCTTCCAGTCGAGCTGCACGCCCTTCCGCCATTTGGGGTTCTTCCCCGACATGGCGCCGGTGTGGGACGACCTGCGCAGGGCGATCGCCGACAAGCCCGATGCGGAGGTGATGAACCTGTTCGGCTATACCGGCGTCGGCACGCTGGCGCTGTCGGCCGGCGGCGCGCGCCTGGTGCATGTCGACGCGTCGAAAAAGTCGGTGGCGCAGGCGCGCGCCAACGCCGCCCTGTCGGGCATGGAGGACCGGCCGGTCCGCTGGATCGTCGAGGATGCGGCGAAGTTCGTCGCCCGGGAAGTGCGGCGGGAACGGCGCTATGACGGCATTTTGCTCGACCCGCCCAAATATGGGCGCGGGCCGGACGGCGAGGTGTGGCGGCTGGAAGAAGACCTGCCTGGCTTGGTTGCCAATTGCCGGGCGCTGCTGGACGCCGACAGCCGTTTCCTGTTCCTGACCGTCTATGCCGTGCGCATGTCGGCGCTGGCGATCGGCGAACTGCTGCGTCAGGCGTTCGCGGACTTGCCCGGCACTGTGGAGGCCGGGGAACTGGCGGTGCGGGAAGAGGCGCGGGGCATCGCGCTGCCCACCGCCATCTGGGCGCGGTGGAAGCGCTGATCCGCGCTCAGGCGAGCGTGACGTAGATTTCGGCTTCGATCAGCCATGTGCCGCCGACCTCGCGCCATTTGGCGCTGTAGGTGCCGGACGCCTGAACCGCCCCATCCGCGACGCCCTGCCAGGCGCCAAGCTCCATCGCGACCGGCTCTACCGGAGAGGCGGTGATCGTCTGCGGCGTGCGGGTGTAGATCATTCGTTCCCTGGCGGCGAATTCGCGCTTCCACGCCATCAACTGCGCCTTGCGTCCGGTGATGACGGCGCTGTCGCTGCCGGTCACCATCACCACCTCAGCGCTGAGCAGGGGGCCGATGGCGGCAAGGTCGCCTTCCGCCAGTGCGCGGTTAAAGGAGGCGCGGGCGAGGCGGATGGCGAGGCCGGCGGCGGCGTCCTCAGCCACAACGCGCGGACGTGATCGTCATCGCCTCGTCATAGCTGACGGTCAGCCGGTCGGGCCGAAAGTCCATCGTCATCGCCATGCCGGGGCCGCCCCAGCGCAGCGCCTTCGCGCCCGAAGCCTTGAGCAGCGCCGCGCCGCTTTCTGCGCTTGCCTTTTGCCCCACGAACGCGTCCAGGCCGTCGTTGCGGCATGGTCCTTCGGCGGCGGTGGGGGGCGTTGCCGGTCCCTCGCCATTGGCACCAGCGCAAGCGGTGAGGCCCAGCAGCCCGGCTAGCATCATCGTCCGCATCGTCCGTCCTCTCACTCGGTGCGCGTCATTTTGAGCCGGCCATTCTTGACCGCGAAGGCCATGCGCCCTTCGACCAGATCGACCGCATCACGGCCGAACTGTTCGTAGCGCCAGCCCTCCAGGATAGACAGTCCCTCGCGCACGCCGGCCGCCAGCGCATCGATATCGTCCGTCCGCGCGATCAGCCGCGCCGCCACATTGATGTCGCGCGATCGGATCTTGAGCAGCAGCTTCAAAAGGTCGGCCACCAGCGCGCCGTCCTTGCCCAGGCCCGGTCGGCGCGGTTCGCGGTCGGGCATCTCGTCACGGTGGAGCGGCTGCGCATTCTTGATGGCGTTCATCAGCCGCGCGCCGATGTCGTTGCTCTTCCATGTGGCGGAGAGGCCCCGCACCTTGCCAAGGTCGTCCTGTGCGCGCGGGGGATGGCTGGCGATGTCGGCCAGCGTCTCGTCCTTGACGATGCGACCGCGGGGCAGGTTCTTGTCCTGCGCCTCCATCTCGCGCCAAGCGGCCAGCGCCTTGAGGCGACCCAGCACATCCGCCTTCTTGCTGGCGATGCGCACCCGCTGCCATGCCTGCTGCGGATCATTCTCGTAATTGGCAGGATCGCTGATCCGCTCCATCTCCTGGTCCAGCCAGTCGCCGCGCCCGGTCTTGCGCAGTTCCTCCAGCATCCGGGGGAAAATCTGGATCAGATAGGTGACGTCGCCGATCGCATAGTCGATCTGCCTTTTGTCGAGCGGACGGCGCGCCCAGTCCGTGAAGCGCGCGCCCTTGTCGAGCTGAACGCCCATCCACGCGTCGACCAGATTGCCGTAACCGATCTGTTCGCCAAGGCCCAGGGCCATCGCCGCGATCTGCGTATCGAACATCGGGTGGGGGGTCTTGCCAGTCAGGTTATGGACGATCTCTATGTCCTGCCCGCCGGCGTGAAACACCTTCAGCACATCCTCATTGTCGACCAGCAGGTCCAGCAGCGGCTTCAAGTCGAGGCCGGGTGCCTTGGGATCGATCGCCGCCGCCTCATGGGGGTCGGCCACCTGCACCAGGCAGAGTTCCGGCCAATAGCTGTTCTCCCGCATGAACTCCGTATCGACGGCGATGTAGGGCGATTTGGCGATGCGGGCGCAGAAATCGGAAAGCGCCTTGCTGTCGGTAATCAGCGGATGGATTTGCATATGGACTTCGATCTTATTATGGGCTGGCCCGCTCCCCGGCGGGCTCGTCGAACCATCGACAGACGGGCCATAGCGGGGCTGCAACACTTTGTCATTTCCGTAAAACGAAGCTGAAAGATCAAATCGCCATGCACGCCTATCGCACCCACACCTGCGGCGCCCTGACCACGGGGGAGGTCGGGAATGACGTGCGCGTGTCGGGATGGGTCCACCGCAAGCGCGACCATGGCGGCGTGCTGTTCGTCGACCTGCGCGACCATTATGGCATCACCCAGATCGTGGCGAAGGCGGACAGCGAGCCGCTGGCGATTCTCGAAACCCTGCGCCTTGAGTCGGTCGTGACGATCGAGGGCAAGGTGGTTGCCCGCACCCCGGAAGCGATCAACCCCAAAATGGCGACCGGCGAGATCGAGATCGTGGCCGATCGCGTAACGGTGCTGTCTACGGCGGCGGAACTGCCGCTGCCGGTTGCTGGCGAGCAGGAATATCCGGAGGACATCCGCCTGCGCTACCGCTTCCTTGACCTGCGGCGCGAGACGCTGCACGCCAATATCGTCAAGCGCACCCAGATCATCCGCGACATGCGCCGCCGGATGGAGGATGCGGGCTTCACCGAATATTCGACGCCGATCCTGACGGCATCCTCGCCGGAGGGCGCACGCGACTTTCTGGTGCCGAGCCGCATCCACGCCGGCAAATTCTACGCCCTGCCGCAGGCGCCGCAGCAATATAAGCAGTTGTTGATGGTCGCGGGCTTCGACCGCTATTTCCAGATCGCCCCCTGCTTCCGCGACGAAGATCCGCGCGCCGACCGGCTGCCCGGCGAATTCTACCAGCTCGACCTCGAAATGAGCTTCGTTACGCAGGAAGATGTGTGGAACACGATGGAGCCTGTGATCGCCAGCGTGTTCGAGGCGTTCGCGGAGGGCAAGCCAGTCACCCCGGCTGGCAGCTTCCCGCGCATTCCCCATGCCGAAGCGATGCTGAAATATGGCAGCGACAAGCCCGACCTGCGCAATCCCATCCTGATCCAGGACGTCACCGAGCATTTCGTGGGATCGGGCTTCGGCATCTTCGCGAGCCTAGTGGAAAGCGGCAGCGTTATCCGCGCCATCCCCGCGCCGGGTGCCGGCGCTGGCAGCCGCAAATTCTTCGACGACATGAACGTCTGGGCGCGGGGCGAGGGCTATTCGGGCCTCGGCTATATCAACATCAAGGACGGCGTGCCCGGCGGCCCCATCGCCAAGAATCATGGCGAGGAAGCGACCGCCAAGCTGATCGCGGCGCTGGGCCTTGGCCCCAATGACGGCGTGTTCTTCGCGGCGGGCAAGGAAAGCCAGGCCGCCAAGCTCGCCGGCCTCGCCCGCATCCGCGTGGGCGAGCAGCTGGACCTCATCGACAAGGACCGGTTCGACCTGTGCTGGATCGTCGATTTCCCCTTCTACGAATATGACGAGGACGAGAAGAAGATCGACTTCGCGCACAACCCCTTCTCCATGCCGCAGGGCGGGCTGGAGGCGTTGCAGACGCAGGATCCGCTCAGCCTCAAGGCCTATCAGTACGACATGGTCTGCAACGGCTACGAGATCGCGTCGGGATCGATCCGCAACCAGTCGCCAGAAGCGATGGTCAAGGCGTTCGAGCTGGTCGGCCTCAGCCAGGCGAACGTGGAGGAGCGCTTCGGTGGCCTCTATCGCGCGTTCCAATATGGCGCCCCGCCCCATGGCGGCATGGCGGCTGGCGTCGATCGTATCGTAATGCTGCTGTGCGGCGCGCAGAACCTGCGCGAGATCACGCTCTTCCCGATGAACCAGCGCGCCGAAGACCTGCTGATGGGCGCGCCCAGCCAGGCCGAACTCAAGCAGCTGCGCGAACTGCACATCCGTGTCGTGGAGCCGCAGGCGAAGGCGTGAGTTTTTCCCTTTGCGCCGTGCGCCCGCCGGGTCCAGCATGGCGCAAAGGAAAAGGACGCGCCCATGACCATCGACCTTGCCGATTACGAAACCGGGGCGAAGTACAAGGGCGACTATGACGCCGATCTTGCCGCTCTCCAGCATCGGCTGGCTAAGATACAGGTCGCGCATATCCTGCACGACCGGCGCAGCGTCATCCTGCTGGAAGGGTGGGATGCGGCGGGCAAGGGTGGGATCATCAAGCGGATGACCGCCGACTGGGACCCGCGCTATTATCAGGTCCACCCCATCGCCGCGCCCAGCGAGATCGAGCGCGACCATCATTTCCTCTGGCGCTTCTGGACGCGCCTGCCCGCAGGGCGCAATATCGCGATCTTCGACCGCAGCTGGTATGGGCGGGTGCTGGTGGAACGGGTCGAGGGCTTCTGTTCGAAGAAGGAGTGGAAGCGCGCCTATGACGAGATCAACGCCTTCGAGAAGCAGCAGGTCGAGGCGGGCACCAACCTCATCAAGCTGTTCGTCCACATCACGCAGGAAACGCAGGACGAACAGCTGGCGCAGCGGCTCGATACGCCGTGGAAGCGGTGGAAGACCGGCGCGGACGATTATCGCAACCGGGCGCATCGGGCGGACTATCTCGACGCCATGCATGCCATGTTCAAGAAGACGGACAGCAAGCACGCGCCATGGACGGTGATCGACAATAATAATCGCAAGGCGGGCCGGATCGCGGCGCTGACGCAGGTCGCCGACCGGCTGGAGCAATTGGTGCCGATGGACTTTCCCGACGCGGACCCGGCCGTGGTGAAGCTGGCGCGGGACGCCTTTGGCTATCAGCCCGGCAAAAGCTGAAAAAATGGCGGAAAATCGCCCTTTGTCATCAAAGTGTCACCAAATCCTAACCCGGCATTTACCATTGGGGCGCTAGTCCCCGGCCATGATTTCCGCCGACCGCATCGCGCCTGACGCGTTCGCCCCCGTGCCTTGTGTGGCCTTAGCAGAGGCCGCGCCGGTCGTGCGGCTGGGGCAAAAGCTGAGCGATGCGGTCGATTTCTTTCAGTCGGATCCGGGGCTGCGGCTGCTGCCAGTGCTAAACGGGGCCGGCCGGCCTGTCGGCGCCATCTACGAGCGGGACATGCGGCGCATCCTGTTCAACCCCTTCGGCCATGCGCTGCTGCGCAATCCCAGCTTCGGCGGGCGGCTGGACGATCATGTCCATCGCTGCGCGACCGTGGAGCGCACCGCGAGCGTCGAGGCGCTGGTCGACCTGTTCGCGGCGCAGGGGGCAGGCTGCGAGGGGCTGATCGTTACCGAGAGCGGCCTCTATGCCGGCGTGCTGGGCGGGCCGGCGCTGTTGCGGCTGACGGCGGAGCGCGACGCCCGGGCATCGCTGGCGCGGACAGCGCAGGTCGAGCATGTGACGCGCGAAAGCGCCGCCTTCCGCCATGACGTCGCGGTGATGATCGCTGATCTTACCGCCATGGCCCACCGCTTGTCCGATCTTGCCGCCAAGGCGGTGGACCGCGCGGCCGGAGATGGGGCGGATTCTGTGGCGATGGCCGCCGCCGCGGCACAGACTGCGGAGCGGCTGACGCAGCTGTCGTCAGGCGGCGCGGAACTTGGCGCACTGTTCCAGACGATGGAGGAAGAGGCGCAGAATGCGGGCCAGGCGATCCGGCAAGCTGCGGCGCACAGCCGCGCGGGCCTCAAACGCAGCGCGGCCCTGCGCGAGGAGGCGGACGGGATTGGTGAAGTGATCGCCCTGATCGACGACATCGCCGCCGCCACCGCGATGCTGGCGCTCAATGCCGGGATAGAGGCCGCACGCGCGGGGGAAGCGGGCCATGGGTTCGCGGTGGTTGCGCGCGAGGTCAAGCTGCTGGCGCAACAGACACGCGCCGCCGCTGCCGGTATTGCGGGCCGGATCGACCATATTCGCGGGGCGATCGCCGAGGCTGCCGCGAGCCACGCCCATATGGATGCCACCATGTCGCGGGCCGATCGCCTCTCCAGTGCGGTGTTCGACGCCGTAAGCCGACAGGGCGCGTTCAGCCGGGCGATGGCGCAGAGCGTCGCCGAAGCGGGCGCGTCGAGCGACCATATCCGCGCCGGCGCGCGCCAGATCGGCGACAATGCGCAGGCCAGCGTCGAAGCCGCGCGGGGCATGGGCCAGGTGGCGGACCGGCTGGCGGCGGAGGCCCATCGGCTGGAACGGCGCGCGGGCGGGTTCATCGCGGCGATCAGCGCCGCCTGAGGCACAAATCAACGCTGGCGCGCGCTTCGAAAGCCGCTAGGCTGGCTGCCCAAGGAAAGACAAAGGAGAGGACGCCATGCTCGTGATGTTCGTCGGCACCGACCGGACCCAGACCGCGATCAATCCCGCTCAGGTCACCTTCGTCACGCAGGTCAGCGACGGCACCCGCATCCGCTTCGGCGAAGGGCGCAGCGTTACCGTGACCGAGCCGATCGACGCCGTGCTGGACAGCCTCAACCGCGCGCTGCGCCCGCACGAATAGACGCCGCCCCGATCAGTCGGGGTAGCGGATCGCCATCACCTCATATTCCTTTTCTCCGGCGGGAAGGCGGACGCGGCGCAGATCGCCGACAGCCGCCCCGCGCAGCGCGCGGGCGATGGGCGATCCCCAGCCTATGCGCCCGGCGTCCACGTCCGTCTCGTCATTGCCGACGATGGTGACAGTGCGCTGGTTGTCATCCTCGTCCGCAATCGTGACGGTCGCGCCGAAATAAACCCGGCCTTTGTCGGGCTGCTGGCGGGGATCCACGACCTTGGCGTCCTTCATCTTCTTCGACAGGCGCTTCAATTGCCCGTCGATTTCGCGCATCCGCTTGCGACCATAGAGATAGTCGCCATTCTCGCTGCGGTCGCCATTGCCGGCCGCCCAGCTCACCACCTCCACAATGCGCGGTCGCTCGACGCCCAGCAGGTGATCATATTCGGCGCGCAGCTTCGCGAAGCCTTCGGGCGTGATGTAGTTGGGGTAGGGGGCGGTCATGCCGATGCCCTATAAGCTAATCGCGTTGTCGTCATCCCGGGCTTGGACCCGGGATCCCGCTTTCTTGACGAGGGCCGCTGAAGGAAGGAGCGGAACCGCGAGTCAAGTCCGGGATGACGACCAAATAGATCGGATCAACCCGGCGTCTGCTTGCCCAGATAGCGGCTGAGGACGGCGGTGGTGCCCCGGAACTTCGCGCGTTCGGGGTTCATCGCTTCGTAGACGACGGCGTTTTCAAGCACGCGCTGCACATAGTTGCGCGTTTCGAAGATCGGGATCTGTTCGATCCAGCGCAGCATGTCCGCGCCGCCGATGCGCGGGTCGCCATTGGCGGCGATCCACTTGTTCACATTGCCCGGCCCGGCATTATAGGCGGCGACCGCCAGCGGGTAGCTGCCGCCATAATAATCGAGCATCCGCTGGAAATAGGCGGACCCCAGCATGATGTTGTAGCTCGGCTCGTTCAGCGATGAAGGACTGTAGCTCATGCCGAGCTTCCCCGCCTGCTCGCGCGCGGTGCCGGGCATCAGCTGCATCAGGCCTCGCGCCCCGGCATGGCTGACGATCTGGCGGTCGAACTGGCTTTCCTGCCGCGCGATCGCATGGACCATGGTCCAGTTATATTGCGCCTCGCTCGGCACCGGGACGCGGGGAAAGGCGCTGGTGCCGTAGCCGGTAAGGCCGCTGGAGACGGCGCGGCGGCCTACCATCACGCCCATGTCGGGCCGGCCCAGCGTCTGCGCCAGTTCGGCGGCGAGAAAATGGTCGGCGTCGCTGTCGGCATTGTTGGCGATGGCGCGGGCGAATTTGCTCTGATCCTCCCAATAGCCCATCTGACCCAGCGCCTTGACCGCGCGCACGACCGATCGGTTGTCGAACGCGGCCCGTTCGGCGGCGGAGATGGGCACCGGCCGCTCCACGATGGCGGGAGGAGGCACCGGGCGGCCCAGCCGCTCCAGCGCCAATTGGCCGTAAAACTGGTCGGGATAGGCGGCGGCCTGCGTGAAATAGCTGGTGGCTGTCGCGGAGTCCCCGGACAACAGCGCGGCGCGACCGGCCCAGTAGAAGCCCTTGGACCGGGTCTGTGGCGACTTGGCGGCGTTGGCGTAGGCGCGGAACATCGCCATCGCGTCCGCAGGGCGGTTGAGATTGTAGAAGGCGGTGCTGCCCGCCAGCCAGGCCAGGCTGGTATAATCGTCCCGCACGCCGATCGGCTGGTCCGACAGGTCGGTGCCGGGTGCCACGGCATCGTCTATCTTGCTGGCGATGCCATAGGCGAAGCTCCACTGGCTGTCGTTGGCAGCGGCGCGCGCCTGGCCCAGCAGCACTTCGTAGAATTTCTCCGCATTGGCTGGACGGTAGGTAGCGGCCGGGCGATTCGCGAGATATTGGCGCGCGCCCACCCAATTGCCGCTGTCGCGCATCCACAGTGCCTTGTCCGCGACATAGCCTGCGTCGCTTGCGCCCGCTGCGTCTGCGGCCTGCATCAGCATGGCGGCGTCGGGCGACTTGCGGCGGAAGGCGATCCGCGTTTGGAAAGCGGGGCGGCGCGCCGGACTGACATAGGCGATCATCCGCGCCGCGCCGGCCAGGTCGTTCGCCCACAGGAGCGCGTCGGCACGCTGGTCATGATCCGCAGGGGTAAGGCCGGAGCCGAACAGGGACAGCAAGCGCGCTTCGTCCGTCGGGCTCAGCGAACCGCCGACCCACGCGTTGCGCGCAGCGACCTTCGCCTCCGCCATCCGGCCGAGCTGCATCAGCGCGAGCGCGTTGCGGGCGTGGCCGGTCGCGGTGCGCGCGGGGTAGCGGGCGAAGAAGGCGGCGACCTGAGCCGGATCGAAGCTGTCGGGATTGATGCCCGTCTCCGCCAGCCGGCGCATCCGGTCCTCGCCGGGCCAGCCGGGATTGGCGATCAGGAAGCTCGCATAGGTCGAAAAGCCCAGGCCGTCGCTCTGCTGGAGCGCACGCCATTGGCTGATCGTGCCGACGATGCCGCTGTCCTGCGCCATGCCGATGCGGCTTTGCGCCTGCTGCCATGGCGAAGGCTGGCTGTCCTGTGCGGGCAGGGGCTGGACCATCGCTCCCGTCGAAGATCCATATTCGGGCGGCACCGGCTGGACCGTCTCGGTTTGGGCGCCGGCACCGGCGGTCATGAGCAGCAAGGCAATGATCGGCATGCGTATAAGGTAACTTTCGACATGGGATGAGGCGCGCATGCTGGACATTATCCCCATTGCATCCTTATCAGGCCCTGAATGACGCGCTATAGCGCCCCGCTTGACCGATCATGCCCCGGCCGCCCGGAGAAATGAAGGAGTAAAATCATGTTTTCGGGCTCGATTCCGGCTCTGGTGACCCCGTTTCGCGACGGGCGGGTGGACGAGGCGGCGTTTCGCGCCTTCGTCGACTGGCAGATCGCGGAAGGATCGAGCGCGCTGGTGCCCTGCGGCACGACCGGGGAAAGCGCCACCATGACCGTGGAGGAGCATAACCGCGTCATCGCCATCTGCGTCGATCAGGCGGCGGGGCGGGTGCCGGTGATCGCCGGATGCGGGTCCAACGACACCCGGATCGCGCTTGAACATATGTACGCGGCGCAAGCTGCTGGCGCGGACGCCGCGCTGGTGGTCGCGCCCTATTACAACAAGCCGAATCAGGAGGGGGTGTATCGCCATTTCGCCTATCTGGCGGAGCGGTGCGACCTGCCCATCATCCTCTACAATGTGCCAAGCCGCACCATCACCGACATCGGCGTGCCCGTCATCCACCGCCTGTCGGAGGAATATCAGAGCGTGGTGGGGATCAAGGACGCCACCGGGAATCTCGGGCGGGTCACCGCGCAGCGCCTGGCCTGCCGCGCCGACTTCTGCCAGCTTTCCGGCAATGACGAAACGGCACTCGGCTTCAACGCGATGGGCGGCAAGGGGTGCATCAGCGTCACCGCCAATGTCGCGCCGCGGCTTTGTGCCGAGTTCCAGGCGGCCTGCGCCGCGAACGATTGGGATGGCGCGTTGGCGCTACAGGATCGTCTCTATCCCCTGCATGACGCGCTGTTCAGCGATTCTTCACCCGGCCCGGTTAAATATGCGCTCACGCGGGTCCGGCCCGACATGCCGGGCGACGTTCGCCTGCCGATCACCTGGCCTTCGGAATCGAGCCGGGCGGCGGTGGACCGGGCGCTGGAGATTGCGGGGCTGGTGTGACGCGCCCCAGCACCTATATGGTGAAGTGAGTTAGAACCGATACATGGCCCGCCCCCGTCCCGAAACCTTCGACAAGAAGAAGATCGTCGCCGAGAACCGGCGGGCGAAGTTCGAATATTTCCTGGAGGACGTGTTCGAAGCCGGGATCGCCTTGCAGGGCACCGAAGTGAAATCGCTGCGCTTTGGCGAAGGCAATATCGCCGAAAGCTATGCCGAGGTGAAGGGCAGCCAAGTGTGGCTGGTCAACAGCAACATCCCCGAATTCAGCCATGGCAACCGCTTCAACCATGAATCCAAACGGCCCCGCAAGCTGTTGCTGCACGAGCGCGAGATCGCCCGGATGCACGGCGCTGTCGAGCGCAAGGGCATGACGCTGGTGCCGCTGTCGCTCTATTTCAACAGCCGCGGCAAGGTGAAGGTCGAACTGGCGCTGGCCAAGGGCAAGCAGAACCATGACAAGCGCGAGACGATCAAGGAGCGCGACTGGAAGCGGGATCAGCAGCGCATCATGAAGGCGCACGGTTGATGAGCCGTCTGACCCGCTGGTGGCACGCCAATTGCCCGACCCGCGAGTCGCTGGAGCAGAGCCGCGTTCTTGCCCCCGTCGCCCATCGCGTGCTGGAACCCTCGCTCTGGCGCTTCACGCGCCGGTCGGTGCCGCGCGGGGTGGCGCTGGGCCTGTTCGTCGGCATCTTCCTGCTGATCCCTGGCGTGCAGATCGCCGGCGCGGCGCTGCTGGCGCTGCCCTTCCGCGCCAACATCCCCGTCGCCGCCGCGATGACATTCCTGTCCAACCCTGCGACCACGCCGCTGATCCTCATGGCATCGGTGTGGCTCGGCAACTGGATATTGGGCCGCAGCGCCGACGCGTCGGGCTTCATGGCGCTGGTTGATCGCCACGCCTCGATCCGCGAATGGACCGCCTGGCTCTTTTCCGAAGCCGCGCCGGCCATGCTGCTCGGCCTCTTCCTCATCTCGCTCGCCTGCGCGGTCGTCGGCTATGTCCTCGCGGACTGGTTCTGGCGCCACCGCATGGGCCGCAAATGGCAGGCCCGCAAATTGAGGATTGGCAAGGTCCACCAAAGCAGCGCATTGGAGAAGGCGCGCGTCTGACATCGCGGCGCGCCGGTTCCGGGTGATTGCAGGGATATGGGGTTGAAAAGGGGTGAAGATGCCTGGCTGAACCAGCCGCGCTCGCGCTTGGCGATGCCGCTGCTGATCGTCGCGGCGCTGGCGTCCGCCCTGCTGGTCCTCTACGCCGCCGGCAGCCTGCCGCTGGCCGCCGGCTTCGCCGCTGCCGTGCTGACCGCCGCCGCGCTGATGGTCTGGTATCAGCGCCTCTATCCGCCCGACGTGGTCAACCGTGACGCCACGCCCGACTGGACCGTGGCGCGCGCCGCCGCCGACGCCTCCACCATGGCGATCGCCGTCACCGACCGGGCGGGAAAGCTGGTCTGCGCCAGCGACCTGTTCGGCGAATGGTTCCCCGGCTATCCGACGCCCCCCGCCATCACCGCCGACGAAGCGCTTTCCGCCAGCCTGGCCTCGGTCGCCCGCGCGGCGTGGCGCGACGGCGAGGCGCGGCACGAGGGCATGGTGCAGGGCGCGTTGCGGCTGGATGTCGATGTGACGCGCACCGGTCGGACGGAGGAATATCTGCTCTGGCGCTTCACGCCCGTGCGCCTGCCCAGCGCGCTGGACGACGTGCACCGCTTCCTCACCGGGGAGGCGGGGCGGCAGCTGGGCGAAGCAGGCATCATGGCGGTGATGATCGGCGGGGAAGGGCGCATCCGCGCCGCCAACGGCGCCTTCCTGCTGCGCGCCGCGGGGCGCATCGACGCCAATATCACCGGCCGGGACTTCGCCGCCCATATGCGCGTGGACGACAAGGGTCGGCTGTTCCTGGCGCGGGAGGAGCAGGGCGGGCTGCCGCTCCATCTGCTCCAAGTGCCGCTGAAGCGCGCGGCCCAGCCGCACGGCGTCCAGACGTCGGCGCAGGACGGGCCGATGCTGCTGCTGCTGATCGATGAGCCTTCGGGCGGCGGCGGCACGTCGGCGCTATCCTATATCGAAACTTTGTTGTCGCTGCTGCCCTTCGGCCTCGCCATGGCGGACCGCGACGGGCGGATGCTCTTCGCCAACCATGCCTTCGCCCGCGCCGCCGGGATCAAGGGAGACAAGCCGAGCTATCCCGGCGACCTCGTCGTGCGGGAGGACCAGGCGGCCGTGGCCGACGCCGTGCGCCGCTTCGCGGTCGGGCCGCAGATGTCGGGCGACATCGCCGTGCGGATGCGCGACAATCCTGACGATCCGGTCGCGCTCAGCCTGGCGGGCGTGCGGGGCCTGGGCGAAGCGGCGGTGCTGCTCAGCCTCAAGGACAATAGCGAGGAATCGATGCTGAAGCGCCAGGTGGCGCAGGCAACGAAGATGCAGGCGATCGGCCAGCTCGCCGGCGGCGTGGCGCATGATTTCAACAACATCCTGACCGCCATCATCGGCCATTGCGACCTGATGATGATGCGCCATACGCCCGGCGACAGCGATTATGACGACATCCAGCAGGTGAAGTCGAACAGCAACCGCGCCGCCGCGCTCACCCGCCAGCTGCTCGCCTTTTCGCGCCAGCAAACCTTGCGGCCCCAGATATTGCAGCTGCCCGACATCGTCGCCGACGTGTCCACGTTGCTCAAGCGCCTGCTGGGCGAGAATGTGAAGCTGGACGTCACCCATGGCCGCAATCTGGGCGCGGTGCGCGCCGACCCCGGCCAGATGGAGCAGGTGATCGTGAACCTGGCCGTCAACGCCCGCGACGCCATGCCCGAAGGCGGCACGCTGCACATCCAGACCTATGCCGTGCCCGCCGCCAAGGTGCGGGACATGCGTCAGCAGATCCTGCCCGTCGCCGACTATAGCGCGCTGCGCGTGTCCGATACCGGGCTTGGCATCCCGCCCGACATATTGGCGAAGATCTTCGAGCCCTTCTTCACCACCAAGGAACTGGGCAAGGGCACGGGCCTTGGTCTGTCGACCGTCTATGGCATCGTCAAGCAGTCGGGCGGCTATATCTTCGCCGAATCCGAACTGGGGCGCGGCGCCAGCTTCGTCATCTACCTGCCGGTGCACAGCGGAGAGGCGGAGCAGCCGGCGGCTCCGGCCGCCCTGTCCGCGCGGGCGGACACATGGGGAACCGGCACGATCCTGCTGGTGGAGGACGAGGACATGGTCCGCGCCGTCGCCGAACGCGCACTCACGCGCCAGGGCTACAAGGTGTTGACGGCCAATGACGGCGAACAGGGGCTGGAAGTGCTTGCGGGCGGGGAGGAGATCGACCTGCTGATCTCCGACGTGGTGATGCCCAATATGGACGGCCCGGCGATGGTCGCCCGCGCCCGCGACACCCATCCCGACCTGCCGGTGCTGTTCATGTCGGGCTATGCCGAGGAACAGCTGCGCAAGTCGATCGACATCGCCAACGTCGCCTTCCTGCCCAAGCCCTTCTCCGTCAGCCAGCTGGCGCAGGCGGCGCGCGAGGCGATGGCGCAGCGGCCGGCGGCGGAATAGGGCTCAATCGCCCGAAACCTTGCCTTCATCGTCCTTCAGCCTGGCCTTGACGCGCCGCGACCGCGCCGCCTGGATCAGATTCTCGATCTCGAACAGCAAGTTCCGGCCTTGGTCCGTCTTGCCATTGGTGTCATCGGGATCGTCGGCGAACAAGGCCTTGGCTCGCGCCGCTAGGTCCATAAGCTGTGCATAGCGCTCCTCGCCCAGCTTCTTGCGGACCTTGCCGAACCCTTCGGTGAGCGAAAAGAATTCTGTGTCGATATTTTGCCTGACGAAGTACCCTGTCTTGTCGATGAAGGTCGGCGCTCCCAGGATCATTGATCCCAACAGGTCGTAAATTTCACTCAGAGTGGCAGGGATATAGGGGTTTGGGTTACGATAGGGATGTCCAGCATCACTCATTATTTCGTCTCCGGCCGAACTATTAGATAAGTGCTGTCTGATCCGACCTGACGAGGCCGGATTATGATGACATGGGTAGGTCTAAAGTCCGCCTCAAAAAAGCCTCTTATTTGTCCAGTTTTCAAGGTTTTCTGCGTCAATGTGACATCGTACGCGATGTCTCCGACTCTTGCATCGGGAAGACGGAAGCTTGTCTCACCGGCCGAACTATTATTTTCTCGACGATTAACGCGCACTGGACCTTTTCCCGCCGCATCAATGCCGAACCGCGAAAAATTCTTGCGGAGGTCAAACCTTACTCGCCGATCGATAAAATTACCGAGAGCTTCTGCATTAGATAGCCGAACCTTCAACTTACCCTCACGTAAGAGCTTCACTCCTTCTGAATACGCGTTATCGACCCGCTGTTGAAGCAATCGTAATGTTTCTAGCTGCAGAGGCCGGATCTCATTTCTTGCCCGCAGAAACGTTACTGCGCGTGCAAAACGCAGATCGTTGATCTGGTTGAACTGACCTTCCGGAGTATAAGGAAAACCCAAGCTCTCGAAACGGTAGTCGGGATCGATTGCGCGTATTTGTTCGATCAACTGATTTGACCGCTCTCTCGCCAACTGCGTGGTCATTTCCTGAGCAGGACCAGTGATGTCAAATAAATTGTCCGCCAGTGCGACGATGGCGCCAGCAGGTCGGCTCTCCAGCGTTGGGATTGCCTGCTGCAAGGTCATGGGATCATGGAAGGCTTGCGCATTGCTTCTACCCATGCTCCTCGGCACGCGCGGAAATGAGGCGGGCACCGGCCCGACCTGGGTTTCATCCGGGCGATATACTGCGTCCAGGACGGATGTGCCGCCGCTGGTGTTCTGCTCCCCAGTCTCATTCTGCAACAATGGCTTGGACCCGCTGGCGCTTCGCCGCCCATGTGAGACTATTACTTGGCTGAGCGAGTGCGGACCGCCAGGCGCAAAGGTGAATTGCCCGTTACGGGGATCATGATAGGGGTTGAACTTGCGTTCGATATCGTCATCAACTGGCTCGACCGTCCAACGGCCTGTCCGCAACCAAACCGTATAGGTCCGCCTGTAAGCGTCTGACGAAATATCCATTGCGCCACCCCGATATGCTATCGTGGTGAGAACATATCAGCAACATTTTCCAACAAGTCAGCCGCAGATTATGTCGCCCAATAGCTGAGCCGTCTTCCCCTGCTTCCCACAACCTCCGTCAAGATGAATTGTCTGGGCAAGGGACTATCTATCGGCTAGCGATTCGGGATCGAAAACGGGGATTTGCACCATGTCGGACAGCAAGAGCATTTTGGTCGTCGAGGATGAAGCGATGATCGGCATGATGCTGGAAGACTATCTCGACACGCTGGGCTATCGGCTGCACGCGGTTGCCGCGACGGTGGAGGAAGCCTGCGCCCATGCCCGGGAGGGCGGGTTCGACGCGGCGCTGGTCGACTGCAACCTGCAGGGGGAAAAGAGTTGGCCCGTCGCTGACATATTGGCGCAGGCGGACATCCCGTTCGTCTTCGCGACGGGGGGCATGGCGGACGATCTGCCCGCCAGCCATGCGGACCGGCCGACCCTGCCCAAGCCGTTCACGATCGGCGCGGTGGAACGCGCGCTGGGCAAGGTTCTGGGCGGCTGAAGCGGCATTTTGCCGTCCTGATAGGAAATTTCCGTTCCCCTCTTGTTCTGGTGGAACAAACAGGATACATCATGGCCAGGCGCCGGAGATTCACACGCTCCGCTTGACTGAAGGACTGGCCGATGACTGCACTGCTCTCACTCATCGATTCCAAGAAGACGGGAAACATGGACAGACAGAAAGCATTGGACGCGGCCTTGGCGCAGATAGACCGCGCCTTCGGCAAGGGCAGCGCGATGAAGCTGGGCAGCCGGGAGAAGCTTGAGATCGAGGCGATCTCCACCGGCTCGCTCGGCCTCGACATCGCGCTCGGCATCGGCGGCCTGCCCAAGGGGCGGATCATTGAGGTGTATGGCCCGGAAAGCTCGGGCAAGACGACGCTGGCGCTCCACGCGATCGCCGAAGCGCAGAAGGGCGGCGGCACGGCGGCGTTCGTGGACGCAGAACATGCGCTCGATCCCGTCTATGCCAAGAAGCTGGGCGTCGACATCGACGAACTGATCGTGTCGCAGCCCGACACCGGCGAACAGGCGCTGGAGATCGTCGATACGCTGGTCCGCTCCAACGCCATCGACGTGCTGGTGGTGGACTCGGTCGCCGCGCTGGTGCCCCGTGCGGAGATCGAAGGCGAGATGGGCGACAGCCATGTCGGCCTGCAGGCGCGCCTCATGAGTCAGGCGCTGCGCAAGCTCACCGGATCGATCTCGCGGTCCAAGTGCATGGTGATCTTCATCAACCAGGTGCGCATGAAGATCGGCGTGATGTACGGCAATCCGGAGACCACAACCGGCGGCAACGCGCTCAAATTCTATGCGTCGGTCCGCCTCGACATCCGCCGCACCGGCCAGATCAAGGATCGCGACGATATCGTCGGCAATGCGACTCGCGTGAAGGTGGTGAAGAACAAGGTCGCGCCGCCCTTCAAGCAGGTCGAATTCGACATCATGTATGGCGAAGGCATTTCCAAGATCGGCGAACTGCTCGACATCGGCGTGAAGGCCGGGCTTGTCGAAAAGTCGGGTGCCTGGTTCTCCTACGATTCCGTCCGCATAGGGCAGGGTCGGGAGAACGCCAAGACCTTCCTGCGCGAACATCCCGAAATGGCGGACAAGCTGGAAAAGGCGATCCGCGGCCGAACCGAAGAGGTGGCCGAAGGCATGATGACCGGACCCGATGCGGAGGATGATGGCGAATAAGTCCATGGGCAGCGTCCGGACGGATCATCCGGGCGCGCTTCTGGAACTCGAGCCCGCCTTGCGCATCACGCACCGAAAAGGCCCGCCGCGCGTCTCCGCGCAGCGGGCCTTTTACCGTTCGGACACAGTAAGGGCGCTTTCCGATAGGATCGTAGCCGCGCAACGAAAGAACAAATTCTGCGGGACATATGCGAAGTTAAGCTGCGGAAATCCTACTTCGTGAGACCGCGCACCTGACGATGAGGCGGATAAACAGGGGCGTGACAGCCGCAAGGTGCCGGCATCCGACAAGCAGACCGAGCGGATGCGGACGGCTCGTCAGGTATGATCCGGTTGAAGGCTCTGCCGATATCGCGCCTTTGCGCCTCTGGCCGGCAAACGCCGCTTGCCAACGCCCCGCCACCGCCCGATGCTGCATGTCAGGCCGCGCGAATCGGTCCTTCCTCTTACATCCGGGATCTCAACCCATGCGCGTCGCGATCGAAGCGATACTCGACTATGATTTCGCCGAACCGACCGACGTGCTGCTGGCCGTCGAGGCCGCGTCGCTGCCCGACCAGCAGGTCGTCAGCCAGTCGCACGTCATCGACAATGCGGGGCCGCTTACCAACAAGCGGGGCGGCAGCGGCGTGGGCCGGCGGACCTGGACCCGCACCGGGACGGGCCGGATGCTCAGCACTTACCGCGCCGTGGTGGAGGTCGAGCGGCCGGCCGTCGATCTCGCGACGCTCGGCAAGAGCCCGCTGCCCAGCCTGCCGGAACAGGTGCTGCCCTTCATCTGGCCCAGCCGCTATTGCGAAGCCGATCGCTTCGTCAGCTTCGTCTGCGGGCATTTTCCCGATCTCGATGGCGGGCCGCTGGTCAAGGCACTGGTCGATTGGGTCCATGCCAACCTCGTCTACGCGCCGGGAAGTTCGAACATCAGCACGACGGCGGCGGACACGTTCGTCGCGCAGCAGGGCGTCTGCCGCGACTTCGCGCATCTGACCGCCGCCCTGATCCGCTCGCGCGACATCCCCGCGCGCCTCGTGTCCGTGTACGCCCTCGGCCTCGACCCGCCGGATTTCCACGCGGTGGTCGAAGTCTGGCTGGACGGAGCGTGGCACATCATCGATGCGACCGGGCTGGCACCCGTCGATCACATGGTGCGCATCGCTGTCGGGCGGGACGCCACCGACATCGCCTTCATGACCATCTTCGGCGGCGCGACGATGAATGCGCAGTCGATCAGCGTGACCGCCGCCGACTGACGCGCCGCCTTAATAATCCTTCGAATAGCGTAGGTTCGCCGACGATCCCGCATTGGTGCCGGTTCGCGACAGCAGGCTGAGCGCGCGGGACAGCGCGATCTCCAACTGCGTGGCTGTGAAGCCCTTGGAGTCGGTGATGACCTCCACATAGATATTGTTGGAGATATGCTGGCCGACCGCGAGCGAGGTGCCGCGTCCGGTCGCTTCATCGCCGCTGACGATGCCGATGCGGTCGATGCCCGAAGCGCCCTGCAGCTTGCCCATGGGGTTGAGGCCGCCGCTGCCGCCGCGCAGCCCATTGAGCGCCGCCGCCAGCTGCACCGCCTGCACGGCGGACAGGTTCGCGACATTGTCGCCGAACAGGATGCGGGCCAATATCTCGTCCTGGGGTAGCGACGGCGTGGAGATGAAGGCGATGTCGGGCTGCTGCGCGTTGCCAGATACCCGTATGCCAGCGCTGACCGTGTCGATCCGCGTCGTCGCCTGGATGTTGAGCGTCGGGTTGGTCATCGGCCCGTTGAAGGTGATGACGCCTTCATCCAGGTTGAACTGATGGCCCGAGAAGCTGTAGCGGCCGCGCAGCACGTCCAGCCGGCCGGTCACGCGGGGCGCAGCGGTCGTGCCGGTCACCCGCATGTCCGTCTTCCATTCGGAATCCAGCCCCATGCCGGTCACATAGATTTCATTGTCGGCGCGGACCCGGATATCGAGCTTCCATAGGACGGGCGCGGCCGCCGCCCGGCGCGCGGCCGTGCGCGCCGCGAGCGGATCTGCATTGTCGCCCTTGCGCCGGATGCCGGTGAGCTGGCGAATTTCGGTCCCGCCCTGCCAGGCGACGCGATAACGGGTCTCCGGCAGGGACAGGTCGCCCCTGATGAGACCGCCGTCAGAGGTGCTGTTGGTGATCGCCATCGTGCCGCTGACGACGCTGGTGATCGCCTCGCTACGCGCCAGCCGCGCCCGATCGAGCTTCACCGCGATGTTCATCGGGAAGCCGCTATCCGCCGCCAGCCCGACCGTGCCGGACGCCTGCACGGTGCCATCGCCGGCGCGCCCGGAAAAGTCGCGGATGTCGAGCCGGTCGTTGGTGAAACGGCCGTCCAGCCGCATCTGCGTCACGCGCGTCCCGAATGTCTCATTCTCATAGGTCAGCGTATTGGCGCGAATCACGCCGTTGAGCCGAGGCGCGCTCAGCCTGCCGCCGAAATCCGCCGCGACGGCGACGCCGCCGGTCAGCTGCTGGTCGGCAAGACCGGCGAAGGAGAAGAGCACGTCGGCCGGCCCGGCATAGCGGATGCCGCCGCCCAGCGGCGCGTTCTGCAACTGCTCCGCCCAGCTTGCGCCCGCGCCGGGCGGGGCGAGCGTGGCGACGAAGCGGCCCAGCGTCGCATTGCCCCGGCGGATGAGGCCGCGCATGTCGCCGCCAGCCGCCGACAGCTTGCCCTCGACATTCATCGACACCGGGTTCGACACGGTTGTCAGGCTGGAGCGACGGAAATCGCTGACGGCAAGGCGCGTAGTTGCAGTGGGAAAGGCGCTGCCGACCTGGGTGAAATCGAGCGCGCCGGTCGCCCGGCCGGTGACGCCCAGTCCCGGCGCGGCGACGTTCAGGATGGCGAGGTCGAAATCCTTGAACCGCGCCTGCATCGCAGTGGTGCCGCCGAAGCGTCCGGCCAGATCGACCCGGCCCTGCGGCAGCACCAGCGTCGCGGGTTCCAGTCGGTAGCCGCCCTGCTCGCTGCGGATGATGGCCGGCTGCGCCAGGCGGAAATCGATGTTCGCCGCGCGTCCCTGCAATGCGACCGCATAGAGATTGGGGCGCAGAGCCGCGTTGGCTGCGATCGAGAAGGGGACGCCGCTGGAGCCATCCGCGACCAGCTGCGCGCGTCCGCGCCCGCCGCTATAGTCCAGTCGTCCGCGCGCCTTGCGCACGATATAGTCGCCATAGGCCGCGTTGGCGATCTGCATGTCGGCGCGGATTTGCGGCTGGTCCGTCAGCACCATGGATGCGGTAAGGATGGCGCGACCGATCACGACATCGGCCTCGCCCGGCAATTTGGCGTTGCTGGCCGTCGCGTTCACGTTCACGCCTTGCGCCTTGCCCACCGCGCCCAGCCGCACCGCGCCGGTAATGCCCGAGCCGTTCAGGGCTAGCTGGCCGGTGAAGGGGCCGGCCGCGCTTTGCTGGATGCGGCCGTTCATGTCCACGCCTGCGAAACGCGCCTTGGTAACGTCGATGGTCAGCGGCCCCCGCGCCGTGCGGATCAGCAGATTGGCGAAGAAGGGACCGTAGGGCGATCCGCCCGTCGCCTCCAGCCGGTATCCGGCCGCCTCGCCATTCAGTTTCGCCACGACATCGGTCAGCTGCACGCCCACATTCGGCCGCGCCGCGCGCAGCACCGCCTGCGGCCGCTCCATCGTGCCGCGCACCGTCAGCGCCAGGGGGCCATATTGTTTGGAGGAAGCGCGCGCATCGAAGGCGATCCGGCCATCGGTGTCGTAGCTGCCCGATCCCGAATGGATGGTGAAATTGGGAGCCGCGCCTTTGAGGCCGGCCAGCGTGAACTTGCCCTCCGGCGTCATGCCGATGCTTCCGCTGGCGACCGCGTTGCCGCCCAGGAAATCGCGGACGGACGCATTCTCCCACCGCGCGGTCCGCACGCCGAACCGACCGGACAGGCCAAAGCCGCCCTTGGACCCCGGAACCAGGTCGACATCGGTCGTCAGGTTGACGATGCCGACGCCGTCGATCCGATAATCATTCACCCGGCCTTTGAGCGCGCCACGATAGATGGCGTTCTGAAGATCGGCGAGGACGATGGCGGTGGCGTCCACCCGGTCGCTGTCGATCTTGAGATTGTCGCTGATGAGCTTGCCTGCGGCATAGGCGAAATCGCCCTTCACCCGCAGGTTGTTGAGCAGGCCGCCGGCCGCCGCATTGAAGCCGGTCACCCGGCTGGCGGTGGCGTTAACGGGAATGCGGATGCGGTCCGCATCGATCACCGCCCGGCCACTGGCTTTCAGATTTTCGAGCCCCGTGGCGTCGAAGGCGAGATATCTGGCGCTAAGGTCATAATCGATGAACGGGGTCGCCATCGGTCCGTCGAGGATGACGGAGGCGCGCACGTCGCGGCCCTTCACCTTCTCCATGATTGCGCCCGGCGTCAGCAGCGCGGCGTTGATGCGCAGTGCGCTGAAACGGCTTTGGCCGAGGTCGATCAACCCCTTGGCGTCGGCGGCGAGGGCGGGCGAGTGCAATGTACCTTTCAGGTTCACGCGGCGCTCGTTCAGGCCGGCGAACAGATCGACATCGAGTTGGGGGCCGGTCAGCCGGTCGACCGTGCCGGCGAAGACCAGGCCGGGGCGCACCGGACCCTTGGCGGTGAAATTGCCGTCGCGCGCCGCAAGCGCGATGTTCGCCAGTTCGCCCTTGCGCGATCGCGCGACGATCCTTCCGTTCCACGCTTGCCAGCTTCCCCTGCCGTCCAGCGTCGCGGTCATGCCGTCGGTCAGGCCCGACATCGCGGCGATCACGCCGCCCTTGGGCGCGGTCAGCGTGCCGCTCATGTCGAGCCGGTTCTGTGCCGGGACCGCATCGAGCTTCGCCTGCAACCGATCGCCGCTATCCACGATAGCGCTGGCGGACAGTTGCGCGCGGCCATCCGCGATATGGGTGACGCCGTCGATCGCGATCTCTCGCTTCTGCCCGATGACCGGCCGCGCCAGCACGAAGCGTGCGATCTTCATTCGGTCGATGTCGATGTCAAGATCGGGCAGGATTGGCGCGTTGGGATCGCTCTGCGTCACGTTGAACTGCGGGCTGCGCGCCAGCACGATCAGCGGGCTTTCCAGCAGGCTGACGGAGATATGGTTGTTGACGTAGCGGAAGGGCTTCCATGTCACATGGACGCGCGGCGATACGGCGAACACCCCCTTTGGATCGCGCAGCACCAGGTCGTGAATGACCATGTCGCTATAGATCGATCCTTCGATCCGGCCGACCTCGATCTTCATCCCTGATTCCAGCTGGAGCGCGGCGATCTGACCAATCAGGAAGCGCTTGCCCTGTTGGGTATTGAGGCCGAGCAGCAGACCGCCGATGAGCAACAGCAGCGCGATGAGAAGGCCGATGAAGCCGATGGCTATTTTCTGCCAGAGCGGCCGCTTTGCGCGGATCACGACGGTGTCGGACGGGGGAAGGGTGTCGTCCTGCGCCATCAGAAGGCCTGCCCGATGCCGATATAGATGGCGAATTTGGATTCGCCCGGTTGCCGGTTGATCGGCATGGCGACATCCGCGCGGAAGGGGCCGAAATTGGTGTAGAAGCGCCCGCCTATGCCTACGCCATAGCGCATGTCGCTGAATTTCGGGATCTGGCTTTCATACACCTGGCCGCCATCGACGAAGGCGACCACGCCGTAATTGCCGAAGCGATAGCGCCCTTCCACCGCGAATTCGTTGACCGATCGGCCGCCGATCGGATCGTTGTTCACGTCCTTTGGCCCCAGTTCCTGATAGCCGTAGCCGCGCACCGATCCGCCGCCGCCGGCATAGATGCGCCGCGACGGAGCGACATCGTCACGCGCAACGCCGCTGATCGTGCCGACGCGGGCGCGCCCGGCGATCACCAGGCTGTCCGACACGGGATAATAGCCGCTAAGGTCGAAGGTCGCGCGCAGATAGGGCGAGAAAGTGCCCTGGAGCGACCCTTCGGGTTCGGCGCGCAGGTTGGCGCGAAAACCCTTGGTGGGGTTCAGCAAGTCGTTGGACCGGTCGTAGCCGATCTGTACCGGCAGCCCGCCGATCAGGTAGGTTCGGCGCGTCTTGTCGCCAGTGGCGGGATCGACCACCACCTGTTCGTTGGTGCCCAATATCTCCGCGCCATAGCTGTAGGTCCAGCGCTTCTGGAAGATCGGGGTCGACTGGCGCGACCAGCCGATGTTCACGCCAGCGGTGAAGGCTTCATAGGCGTCGTAATTCTGATGGTTGAGCGTGATGCCCGTCTGGAACGTCCGGTCGCGCTTGCCGGCGTTCGACCGACGGAAGGTGCCGGACACGCCCTGTTCCTGCGTGCCCGCGACGACGCCGGCGATCAATGCGCCTTCGGGCGGGAAGAAGTTGCGGTGCGTCCATGTGCCTTCGGCGCGGAACCCCTGCCCGGTGCCGTAACCCGCCTCGCCCGCGAGTGTGCGCGGCGGCCCCGCCTCCTGCTCGACGGCCAAGTCGACATATTCGGTGCCGTCGGGGCCGGGCTCGCCGGTCCGCACCGGCTCCACCGCCACGCTGGAAAAAAGGCCGGTCGCCACCAGCGCCTTGCGCAGATCGTCGACCTTGCGGCTGTCGTACAGCTCGCCCGGCTTGTAGCGCCTGATCACTTCCATATGGTCGGCGCCGAACGCCTGCTTTGCGCCGCTGGTCGTGATCCGGCGGAAGGAACCGCGCGGCCCGACATCGACCGGCAGCGTATAGTCGCCGGTGACGGTGGCAGGATCGAGCAATATGTCGCGCTGTCCAACCTTGGCGAAGGGATAGCCGTTTTCGGGCAGCCGAACGCCGACATTGGCCTCCGCGCTTTCGACATTGACGGCGACGATATAGTCGCCCGTTTTCAGCGGTAGGCTGCTGCGCACCAGATCGGGCGGGACGGTCGGATCGGCGGTGATGACGATATTTCCGATCTTGTACCGTTTGCCGGGCGTCACGGACACGATTGCCTTCAGGGCATTTTCGGGCCCCTGCTCCAGGCTGGAAAGGGCGGTGGCATCATAATAGCCCTCGGAATAGAGGAGCCGCACTGCCAGCTTTTCGTCCTCGCGGGCGCGCTGCTGCACCATGGTGGCGGTGTCGGCGCGGCCCTTACCGTCGATCAGCGCGGATTCGGACCGGAACTCGTCCTCAAGGCCCGTCTTGCCGAACCCTTCGATCTGCGTCGCGTAACGGATTTCGGGCAGCTTGGCGTCGGGGTCGCTGTCCGCCGCGACGGTGGCGGGGACGGTGACGCTGTCGAGTGGCGGGAGCGGCCGGGCCAGTTCCTGTTCCTCGGCCGGTTCGATCGCGGGGGGCAAGGCTGTCGGAGCGGCCGATTGGGACGGCATCTGCTGGTCGATCCAGCTGTCGATCGATGGGAGCGGGGCACTGGGGTTGCCGCCCTCGACCTTGGGCATGCGCGCGTCGAACTCGTCATTGGGGACGATCGGCTCATCGGTATCGCCAGCAGCAGTGGAGGAGGAGGAAGGCTGGGTCTGGGCCGCGAGCGGAAGCGGGGACGCGCCAAGCAACAGCAAGCCCAACAGTCGCCGGACATGAAGTGCCTGTCGTTCCCTGCCCACGCTGCGCTGCCCCTTTTCGTACCGCGCACGTCCTGAAAGCCCGGTAAGAAGCCAATACGCAGAACGGGTTGGGTGGTTCCGTGTCCGACATGATTTGCCCGGCTTCCCACCGGACTCGCCGGCCGCTAAAGCAGGATCATGACCTTCGCCCTCAACATTTCGCGGTCGATCAGCGGCCAGCCGTGGCGCTGGCGCGGGGCGCATGCAGATGGCCGGGAGCCGACAAGCAGGCCCGATGATCTGGTGACGCAATTGCTGCTGGCGCGAGGCTGCGCGCGCGAGGCGGTGGAAGCGCACCGCAATCCCACCATCCGCCAGTTCATGCCCGATCCCAGCCTGTTCCGCGACATGGACGCCGCGGCCGAGCGGCTGGCAGACGCGGTGCAGGCGCAGGAGGATGTGCGCATCTTCGGCGATTATGACGTGGACGGTGCGACCAGCGCGGCGCTGCTGATCCGGCTGCTGGGCGACCTGGGCCTGCATGCCAGACCCTATATCCCCGACCGCCTGATGGAAGGCTATGGCCCGTCCGGCGAGGCGCTGGTGCGGCTGGCGGGAGAAGGGGCGACGCTGATCGTCACGGTCGATTGCGGCGCGCAGGCGTTCGAGGCGCTGTCGATGGCGCGGTCGACCGGCGTGGATGTCGTGGTGGTCGATCATCACAAATGCGCGACGCAACTGCCCGAAGCCTTTGCGCTGGTGAACCCCAATCGACTGGACGAACATCCCGACGCTGCCTGCC
>JACESO010000001.1 GCA_013911745.1 Sphingobium sp. | reverse complement strand
GCGGCAGCAGGCTTTCCGGGAACGGGATCGGGTCTAGCGGCGGGGGCGGCCGCTTCTGGCTTGGCGGGGACGGGATCGGCCTTGGGCGCTTCGGCCTGTGCTTCGCCAGCGGCGGCGGTCGCCACATCCTCGCCTTCCTCGGCGATGATGGCAATGACGGTGCCGACCTTCACGCCTTCCGAGCCTTCGGCAACCAGGATCTTGGCGATGACGCCCTCGTCCACGGCCTCGAATTCCATCGTTGCCTTGTCGGTCTCTATCTCCGCGAGCAGATCGCCCGACGACACGCTGTCGCCTTCCTTCACCAGCCATTTGGCGAGCGTACCTTCCTCCATCGTCGGGGAAAGGGCGGGCATCTGGATCGTCTTGCTCATGGCAGGGCCTCTTCTCGAATTATCTGGCTGGCGGCCGGTTTTCACCCATTTGCCTGATTGGTCAAGCAACGCCTTGCGAACTGCCGGTTTATGGCCCACATTTCACCTCTATGGTTCGTCGGCAGGTTTTTCGGAACGTCGATGGATAGACAGAGCAGCAAGGAGCGGGATCGTGCGGACATATCTGGTGGTCGTGGACGAATCGCCCGAGGCCGAAACCGCGCTGCGTTTTGCCGCGCGGCGTGCGGCCAAGACCGGCGGCGCGGTCCGCATATTGGCGCTGATCCCGCCCGCGGAATTCGTGCAATGGGGCGGGGTCCAGGCGACGATGGAGGATGAAGCGTTGCAGCGCGCCGAGGCGCTGGTGACCAGCGCCGCCGGCACGCTGTCAGACGAATCGGGCATCCGCCCCAGCATCACGGTGCGACAGGGCGATGCGGTAACGGTGGTGCGGCGGACGCTGGAGGAAATGGACGACGTCGCGGCGCTGGTGTTGGGCGCAGCGGCCAGCGGCAATCCGGGCAAGCTGGTGTCCCACTTCGCCGGGGCGGACGCAGGCAAGCTGCCCTGCCCGATCATGGTCATCCCTGGCGGGCTGGATGCCGATGCGATCGATCGGTTGAGCTAGTCTATCTCAAGGGTCTATTTACGGTGCCTGCCCCGCTTGGCCCCGATATGCCGGATGTTCGCTGGGCGGCCGCGCTTGACGCCCGGACGCGTCCGGTCCCGCTTCTGCATCCCACCACGCGGGGCGGGATTGTCGGGAAGCTCGAAGCGTAAGGAGCCGTTGATCGGGTCGGCCTCCGCAAGGCGCAGGTCCAGCCGTTGGCCTACGGTGTAGCGGTCACCGCTCTCCACGCCCTGCAAGGCCCTGCCCGCTTCATCGTAGAAGAAATGTTCGGCCCCGAGTGTGGACACCGGCACCAGCCCGTCACCGCCCAGCCCCTCCACCGTCGCGAAGAAGCCGAAATTCTGGACGCCGGTGATCCGCGCCGGCATCACCTCTCCCACATGGGCGGCGAGATAGGCGGCGACATAGCGGTCGATCGTCTCGCGCTCCGCCTCCATCGCGCGGCGCTCATGGCCGGAGATCATCTCTCCGACCGGGCCCATATTCTCATAATCCTCCTGGCTGAGGGACGAGCGTTCGGGAATGTCTTTCCCCTTGGGCGCAGGGAGTTCCAGGCCCCATGCGCCGACCAGCGCGCGATGGACCAGCAGGTCGGCATAGCGGCGGATGGGCGAGGTGAAATGGGCGTAGCTGCCCAGCGCCAGCCCGAAATGCCCCATATTCTGCGGGCTGTAATAGGCCTGCGTCTGGCTGCGCAGGATCTGCTCCATGATCTGGGGCCTTTCCTCCGCCTCGCCGATCTTCGCGATCAGCTGGTTGAAAGTGGAGGGCCGCACCACCTGCCCCAGCGCGAAGCTGATGTCGAAGGTCGCGAGATAATCCTTGAGCGCCACCAGCTTGTCACGGCTGGGCGGTTCATGGACGCGGTACATGACCGGCGCCTTCTTCTGCTCCAGCGCCTTTGCCGCCGCGACATTGGCGGCGATCATATAATCCTCGATCAGCATGTGGGCGTCGAGCCGTTCGCGCACGGCGACGCTGACGATCCGGCCCATATCGTCCAGCACCACGCGCCGTTCGGGCAGGTCCAGTGCCAGCGGATCGCGCGCGTCCCGCGCCTTGCGCAGCAGCGCCCAGCAGGCCCAAAGCGGCCGAAGCGCGGGTTCGAGCAGATCGTTATCCTTGGTCCCATCGATCGCGGCCTGTGCATCCTCATAGGCGAGAACCGCCGCCACCCGGATCGCCGCGCGGGTGAAGCGCCAGGCCGTAACCTTTCCATTGGCGTTGACGGTCAGGTGGCAGGCCATCGCCGCCCGGTCCTGTCCTGCACGTAGCGAACACATATCGGACGAAAGTTCGTGCGGCAGCATCGGCACGACCTGATCGGGGAAATAGACGCTGTTGCCGCGCTTGCGCGCTTCCTTGTCCAGCGCGCTGCCCGGCCGGACATAATAGCTGACGTCGGCAATGGCGACGATCGCCTTGAAGCCGCCGGGGTTGGCGGGATCGTCGTCAGGCGTTGCCCAAACCGCATCGTCATGGTCGCGCGCATCGACCGGATCGATGGCGACGATGGGCAGGTGGCGCAGATCCTCCCGCTTGTCCTCATGCAGCGGCAGGGCGGACGCCTTGACCGCTTCCTCCTCCACCCGGTCGGGGAAGACATGGGGAATGCCATGTTTATGTATGGCGATGAGGCTGAAGCTGCGCGGCGCGAAGGGATCGCCAAGGACATCGGTGACGCGCGCCGAGATGCGCGGCGGGCGGCCATGGGGTTCGGCGAGCACCAGGTCGCCGGGTTTGGCGTCGCCCGCATCGCTGATCGGCGTGTCCTTGCGGATGCGCTTGTCCACGGGGCGCAGCCATAGCTTGCCGTCCGCCATCTCCTCGACCACGCCCAGCAATTCCTCGCTGGCCTTGGCGAGCTTCTTCATGACGTGCGCGACCCAGCCGCGCCCGGCCTCCTCCGTCCGCGCCAGGATGCGGTCGCCAATCGTCAGCGCCCCCCTTTTGCCCCGCTCCATAACGCGCAACCTGGGAGCGGGCTGGCCTTCCGCCTCCCACCGTTCGGGCGTGGCGATGAGCGTGGTGTCGTCGACATCGATGATGCGCAGCACCGTGACCTTGGGCACGCCGCCCATCTTGTGGAAGGCGCGCGCGGGGCCGACGTCGATCAGCCCTTCGTCCGCCATGTCCTTCAGCAGCGCCTTGAGCGCAATCTTTTCCTGCCCCTTGAGGCCGAAGGCCTTGGCGATCTCGCGCTTGCCGGCGGGCTGGTCCGACTCCGCGATGAAGGCCATTACCTGATCGCGGGTGGGGAATCCGGCGGGGCGCACCTTGCTGCTGGCGGCGGGTTTCTTGTGCTTCTGGGTCGATGCCATGAACCGGCTATAGGGATGCGGCCACCCGCTTACCAGTGGCATGGCGGGCGCGGCCGGCAGCATCGTTGACGCAGGTTATGACCCCTGCCCTCCTCCTGCTGATCGCTGCCGCGACGCCCGCACCTGCTTCCACCGTCGTGCAGAAGGACAGCGCGGAACATTATGTCTGGGGCGGGGTCAACGATGGCTGGCATCTGGTGAAGGGGAACGACCTGTCCGTCATCCAGGAGCGATTGCAGCCGGGCAGCAGCGAGGTGCGGCATCGTCACTTGAAAGCGCGGCAGTTCTTCTTCGTGCTGTCCGGCGAACTGACGATGGAGGCGGCTGGAGTGACGCATCGCCTGACAGCCCGACAGGGGATCGAGATCGCGCCGGGTACGCCCCATCAGGCGCAGAACCGCAGCGCGGCGCCGGTCGATATTCTCGTGACATCCAGCCCCAAAAGCCATGGCGACCGGGTGGAGGAGCCTGCTGGCTGAGCCGGACCAATGTTGGAAATCCCGCGCTTAACTTCGCATATTTCCCGCAGGATTCAGCGTTTCATTACAAGAGTAGGAAACTTTCGATCCTCCTCGATCCTTATCCTGTATCGCCCGTTCTAGGCTGGAGAGGGGAAATAGGACATGGCGGCGATCACCCCGCCAGCTTCTCAGCCCGGCCGCGCCACGCCTCCGCCAGCACTGGCAGGGCGGCAAGCGCACGGACGGCAGCGGGATCGATGCGGTGGCCGCCGCCGATCAGCAGGTGGAACACGCGGGCGGCGCTCCAGTCGGGATGGGGGCGGTCGAGCAGCGCCATGACCGTCCCGGCCTCCGCCTCGCCTTCGCGGATGACGCGGAAATAGAGGCCGGCCCGTCCGGTCTTGATGATGGTCGCCATCACGTCCCGCGCGCCGAAACGATGATCGAGCTTCCAGCAGGGCTGCCGCCCGTGGCTGACTTCCACGATCGCGCTGCCCAGCGAAAAGCGGTCGCCAAGGCAGATATTCTCCTCCGTCATGCCGCGGCTGGCGATATTTTCGCCGAAGGCGCCGGGCGCGTCGAACAGCGGATGATCAGGCTTGCGATCCCGCCACCAGCCATAATGATCCTGCGGGTAAAGATGGATCGCCTTGTCCCAGCCGCCATGATGGATGCGGTCCGCCACCGCGTCCCCGGCCAGGCCGTCCCATGTGATGCGGACGGGACCATCGACGGGTCGCTTCGCGATGGCGCTGTGATCGTCGTCGCGGAAAGGCATGGGCGTGCCGACCAGCAGCGCATCGACGGTCATGAAGGGCGTGCTCATGCTTCCGCCATGCCATCATGGCAGGCACAAGGCGATGGCCGTTTTGCGCGAACCGGCCCTGGAGGGCGGCTCAGCTTGCGCTCAGTTCAGACCCGAGCTTGAGGACTTCGCCGCCGCGATCCACGATGATGAGAAAAGCGGGATCCCGTCGCGATCCGTTGCGGCGGACTGGCCTGCCTTCGATCACCCGTTCAACCTGTCCTTCGAACCGTTCCGCAATCCGTCCCCGGCCGACGCCCTGCCCCCAGTTCCACCTGACCCGCATTCCCTTATGGAAAGTCTCGGTCATTTCAGCATTCTCTCCTGTTCGGGCGCGAGCCGCGCCGGCCGGCTTCCTCTACAACCAAGCTATAATCCCCATCGGCCTTCAGGGTTCCCTTGGGTTTTGCGGATTGATCGTCTAAAGGCGCGGCGATGAATGTTACCGGCCTTCGTGTCGCCCTGTTCAGCGGCAACTATAATTATGTGCGCGACGGCGCGAACCAGGCGCTCAACCGCTTCGTGGGCTATATGCTGCGCCAGGGCGCCACCGTCCGGGTCTATTCGCCAACCGTCTCCGATCCCGCCTTCGAGCCGACCGGCGAGCTGGTGAGCGCGCCGTCCTTCGCCGTGCCGGGCCGCAAGGAATATCGCGTTCCCTACAGGTTGTCGGCAGGATTACGCCGCGATCTCAAGGCGTTCGCGCCGAACCTGGTCCATGTCGCCAGCCCCGATCCACTCTGCCACCGGGCTATCAGCTGGGCGCGACGCAGGAACGTCCCTGTCGTGGCGTCCGTGCATACGCGGTTCGAGACCTATCCGCGCTATTATGGCCTTGCGTTCCTTGAGCCGCTGGTCCTGTCCATGCTGCGCCGCTTCTATCGCCGCTGCGACGCGATCGTCGCGCCGTCGGAATCGATGGCGCAGCTGCTGCGCGATCAGCGGATGAGCTATGATGTCGGCATCTGGACCCGGGGCATCGACCGCGACATCTTCAATCCCGAACGGCGCGACCTGTCCTGGCGGCGGTCGATGGGAATCGAGGATGATGCACCGGTCATCGGCTTCATCGGTCGGCTGGTGATGGAAAAGGGGCTGGACGTCTTTTCCGACACGGTCGACCGGCTGACCGCGCGGCAAGTACGGCACAGGGTGCTAGTGGTGGGTGAAGGCCCTGCGCGCGAATGGTTCCAGAACCGCCTGCCCGGCGCCATCTTCACCGGTTTCCAGATGGGCGCTGACCTGGGCCGGGCGGTGGCGAGCATGGACATGCTGTTCAACCCCTCCGTCACCGAGACGTTCGGCAATGTCACGCTGGAGGCGATGGCCTGCGCACTGCCCACGGTCGCGGCGCGCGCGACGGGCAGCGAGAGCCTTGTCACCGAGGGCGTCACCGGCCGGTTGATCCGCCCCGGCGCGATCGAGGATTTCGCGGACGCGCTGCAAACCTATTGCGTGGAGGAGGATGTCCGGTTGCGGGCCGGACAGGCAGCCAGGCTGCGCGCGGAGCGCAATGGGTGGGACCAGGTGAACCAGGCGCTGGTCGACACCTATCTACGCATCATCCGCCAGCGTTCGCATGGCCTCTCCCCCCGATCCAGTCCGGTTCCATAATCGGCGCGAACGCCTATATATCAGTCGGAATGGCCGACCTTTTCGCTCCCGATGACGTACCATCCGCCGATGATCCGGCGGATGGTAGCCCGCTGGCCGACCGGCTGCGCCCCCGCACGCTGGACGATGTGGTGGGTCAGGAGCATCTGACCGGACCGGAAGGCGCGATCGGCCGAATGGTCGCGGCCGGGCGCCTGGCTTCCATCATCTTCTGGGGTCCGCCCGGCACCGGCAAGACGACCATATCCCGCCTGCTGGCGGATGCGGTCGGCATGCGGTTCGAGCCGATTTCCGCCGTCTTCTCCGGTGTCTCTGACCTCAAAAAGGTGTTCGCCGCCGCGCGGGAACATGGCCGGCGGGGCGAAAAGACGCTCCTGTTCGTGGACGAGATCCACCGGTTCAACCGCGCGCAGCAGGACAGTTTCCTGCCCTTCGTGGAGGACGGCACGGTGACGCTGGTCGGTGCGACGACCGAAAATCCGAGCTTCGAACTCAATGCGGCGCTGCTGTCGCGGGCGCAGGTGCTGATCCTGCGGCGGCTGGATGCGGCGGCGCTGGAGCAATTGCTGGACCGGGCGGAAGCGCTGATGGGCCGGCCCTTGCCGCTGGACGATGCCGCGCGGGAGGCTTTGCTGGCGAGCGCGGATGGCGACGGGCGATTCCTGCTCAACCAGGTGGAGACGCTCTATTCGATAGACATTGCCGAACCCCTGGACCCGGCGGGGCTGTCCGCGCTGCTGCACCGGCGGGTCGCGGTCTATGACAAGGATCGGGAGGGGCATTACAACCTGATCTCTGCCCTGCACAAATCGCTGCGCGGGTCCGACCCGCAGGCCGCGCTCTATTATCTGGCGCGGATGCTGACGGCGGGGGAAGAGCCGCTCTACGTGCTGCGGCGGCTGGTGCGCTTCGCGACCGAGGATATCGGCCTCGCCGATCCGCAGGCGGTGGTGCAATGCCTCGCCGCCAAGGACGCCTATGAGTTTCTGGGATCGCCGGAGGGCGAACTGGCGATCGTGCAGGCCTGCCTCTATTGCGCGACCGCGCCAAAGTCCAACGCCGGCTATATGGCGATGAAGGCGTCCTTCCGATCGGCGCGGGAAACGGGATCGCTGATGCCGCCGATGAACATCGTCAATGCGCCGACCAAGCTGATGAAACAGGTGGGGTACGGCAAGGGCTATCAATATGATCATGATGCGGCGGACGGCTTTTCCGGCGCGAACTATTGGCCCGAGGAGATGAGCCCGCAGACCTTCTACGCGCCGAGCGACCGGGGATATGAGGCGCGGGTCGCGGAACGGATGGCCTATTGGGACAAGCTGAGGGCGGAGCGGAGAAACGCGTGACGCCCGCATTCGAGCGCTTTGCCGCGATCGACTGGTCTGGAGCGAAGGGCGCGCGGCACAAGGGGATAGCGGTGGCGCTGTGCGAGGCAGGGCACGCGGCGCCCCGCCTGGTGAACGCGCCAAGCGGTATCTGGTCGCGGCAGGCTGTGGCAGACTGGCTGATCGAGGCGGCGGGTGACGCGCCCACTCTCTTCGGGTTCGACTTCAGTTTCGCGCCGCCCTTCGTGGCGCGGGGCAGCTACCTGCCGGGCGATGCCGTGCCAGCGGAGGGGCCGGCTTTCTGGGCCTATGTCGAGGCGATCTGCGACGACCCGGACCTGGGCGCGGCGAGCCTGTTGGAAGTGGCCCACCGCCGCCATTTCTATTTCGGTAAGGCGGACGGGGTGAAGGCGGCGTTCATGCACAACCGCGCCTGCGAAGCGCGTTACAATGTGGGCGGCGGCGGCAAGCCATCCACCGTCTATGACGCGATCGGCGCGGCGCAGGTCGCCAAGGCGAGCTTTGCCGGGATGCGTCTGCTGCATCATGTCCATGGCCAAGTGCCGATCTGGCCGTTCGATCCCCTGCCCCGTTCCGGATCGCTGGTGGTGGAAATCTATACCAGCATCGCTGCACGGGCCGCCGGACGCCCCAAGGGCCGGACCAAGATGCGCGATGCGGACGCGCTGAACGCCGCGCTGGCGGCGGTGGGATCGGCACCGCACCAAGGCTCCGCCCCGGATGATCATGGCGCGGACGCCATCCTCACCGCCGGGTGGATGCGACGGGCGGCGGAGGACAACGCACTCTGGCATCCCGACGGCATGACGTCAGCCATTGCACGGACGGAAGGCTGGACGTTCGGGGTGGCATGATCGAAGAAATGGTGCCGGCTGGCCGACACGGCCAAGAACAGCCAGTCAAACTGACTTGCACAGCGGAGGGACCATACTGTGTGCGGCCAGCGCGAATATGTCGCGTCGAGTTGCGTCTACGCTGCCTCATTGTACCGGGAGACCTTATGGGGAAGCATTGGTATTGCGGGTCGCTGCCGGTCGGGGCTTTGCGTCGGATAAGGGCTGCGCCGCGTGCAGGGCTTCGACATCAATGCTCGACCATAATCGCTCCCCCTAAAATCCGGCTGCTGGTCCCCGGGGTGGCCACTGATAAACGTCGTGGGTGGCTGCAATGCTGTCTGCCTCGTCGCAGGTTCCTTTCGCCAACTTGCGGAATTTTTCATATTTCTGCTGATTGCCGTCGTCCAGATACGCTGCCGAAACCCGTTGCTGGGCATCGCAAAGTTCCCAACCGGCCACGCCGGCCTTTTCCATCATCTGCAACTTTTCCTCTTCGCGCTGGCCCTGGCTCGCACACGCCAGCAGCAGCAGAGGCGCCCCCGCGACCGGGATGAGACGCGCCTTCATGCTTCGCCCTCAGAACAGGCGCATTCCCGCTGCGCCCCCGCATCACGGATCCGTCGACCGGAGACAATCCAGCACCTGCCCGAACCAGCCTTTCCGAATGGCAAAGGGTAAGCGTTCGTTAGCAACGTGCCAGGTTTACAGCGGTGCTGCGCAGTGAGCGTCATGCCGCGCAACTTCGCGCTGCCCTTCCGAGACAAGCCGACTGCGGTCCGCGCAGCACGGAGCCGCATGGGGAGGTATCATAGGGATCGATCATCTCCACTTCACTGTTCATCGCTGTGTCCAGATCCCGCAATTTGGAAAATGTCACATGGCTGGGGTCGGAGTCACACTGCCTGATGCGTTGAAGAACCGAGCGCTGGCCGTGCAGGAGCGATTTGCCGCCTCCGGTCCGATATCAGCGAATGGCAGTGTGCACGCCTTCGTGAAACGGGCGCGTCGCATGATCGCCAAGAAGATATGGTGAGCCGATAGTTTCGTGCATGCCCGCCCCCAATCAACAGAAAGACATACAGCCCGTCGCCGGGCACAATACTATTTCTTTAATGAGCGACCTGTAGGACAAATAGAATGTTCACGCAGGCCGATGTCAATCAGCAAGTGCGTCCAGCGCGGGCATCATAGATTAACTGATTGCACGGTCTGTACTATTAGAGACCATGTGAGAAAGCTTGAGGTGCATGATCCTGCGTCGCTTGGGCTAGCGAGGCATCAGGCAAGCTCGAGGGTCAAGCTGGCAAGGCGGGATGATCTAGTACTTAATGGTGCCGGCTGAGGGGATCGAACCCCCGACCTTCGGTTTACAAAACCGCTGCACTACCGCTGTGCTAAGCCGGCTGGATGGCGGACGCACTAATGGTCATGGGGACCATGGTCAACGGCGAAAAGCAGGGATGATGCGGCGTCCTTCTCACATGCGCGATCAATAGGGAGAGCTGGGAACGATCCATTACCGAAAGCAAAATGGGGGCCGGCATCTCTGCCGGTCCCCACTTCCGTCGAGTCTTCCGATCCGCGTCCTTCCGGGGAAAAATGCGATCATCGGCTCGGCGATCCCGCGCATTCGCTTCCGAAGAAGCATGGCGAGGGTTTTGCTTCGGGCGTCCAGCCATAGGCCGCTGCCCTCCGCCGATCGTCTCTTCCGCTCTGCCCGACGTTCACTTTCGCGCGTACCCGACAGGGCGGTCCTAACGACCCGGCTTCCGATCCGGACGATCCTTGCGGATCGAACGTCCATCCACCGATCGATGCACTAAATGACTGATTTCTCATCCATTTTTCGGGTCCGGATCGCTCCTTCCCCACTGCTCGATAGAGAGATGGTGTCACCGATCCCGAGTCGCTCCAAGCGAAATCGGACGGTCTTATGACGGGTCGACATGCAAATCTGTGGATAAGTGTGGATAAGTTTTTCAGGGCGTCCAGTCGGGCGGCGCGAGCGTGAAACCTGCAAAATCGAAACCGGGCGTGACCGTACAACTGACGAGAGTCCAGCCGCCGAGCGGCACCGCCGCCTGCCAATGATGCGCGGGCACGCGCCGCTGCGGCATCTGGCCACCCTGTACATCCGGCCCCAGCAGCCAGTCCTCTGCCGTCCCGTCCGGCGGGGCGATGGAGAGGGTCAGCGGCACGCCTGCGTGCCAGAACCAGATTTCCTCCGCGTCGACGCTATGCCAGTGCGATCGTTGATGCGCCTCCAGCAGGAAAAGGATCGCCGTGCCAGCCGCGCGTTCCCCGGCGGCGGCGGTGGCACGCCAAGTTTCCCGATACCATCCGCCCTCGGGATGGGGCATCAGACCCAGCGCCTTGATGATCGTCCGGGCATCACCTTCGCTCCTGGCGCGCGCCATCCTCTTTCCTCGAAAAAATTTAAATCAAGCCAATCAAATATTTATGTCGTTGCCGCAGGTTCATGCAACCTCGATCAAAGTGGAGGGGTTGAAGCGTTCGATTACGCTATTGGAGGAGATAGATATGCGTAAAGCCCTGCTCGCCCTGGCCGCTGTTTCGCTGGCCGTCCCGGTTTCGATGGCGGTGCCGACAGACGGCGCGCAGGCCCGGCGCGATTACCGCTACAAGGAATGGCGCGGCCGCGACGGGCGCATGTATTGCCGCAAGTCGAACGGCACCACCGGCCTGATCGTCGGCGGTGTCGGTGGTGCGCTGCTTGGCCGTGCCATCGACACGCGTGGCGATCGCGCCACGGGCACGATCCTGGGTGCCGCTGGTGGCGCACTGCTCGGCAAGGAAATCGACAGCAAGCGCCGCTGCCGCTGATAGGGATGGGTGGCGCGTCAATCGCGCAGCCCTCCCCGCCCCAAGGAGGGTATGAAAAAGGGACGGTTTCCGCAAAGAAACCGTCCCTTTTGCAATGGCTGACGCCTTAGTTGCTGGCGGCGCCGCGCGCTTCCTCGACGTCGAAGACGACCTGCTGGCCGCCCGACACGCCCGAAACCTTGCCGTTCTTGACGGCCAGGTTGAACGCGACCGCGTCGGGATAACGGCGGCCCGAAATCACCTTGCCAGCCTTGGTGTCCTTCACCTGATAGACATAGGTGTAGCCTTCGTGGCTGAACCGCTGCTTCGGCGCGTCTTCGGCCGCGTAGCCGGTGGAAGCGGCCGAGGCCATGATGAAGGCAACAACAAACTTGGACAGCATTCGCATGGTTTTGCTCCTTGTGAATGCCGATCAAACACCTCTGGTCATTCTTGTTCTGTTGACACCAATGTGATCGCCTTGCTGCAATGCAGCAATCGCAAAGGGCGGCAGGGGAATTGCAGCGGACGCAATCGTGTCCGTAACGAAGATCATTGCCGAGACAGGCTGACGATATGATCGAACTGCGCCTTCGTCAGTGGCGATACCGACAGGCGCGATTGGCGGATCATGACCATGTCGGCCAGTGCCGGGTCCGCCTTGATGGTCTTGAGCGTCACGGGCTTCGCCAGCTTCTCCTTCGGCGCGACATGGACCGCGATCCACTTGCCCGTCTCGTCCGTGCTATCGGGCGCGGCTTCCTCCGCGATGGTCATGATGCCGACCGCCTCCACGCCGATATTGCTGTGGTAGAAGATCGCCAGATCGCCCTTGCGCATCGCTCGCATATGCCCCTGCGCCGCGTGGTTGCGCACGCCGTCCCACTCCGCCTTCCCTTTCGCGACCAGATCGTCGTAGGAAAACACGTCGGGTTCCGATTTCATCAGCCAGTAGTTCATTTTGCCTCCTTGCATCAGCGGCCGGGCGCGATCAAGGATGCGTGCATGGATGGCGGCCCCGGCACATGGCGGCCCCCTTATCGATCTTTTGTGGAGAAGAAACGTGTCGCATACGGTGCTGGATCAGGTGCCCGTCCTGTCCCTGGCGGATATGCCCCGGGCGGAATTCGCCCAGGCATTCGGCCAGTCGTTCCAACGGTTCGGTTTCGCCATGGTGAAGGATCATGGCATGGACCAGACGCTGATCGACGAAGGGTGGGCGCTAGCGCGCCGCTTCTTCGACCTGCCCGAAAAGGTCAAGCAACGCTACAATGCCAAGGCCAATGGCGGCCAGCGCGGCTATACAGCGTTCGGCACCGAGATCGCGAAGGGCGCGAGCGAGAACGACCTGAAGGAATTCTGGCATGTCGGCCGCGACCTGCCCGCCGGCGATCCGCTGGCGGAAAGCATGCCGCCCAATATCTGGCCGGAAGAGATGCCGGAATTCAAGCCGGCCTTCGCACGGCTCTATCGCGAATTCGACAGGGTGGGCGCGGAACTGCTGTCGGCGATCGCGCTCTATCTGGGCCTGCCGGAACGCTGGTTCGACGGGCCGATCGAGAACGGCAATTCGATCCTGCGGCTGCTCCATTACCCGCCGGTGTCGCCGGAGGCACCCGGGATTCGGGCGGGCGCGCATGAGGACATCAACCTCATCACCCTGCTGCTCGGCGCGGAGGAAGGCGGGCTGGAACTGAAGGATCGGGACGGCAACTGGCTGCCCGTGGTGCCGCCGCCGGGCGCGCTGGCGATCAATGTGGGCGACATGCTGCAACGGCTGACCAACCATGTGCTGCCTTCGACCAGCCATCGGGTGGTCAATCCGCCGCCGGAACGGCGCGGCCATTCGCGCTATTCGATGCCCTTTTTCCTGCATCTGCGGCCTGACTTCATCATCGACGCGCTGCCCCAATGCGTGACGCACGACAATCCCCGCCGGGATCCGCCGATCAGCGCGCATGATTATCTGACGGAGCGGCTGATCGAGATCGGGCTGATCAAGAAATAGGCAAGGGTTCGACTATTTCCTGCCGCGCCCGAGCGTGATGCCGATTTCCTCGCCGCGTTCCGACAAAGCGAGCTTCACGATCTTCACCTCGACATGGCTGACCTTGTCGTCCTGAAGGAAGATGGTGTCGATGATATGATCGGCGACCGCTTCGATCAGCGTGAAATGGACGCCTTCGGGTAACGCCGTCGATGCGGCATGCTTCAGGTCCATGTAATTTTTGGACTGGGTAAGCGGGGTAACGGGATCATAATGGTCCCCGACTCGCAGCCGGGCGCGAATGGAAATCCGCAGCGGCTGGGGCAGATGCGTTTCCTCCGAATAGATGCCGGTCAGCACGTCGACGTGCAGGTTGTTGACTTCCAAGGTCAGAAAATCGTCAAATACGGTGTGCATAGCTCGCCATATACGGCCCTGCCCGCAACCGGGCGGCAGCCTGTTTAGTCTTTCATTTTGCGGAACGGGCGCTAAAAGCCCGCCGCTCCGGCGCTGCCCCATGCGCCATTGATCGCGGAACGGCAAGACGTGTCACATATCGTGCCCCTCGACACTCAGCCCGAACAGGCGCTCGAACAGCTGCTCGACGCGGCGTTCGGGCTAGATCGCCATGGTCGCACCGCCTACATGATCCGTCGCGGCATGCCCTGGTTGCCTGACCTGTCCTTTGCCATGCTGGATGCGGGTGGCGCGTTCATCGGGTCGTTGCAAAGCTGGCCCGTTGCCCTAACTCAGCCGGACGGCGCACAGGTGCCGCTGGTGATGGTCGGGCCGGTTGCAGTGCGCCCCGATCATCAGAATGGGGGCCATGGCCGGGCGATGATGGACAAGGTCGTGGCGGTGGCGCGCGCCCGAAGCATGGAGCCGCTGATGATGATCGGCGATCCTGAATATTATGGCCGTTTCTGGGGCTTCAGCGCGGACGGCACCGCCGGCTGGACCGCGCCCGGCCCGTTCGAGCAGCGCCGGCTGCTTGCGCTGTCCGTCGATGGCCGGCCGGTCGGCGGTGAGGGGATGCTCGCGCCGCGCATGGCACTCGCGGCCTGACGCGGATCAAATACCCCTTTGCCTTCGGGCAGGGACGCCCCTATCTCCGCCCCATGCCGATGGAGCCCGTCCCCGATCTGTCCACCCTGTCCCTGGCGGACATAGCAAAGCTGGCGCAGGAGAAGCGCCTGCCCCCGGTGGAGACGTGGAATCCCGATCATTGCGGCGACAGCGAGATGCGCATCGCGCGCGACGGCCGCTGGTATCATCAGGGCAGCCCGATCGGCCGCGAAGCGATGGTGCGCCTGTTTTCCACCATCCTGCGGCGGGAAGCGGACGGACGCCATGTGCTGGTGACGCCGGTCGAGAAGCTGGACATTGAGGTGGAGGACGCGCCGTTCGTGGCGGTCGAATTGAAAAGCGAGGGGGATGGCCGCGGCCGCACACTCGCCTTTCGCCTGAACAGCAGCGATGTCGTGACCGCCGGACCGGACCACCCGCTGTCCTTGCGGGAAACGCCAGACGGCCCCCGTCCCTATCTGCATGTCCGTGGCGGCATGGAGGCGCTGATCGGTCGCAACGTCTATTATGAACTGATGAACCTGGCGCTGGACGAATCCGATTCCGGGCAGGACGAACGCGTCGGATTGTGGAGCGGAGGCGCCTTCTTCGCGCTGGACGACGCATCGTGAGGCTGGCGGACCGGCTGCGTGCCGCGCTGGAAGAGGGGCGCGGCTTCACCCTGCCTGACGACGACGCGCGCGATCCGCGCATCGTGGGCGACATCGTCCTGGCTCCCGCCGCCGTACTGGTCGCGATCACCGACCGGGCCGAACCGGGCCTGATCCTCACCGAACGATCCGCGGCACTGCGCAAGCATGCCGGCCAGATCGCCTTTCCCGGCGGCCGGGTGGACGCACACGACACGGACGAGGTTGCCGGCGCGCTGCGCGAGGCGCAGGAGGAGATCGCCCTGCCTCCTTCGCAGGTGGAGGTAGTCGGCACGTTCGATCGCTACCCGACCTTCACCGGGTTCGACATCGTGCCGGTGTTGGGTGTCATCCCGCCCGATCTGCCGCTGCGCGCGCAGGAAGATGAAGTGGCCGACTGGTTCGAGGTGCCGTTGGCATATGCTCTGGACCCGGCAAACCGGATCCGCCGGGAAGTGGAATTTGGCGGGTCGACGCGCCATTATTACGAGATTTTCTGGGAGGAGCGTCGCATCTGGGGGATAACGGCCGCCATCCTTGCCAATCTGTCGCGGAGGCTGGGCCATGACCGTCTGGCTGCCTGACGCGCCGTGGCGGCATCGGCCGGGGCTAGACGGTCTGCTGTCCGCGCTGGACGCCGCGCAGGGCAAGGCCCGTTTCGTCGGAGGGGCGGTGCGCGACGGGCTGCTGGGCCTGCCCGTCAACGACCTGGACGTTGCGACGAGCATCGATCCGCAAGGCGTGGTCGACCGGCTGACGGCGGCGGGGATCAAGGCCGTGCCCACCGGGATCGACCATGGCACGATCACCGCCATTCTGCCGGATGGCCCGGTGGAGATCACGACTTTGCGGCGCGACGTCAGCACCGACGGGCGGCGCGCCACCATCGTCTATACCGACGACTGGCAAGAGGATGCGGCGCGGCGCGACTTCACCATCAACGCCCTTTATGCGGACCCGGCCAGCGGCGCGATCAGCGACTATTTCGGCGGCGTCGCTGACCTGAAAGCGCGGCGGCTGCGCTTCATCGGGGACGCGGCAGCGCGGATCGCCGAGGATCATTTGCGTATCCTGCGCTATTTCCGCTTCCTGTCGCGCTATGGCGGCGACGAGCTGGATGCGGAGGCCTACGCCGCCTGCGTCGACGCGGCCAACAGCCTGATGGCGCTGTCGCGCGAGCGGATCGCGGACGAATTGCTGAAACTGCTGGGTGGCGCGTCCCCCGTCCATGCGCTACATCTGATGGCGGAAGGCGGCATCTTCCAGCCAGTCCTGCCCGAAGTGGAGATGGCAGGCGTTGACCGGGTGGCGCAGTTGATCGCACGCGAGGCGCAGGCGGGAATGGCGCCAGCGCCGCTGCGCCGGCTGGCGGCGCTGCTGCCCCCGGATGCGGCTCTGGCAGATCAGATCGGCGCGCGGCTGAAGCTTTCGAACAAGGCGCGCAAGCGGCTCATGGTGGCGCTGGAGCCGGCGGTGGACGGTGAAAGCGCACGCGCGCTCGCTCACCGGGTCGGTGTGGAGGGCGCGATCGACCGCCTGCTACTGGACCCTGCGCGGCCGGTGGCGGCTGTGGAGGACGTGCGCGACTGGACGCCGCCCATGCTTCCGATCGGCGGCGGCGCGTTGATCGCGCGCGGCCTGCCGGCTGGCCCAGATGTCGCGAAGGCCCTGCAGGAGGTGCAGCAGCTATGGGTGGCGGAGGATTTTCCCGACGCCGCGCGCGTCGATGCGCTGGCCGATCAGATCGTTTCGAAATTCCAGCGCGCCCGCCAATAGTCGAACGCATCCGTTTCGTTCATCGGCTTGGCGAAATAATAGCCCTGCCCCTGCCAGCAGCCCATTTTCTGAAGGGCCAGGGCCAGATCCTGCGTCTCTATGCCCTCGGCAGTGACCTTGAGGTTGAGCGATTCCGCCAGCGATAGGATGGTGCGGACGATCACCGCCTTGTCCCTGTCTTCCAGCATGGAGAAGACGAAGCTGCGATCGATCTTCAATATGTCGATCGGCAGGCTGTGCAGGCTGGCGAGGTTCGAAAAGCCGGTGCCGAAATCGTCCATGGCGATCGACATCTCCAGATCTTTCAGCGCCACCAGCAGCTTGCGCGCCTTGTCTGGATCCGCGATGATCGCGCTTTCCGTGATTTCGGCCGTCATCCGGCGGCCGGCAATGCCCGAATAGCGAAGCGCCTCCTCGAACATCGCACCGACATCGTCGCGCGCCATCTGGATCGGGGACAGGTTGACGTTGACGCCAACGGGCATAGGCTGGCCGAATTTTGCGTCCCAGCGCGCCAGCGCCTGCGCCGCTTCATAGGCCGCCCAGCGCCCAAGCGGGGTGATGAGCCCACTCTCCTCCGCCACGGCGATGAACTCCACCGGGGACACGTTGCCCAGTTCCGCGTCGTTCCACCGCGCCAGCGCTTCAAACCCGGTGATCTCACCGGTCGGCAGGTGGATGAGCGGCTGATAGGCCAGCGTCAGTCCGCCCTGCGCCAGCGCATCGCGCAACCGGCTTTCGATCGAAAAGCGGCGCTGCGCTTCCTTGAGGACGCCGTTACGGTAGATCTCCACCTTGCCGCTGCGCTTGGCGATCTTGACGGCCGCCTGCGCCTTGCGGATCACATCATCCGGGTCGTCGTTCAGATCGACCGAGAGGGCGCAGCCGATGGCACAATCGACCCTTATCTGGAGGTCACTGAGCCTGATCGGCGAGCTCAGCGCTTCGCGGATGCGCTGCACGATATGAAGAGCGTCCGACAAGCCGTTGTTCAGGCGTGCAAAAATGGCAAAGTCATTGCCGCCGATCCGGGCCAGCACATCGCCCTGCCGTAAGCTGGACTTGAGCCGTTTCGCCACGGTGATGAGAAGTTCATCACCCGCCATCGGCCCGAGGGATTCATTGACCCGGCTGAACCGGCTGAGGTCGATGGCAATGATGCCGAATTGCGCATTGTCCGGCCAGATGCTGTTGTTCAGCCGGTCGTCGATCTCCTCACCGAAGCCGGTTCGGTTCGGCAGGGCGGTCAGCCCATCCGACAGCAGTTCGCGGCGCAGATTCTTCTCGATCGCGCGTTCGCTGGTGCGGTCGGTGGCGGTAAAGAGGAATAAAGGCGTTTCGGCATTTTCGGTCGGCAGGCGGCCAAGGGTGCAGAGGAAATATTCCGGCCCCAGCTTTCCATCCCGCCTCATTTCGAAACTGTCGGATTCCCGGTTGGAGCAGGCGAAGCCGGAAACGCGATCCAGCAGTTCGGACCGGATCTTGCCTAGCGACGATGAATCACGGGTCAAGCCAGCCGCGGCGACGAAGCGCCTGTTGCCCTTCACGACGCGGATGCCATCGCCATCGCAGGCGAAGACCGCGGCAAGATGGGGGAAGGCCGCGAGCCATTGCGCCATCCCGATGTCCTGATGCGCGGCATCCTCCCCAGCCAGAGGGGCATCGGTGACCGGTTTTACCGGCAAATTGCGCACCGAAACGGATTCCATGCCCCCGCATTATCGGGAAGGAGTAAATTTTCGGGAAACGTTAAGCGGCTTTGCGACGAACCGAAGTCAATGCGAAAAGCGGCTAATTAGAACCGATTGTCGCGCGGGAACCCGGTCGGCGGCATCCGACCCGCCGCGCCCCGCGCCACCTTCCATGGCAGCATGTCGCTTTCCGTCCGTGTCCGCCCCGACTCGCCGCCCATGGTCCAGCTGAGGCCGTCGGCAAGGCGGAACGCCAGAGCGTCGGAAAGGCCGCCATCCCGGTAGCGTTGCATCTGAACGCCCTGCCCCCGCGCCATCTTCGGCATTTCGGCAAGGGAAAAGACCAGCAGCTTGCGGTTCTCCCCGATCACGGCGATGCTGTCCGCCTCCGCGGGCACGGGGCGGACGACGCTCAGCTTCGCGCCGGCGCGGACATTGACCACCTGCTTGCCCTTGCGCGTTTCGGCGATCAGATCCGCCGCCGCCGCGAGGAAGCCGCGCCCGTCCGACGATGCCAGCAGCAGGTCGCCACCCGGCCGCGCCGGCATCAGGGCCACGATGCTCCCTTCATTGTCCATGTCGACCAGCGACCGCACCGGATCGCCGAAGCCCCGGCCGCCGGGCAACTTGTCCGACGCCAGCGTGTAGACCCGACCGGTCGAGGTCGCCATCAGCAGTTTGTCGGTCGTGTATGCGTGGAAGGCGAATTGTGGGCCATCGCCTTCCTTGAACTTGAGCGTGTCGGCGGCGGCGAGATCGCGATGCCCGCTCATCGCGCGAATCCAGCCGCGTTCCGACAGGATCACGGTGATGGGCTCGCGCTCGATCATCGCCTCCAGCGGGATTTCCCGCGCCGGCGCGGCTTCCTCCACCAGCGAGCGACGGCGGCCGAGATCGGTGTCCGGCCCGTAGCGCTTGCGCAGCGCGGCAAGATCCTTCTTCAGGCGCGTGCGCTGGCGGGCGGGACTTTCCACCAGCTTTTCAAGCTCGTCCTGCTCTTTCAGCAGTTCGGCATGTTCGCGGCGCAGTTCCATTTCCTCCAGCTTGCGCAAGCTGCGCAGCCGCATGTTGAGGATGGCCTCGGCCTGCCGGTCGGTGAGGGCGAATTCCTCCATCATCACCGCCTTGGGCTCATCCTCGGTGCGGATGATCTCGATCACCCGATCGAGGTTGAGGTAAGCGATGATATAGCCGTCGAGCAGTTCCAGCCGATCCGCGATCTTGGCGAGGCGATGCTGCGCCCGGCGCACCAGCACGTCGATCTGGTGCTTGAGCCATTCGATCAGCAGCGGCTTCAACCCCAGCACGCGCGGCGTGTGGCTGGCGTCCAGCACGTTGAGGTTCAACGGAAAGCGGTTTTCGAGGTCGGTAAGGCGGAACAGGCTGTCCATCAGCACCTGTTCGTCCACGGTGCGGGCGCGCGGCTCTATGACGATGCGGATTTCCGTGTCGCTCTCGTCCCGCACATCGGCCAGGATAGGCAGCTTCCGATCGTTGATAAGCGCGGCGATCTGCTCGATCAGCTTCGACTTCTGCACCTGATAGGGAATTTCGGTGACGACCGCGACCCAGGTGCCTCGCCCGCCATCCTCCTTATGCCAGCGCGCCCTGGTGCGGAAAGCGCCGCGACCCGTCGCATAAGCTTCGGAGATGATCGCCGGGCTGTCCACCAGCACGCCGCCAGTCGGGAAGTCCGGCCCCTTCACCAGTTCCATCAGCGCGGCATGATCCGTGTCGGGATCGTCGATCAGCAGGTTGGCGGCGTCGATCAGTTCAGAGACGTTATGCGGCGGGATGCTGGTCGCCATGCCGACCGCGATGCCGCTGGCGCCGTTGGCGAGCAGGTTGGGGAAGAGGCCGGGGAAGACCTCGGGCTCCTCATCCTCGCCATTATAGGTCGGGCGGAAATCAACCGTCCCTTCGTCCAGCCCCGACATGAGGTCGGCGGCCGCCTGCGTCAGACGCGCTTCGGTGTAGCGCATGGCTGCGGCATTATCGCCGTCGATATTCCCGAAATTGCCCTGTCCATCAACCAGCGGCGTGCGCAGCGAAAAGTCCTGCGCCAGCCGCACCATGGCGTCATAGACCGATGCGTCGCCATGCGGGTGATATTTGCCGATGACATCGCCCACCACGCGCGCGCATTTTTTGTAGGGCGTGGTGTTGCGGGCAGGATTGGCGACCAGCATGTCCGGGTTCGCGCCGCCCGGCTCCATCCGCAGCAGGCGCATCGCCCAGAGAAGGCGACGATGCACCGGCTTCAGCCCATCGCGCAGGTCCGGCAGCGACCGCGCCGTAATGGTGGAGAGCGCATAGACGAGATAACGCTGCGAGAGCGCTTCGTCGAACGGATGATCCTTGATGGCGTCGAACGGGTCGCGGAAATCTGTCATCGCGGAGGGCTTAGCAAAGCAGGCACGAAACGGAAACGGTTTCGCTCAACAGCCCGTGATGAGCATGTCGAGGGCTGATCTAATCCTGTTCGCCAAAAATGCAGCAACCGGGCCAAGGTGGCGCGCCGACATCACCACGGAAAATAGATCATCAGCGCGGGAAATAGATTCCGTCGGGATCGGCAGCGACCGTGTCGGCGAATTCAGCGCAGATCCAGTCCCGGAAAGCCTTCACCTTGGGCGTGTTGCGGGTGTGGGCAGGATAGACGATCCAGTAGCTCGCCAGCTCCCGCACATAGGAAGGCACCGCTTCGACCAGCAGCCCCGCCTCCACCTCAGCCTTCCAGAGGAAGTGGTTGAGGATGGCGACCCCCTGGCCCGCAATGGCGGCCCGCCCTTCCATAACCTGGCTGTCGAGCGCGATGCCCGGCGGGCCGAAGGCGGGATCGTCCTCTACACCCATGGCGGCGAACCATTCATGCCACCACATATCGTCGGGCGACAGGCGCGGCATCGCGTGCAGCGCCTTCGCATCCACGATCGGGCCGTTCCGCGCCAGCCAGCCGGGGCTGCACATCGGCACCAGCCTGTTGTGGGTCAGCAGCCGTGCCTCCAGCCCCGGCCATTCGCCCCTTCCGCCCCGGATCGCGAGGTCCACGCCATTCCTCGCAAGATCGACGACGGCATCGTCGGCCTGGATCCGCACCGCCAGTTGAGGATGCCGCATCTGGAACGCGCCGACGCGGGGTGCGAGCCAAAGATGGGCGAAGCTGTTGGTGCAGCTGATCGTCAGCACCGACGAATGATCCTGCGTCAGCGCGGCAAACCCCTCGCGCATCTGGTCGAACGCCCGCGTCAGGACAGGCGCGATCTCCCGCCCCTTGTCGGTCAGCAAAACGCGCCGCCCCGCCCGCTGAAACAGGCTGATGCCCAGCCGCTCCTCCAATAGCTTGACCTGATAGCTGACCGCCGCCTGGGTCATGCCCAGTTCCTGCGCGGCGGCGGTGAAATTTTCCAGGCGCGCGGCGGCTTCAAACACGCGGATGGCGGACAGGGGCGGAAGCGCGGACATCCCGATAATGATAAGCTAGACTTATATGACATATCCAGTCTTTTGTTGGCGTTCAGGCGGCAAAAGGGCCAGTTTACGGGCAGCGGGGATACCGCCTCACCGAAGGCACCAGATCAAGGAGGACATTATGCGCGACGAACAGGAAGATCGGCTGTGGCAGTCCGGCCGGGCCAAGACATATGATCAGATCGACCAGCTGCTGGGCCGGATCATGCAGGCCTTCTGCGTGCTCCACCGGATCAGCTGGTCCGCGCCCTGGAATCCGGCACCGTCCTGTCGGCGCTGAAAGGGCAGCGCGCAAGTGGCGCTCGGTCAAATTTGCGGTTGAAGTTTCGGAGATAGCCGCCACCTTGCGGCCGTGCCCGATTCCGCTCTAGCCCCTGCCATCGCCCTGCCCCCTCCGCCGCTTTCGCTGCTGGAGGGCGCGGCGCTGTTCCTGGATTTCGATGGAACGCTGACGCCGCTCGTCCACAGGCCGGACGCGGTGAGCGTGGACGATGCGTTGATCGACCTGCTGGCGCGGCTGCGCGACCGGCTCGATGGACGGCTCGCCATCGTGAGCGGGCGATCCATAGCGACTTTGAAGGAACTGGGCTTTGGCGATTTCCAGCTGGCCGGCACGCACGGCCTGGAGTTCGCCAAGTCCGGCGAAACGGTCGAGGGGCCGGGCCGCCTGCCCGCCATCGACGCGGTCCAGCGCGCCTTTCACGCCTTTGCCGACGAGCGGCCCGGCCTGCTGGTCGAACGCAAGTCGATCAGCGTCGGCCTGCATTTCCGGGGTGGGCCGCAATGGGGCGCGCAGGCCGACGCCCTTGCGGAACGCCTTGCCGCCGAACATGGCCTGATCGTCCAGCGCGGCAAGATGATGGTGGAATTGCGCCCTGGTGGTGCGGACAAGGGCAGCGCCGTTCAGGCCCTGATGCGCCTGCCCGAGATGAATGACGGCGTTCCCGTCTTCATCGGGGACGATGTGACGGATGAGGAAGGCTTCATCGCGGCCTCCGAACTGGGCGGCGCTGGCATATTGGTCGGCGTGCCGAGGCCTACCGCCGCGAGCTTTTGTTTGGAACAGGTTGCCGCCGTCAGGCATTATCTTGCGCAAGGGGCTGCCCAGCTTGGCTGACAGGCGGCCCTTGCTCGTGACATTCGACCAAGGGGGACAGACCGATCAGCAACAGCAACGATAGTCTCTTGGCCGGAAATGGGCGGACGCTCGACCTCTGGCCCATCGGCAATTGCCAGGCGTCGGCGCTGATCGACCGCACTGGCCGGATGATCTGGGCCTGCGTGCCTAGGGTGGACGGCGATCCCGTGTTTTCGGCCTTGCTGGACGACAAGGACTGGGATGATCCCCAATCGCGCGGCTTCTGGGCGATCGAACTGGAAGGCTGCGTCGCGGTCGAACAACATTATATCCGCAACACGCCCATATTGGTGACGCGCCAGCAGGATGCGCAGGGCAATGCCATCGACATATACGATTTCTGCCCGCGCCACCGGCACAAGGGGCGGATGTATCGGCCCGTCGCCTTCGTCCGAATCGTGCGGCCGGTTGCCGGATCGCCCCGCATACGCGTGAAGCTGCGTCCGACGACGAGCTGGAACGCCGACCCGGTGCCGATTAATTACGGCTCCAACCATATCCGCATGGTCCTGTCCTACATGGCGATGCGCGTGTCCACCAATGCGCCGATCGGCCTCATCAGCCAGGAAAGCTGGTTCCGGCTGGAACAGGACATGCATTTCTTCATGGGGCCGGACGAAGGCTTTTCCGATGCGCTGCGCCCGGCGATCGAGCGGATGCTGGACGATACCATCAACGAATGGCAGCTCTGGGTACGCGGCCTCGCCATCCCGGCGGAATGGCAGGAAGCGGTCATCCGTTCCGCCATCACCTTGAAGCTCTGCCAGCATGAGGAAACCGGCGCGATCGTCGCCGCGCTCACGACCTCGATTCCCGAACATGCCGACAGCGGCCGCAACTGGGACTATCGCTACTGCTGGGTCCGCGACGCTTATTACACGGTCGAGGCATTGAACCGGCTCGGCGCGCTCGACGTGCTGGAAAGCTACCTCGTCTATCTGCGCAACATCGTGGACGGGGCGAAGGGCGGCCATATCCAGCCGCTCTACGACGTGCGCGGCAATGCGACGCTGACCGAATGGGAGGCGGAGAGCCTGCCGGGCTATCGCGGCATGGGACCGGTTCGCGTCGGCAATGCCGCCTACAGCCAGATCCAGCACGACGCCTACGGCCAGATCGTCCTGTCTTCGGTTCAGGGCTTCATCGACCAGCGCTTGCTGCGCATGGCGGGCCACGCCGATTTCGAGGCGTTGGAGATTGTCGGCGAGCGCGCATGGCAGGTCTATGACCAGCCGGACGCGGGCCTATGGGAACTGCGCACGCGTGCCCATGTCCATAGCTACAGCGCTGTCATGTGCTGGGCCGCATGCGATCGGCTGGCCCACGCCGCAACGGCACTAGGCCTCGATATGCGGGCAGCACACTGGCAGAATCGCGCGGATAGGATGCGCGAACGGATCCTGACGAGCGCGTGGCGCGAGGACAGCCAAGCCATCTCCGCCAATTTCGAGGATGATTCGCGCGACGCGTCTCTGCTCCAGCTGCTCGACCTGCGCTTTCTGACAGCCGACGACCCCAAGTTCGTTGGCACGCTTGCGGCGCTGGAGGCGGACCTGCGGCGCGGTAACGACATGCTGCGCTACAGCGCGCCCGACGATTTCGGCGAGCCGGTGACGGCGTTCAACGTCTGCACCTTCTGGCTGATCGAGGCGCTGCACCGGACCGGCCGCACCGAGGAGGCGCGCAGCCTGTTCGAGGAGATGCTGTCGCGCCGCACCGCCGCCGGCCTGCTGTCCGAAGACATCGATCCCCAGACCGGCGAATTGTGGGGCAATTATCCGCAGACCTATTCGCTGGTCGGCATCATCAACTGCGCCGTGTTGCTCAGCAAGCCGTGGAGCGTGATGCGATGAGCCGGCTGATCGTCATCTCCAACCGGGTCAGCCGCCCGAACAAGTCCGGCAATCAGGGCGGCCTCGCGGTCGCGCTGGCGCAGGCGCTGCGCGAGAGCCGCGGCATCTGGTTCGGCTGGTCGGGAGAGACGACTGACGCCTTCACCGGCCATATCGGCTTTGCCGAGGATCAGGGGGTGAAGACCGCGACGATCGACCTGGAAGAACAGGATGTCGACGAATATTATAACGGCTATGCCAACAAGACGCTGTGGCCGCTGTTCCACTTCCGCATAGACCTTGCCGAATATGCCCGCGATTTCGAGGGGGGCTACAACCGCGTCAACAAGCGGTTCGCGGAGACCGCGAGCCCGCTGATCGAACCGGACGACGTCATCTGGGTGCATGACTATCATCTGATCCCGCTGGGACAGATGCTGCGCGACCGGGGCCTGAAGAACCGGATGGGCTTCTTCCTCCACATCCCCTGGCCACCCACGCGCCTGCTCGTGTCCCTGCCCCATCACAGCAAGCTGGTCAGCACCCTCTTCGCCTATGATGTGGTGGGTTTCCACACCGAGGAGTGGCTGGAGTCTTTCCGCCATTATGTCGAGCGCGAGATGGGCGGCACCGTGGACGGTGACTATGTCACTGTGGGCGACCGCACCATCCAGGCGATCGCCTGCCCGATCGGCATCAACGCGCAGGAGTTCAAGGATGCCGCCGACAGCGAAACGGCGCAGGCGATGTTCGGGAAGGTGCGCGCGTCGCTGCAGGACCGGCCTCTCGTTGTCGGCGTGGACCGGCTGGATTACAGCAAGGGCTTGGAAGAGCGCTTCAACGGCTATGCCCGCTTCCTGAAGGATCATCCCGAACATCATCGCAAGATCGTGTTGACGCAGATCGCGCCGCCGTCTCGTGGCGATGTGGAGAGTTATCAGCAGATCCGCGCCACGCTGGATTCGCTCGCCGGACGCATCAACGGCGAATATAGCGATGTGGACTGGACGCCGATCCGCTATGTCAACCAGGGCTATCCGCGCGACGAACTGGCCGGCATCTACCGCGCAGCGAAGATCGGGCTGGTGACGCCATTGCGCGACGGCATGAACCTCGTCGCCAAGGAATATGTCGCCGCGCAGGATCCCAAAGACCCCGGCGTCCTGATCCTGTCGCGCTTTGCGGGCGCGGCGATGCAACTCAAGGACGCGCTGCTCATCAATCCCTACAGCCCGGAGGAAATGTCCGACGCGATCCTGCGCGCGCTCGCCATGCCGCTGGACGAGCGGCAGCGCCGCTGGCGGGCGATGATGGACAGCGTGGAAAAGCAGGATATCCGCTGGTGGCGGGAAGTGTTCACCAGCCGCCTTATGGCTGTCGAGCGGGAGCCGGCGGCAGCGGAAACCGAAGACGCTGCCGGTTGAACCCGGCCGGGCGTGTCGCTAATCCGGGCGGATGGAACACGACAACGATCCGACCGGCCTGTGGCCCGCCATCCGTGCCCGATCCGGCGTGATCCTCGGCGCGGTGGGCCTCTTCGCCTGGCTGGCGCTGATCTGGTTCATGTTCGGGGACGTGCTCTAGCGCAAAGCAGCGCTTGGTCCCTTGCACATAAAATCCCGCTTGGCCGCCCTTCCCTGCGGCGTTAGCGCGCGGCCATGACCGACGCGCCGCAAAAACTCTGGAGCCACTATCGCAGGGCCGTCCCCCCCATGCAGCCGGGCCAGAGACGGTTCGACCGGCTGAAGGCTGCCGCTGGCGCCATCGTCGGCATTGGTGTCACCGGCCTGCTGTGCGGACTGGTGCTGGGCGACGGCGTGTACCTTCCCCTGCTGGTCGCACCGATGGGGGCGTCCGCCGTGCTGCTCTTCGCCGTACCCGCCAGCCCGCTGGCGCAGCCATGGCCAGTGCTGGGCGGCAACGTCATATCCGCGCTGGCCGGCATCTTCATCGGCAAGGCGATATCTGATCCCACCCTTGCCGCTTCGTTTGCCGTGGGAGCGGCAATCGCGGTCATGACCCTGCTGCGATGCCTGCATCCGCCGGGCGGCGCCGTCGCCCTGTCGGCGGCGCTAGGCGCCAAGGGCACGGCTGCCGGCTATATGTTCGCGCTGACGCCCGTTGGCGTGAATACGCTGGCGCTGCTTTGCGTCGCCATCCTGTTCCACAAGCTCGCGGGCCATAATTATCCCCACGTCGCGCCCAAGCCGGCGACGCCGCATAGCACGACCGACCCAGCGCCGCTTGAAAGAGCAGCGCCCAGCAAGCAGGACGTAGCCGCCGCCCTTCATGGCTATGGCGAGGCGCTGGACATCGATCCTGCGGATTTGCACCATCTGCTTGCCGACGCCGAACTGCGCGCCGCCGAGCGGGCGCATGGTGCGACCTGTTGCGGCGACATCATGTCGCGCGACATCCTCTCCGCTACGCCGTCCATGCCGCTGGCGCAGGTCCGCGCGCTGATGCTGGAGCGCCACCTGCTGACAGCACCGGTACTGGATGAGGCACGACGGGTGCAGGGCATCATCGGAGCGCTCGATCTGGCGCGGGGCGGAGACACGGCAGGCGACATCGCCCGTCCGCCGCTGCTGGTCCATGCCGACACGCCCCTCGCGCGGCTGATCGGCCCGTTGGGCAGCGGAATACACCACAGCGCCATCGTCATAGACGCGGACCACCGGATGCTGGGGCTCGTGACGCAGACGGACCTGCTTGCCACTCTCGCGCTGCGACTGCGAACCTCGTGAAAACAGCCTTTAAGGCGCGACCTGCCCCAGTGGCGCGGCGGCGATCAGCACATTGCCGAACATGACCAGGCCCGCCACGATCATCAGCGCGCCGCGCTTGCGCTCGCGCTTCTTCACGATCGCGTAGACACCGCCGCCGGTCAGCAGCACGCCCGCCAGCATCAGGATGGAAAGGATGGTTCCGGACATGCCCCTGCCATAAGCATCAAGCTGGACGGTGGCAATTGCCGGCCCGTCCCCCTATGAGGCGCGCAGAAACGAATCACCTGCTGGTGAAGGGACGCGCCCACCCATGAAGATCGCCATCGCCTCCGATCATGCCGCCGTCGATCTGAAGGCCGAGCTTGCGCAATGGCTGCGCGACGAAGGGCATGAGGTGGACGATCTTGGACCGGCAACGGCGGACCGGGTCGATTATCCCGATTATGGTTACAAGCTCGCGACGGTGATAGCATCCGGCGCGGCGGAACGCGGTATCGCGCTCTGCGGATCGGGCATCGGTATCTCCATCGCCGTCAACCGCAATCCGGCATGCCGCTGCGCGCTGGTGGGAGAGCCGCTGTCGGCCGCCCTTGCGCGCGAGCATAATGACGCCAATGTGATCGCCATGGGCGCGCGGTTGACCGGCATCGACATGGCCAAGGCCTGCGTCGCCGCTTTTCTGACCACCGATTTTGGCGGCGGCCGTCATGGTCCGCGCGTCGACAAACTCTCCAATCCCGCGCTCTGAAAGGACCAGAGATGAGCACCGACACCCTCTCTCCCGCCATCCGCCAGGACGGCTTCTTCAGCGAAGACCTCGCCAGCGCGGACCCGGAAATCTTCGACGCGATCGGCAAGGAACTGCAGCGCCAGCAGGACAAGATCGAACTGATCGCGTCCGAGAATATCGTGTCGAAGGCCGTGCTGGAGGCCGCCGGCTCCATCTTCACCAACAAATATGCCGAAGGTTATCCCGGCAAGCGCTATTATGGCGGCTGCGAATATGCCGACGTGGTGGAAACCCTCGCGATCGAACGCGCCAAGCAGCTGTTCGGCGCGAACTTCGCCAACGTCCAGCCCAACAGCGGCAGCCAGATGAACCAGGCGGTGTTCCTGGCACTGCTCCAGCCAGGTGATACCTTCATGGGCCTCGATCTGTCGTCGGGCGGCCACCTGACCCACGGATCGCCGGTCAACATGTCGGGCAAATGGTTCAAGCCGGTCGCCTATGGCGTGCGCCAGGACGATCATCTGATCGACATGGACGAGGTCGCCCGCATCGCGCGGGAGAACAAGCCCAAGCTCATCATCTGCGGCGGCACCGCCTATTCGCGCGTGTGGGACTTCAAGCGCTTCCGCGAGATCGCGGATGAGGTCGGCGCCTATTTGCTGGCCGACATGTCGCACTTTTCGGGCTTGGTGGCGGGCGGCGCGCACCCTTCGCCGGTGCCGCACGCCCATGTCACGACGACCACCACGCACAAGTCGCTGCGCGGCCCCCGCTCGGGCATCATCCTGTCCAATGACGAGGCGATCGCAAAAAAGCTGAACAGCGCGATCTTCCCTGGCCTGCAAGGCGGCCCGCTGATGCACATCATCGCCGCCAAGGCGGTCGCGTTCAAGGAAGCGCTGACGCCTGAATTCAAGGCCTATGCGCATCAGATCGTGGCGAACGCGAAGGCACTTAGCGAGACGCTGGCCGATGCCGGCCTGTCGATCGTGTCGGGCGGCACCGACAACCACCTGATGCTGGTCGACCTGCGGGCGAAGAACACCACCGGCAAGGCAGCCGAAAAGGCGCTCGACCGCGCCTATATCACCTGCAACAAGAATAATGTGCCGTTCGACACCGCCAGCCCGTTCGTGACCTCGGGCGTCCGCCTCGGCACCCCGGCCGGTACGACGCGCGGCTTCCGCGAGGCGGAGTTCCGGGAAATCGGCCGCCTAATCGCTGAAGTCGTCGAAGGCCTGAAGCGCAATGGCGACGAAGGCGATGGTCAGGTCGAAGCGCATGTGCGTGAAAAGGTGCTTGGGCTGACCGCGCAGTTCCCGATCTACTAAGGACGAAGAGAGCCGTTCGTTTCGAGCTTGTCGAGAAACGGGTCTTACGCCAGGGTTTCTCGACTTCGCTCGAAATGAACGGAAATGATGTAAATGCGCTGCCCCTTCTGTTCCCATGAAGACAGCCAGGTGAAGGACAGCCGTCCGACCGAGGACAACGCCGCCATCCGCCGCCGCCGCCAGTGCGAGGCATGCGGCGCGCGCTTCACCACGTTCGAGCGCATCCAGCTTCGCGACATCTGGGTGGTGAAGAGCGAGGGGCGCAAGGAAGCCTTCGACCGCGACAAGCTGGCCCGCTCCGTGGGCATCGCCTGTCGCAAGCGGCCGATCGATCCCAGTCGGCTGGAAAAGCTCATCTCCGGCATCCAGCGCCAGCTCGAAACCAGCGGCGAAAGCGAAATCCCTGCCCGCGCGATCGGCGAAATGGTGATGGAGGGCTTAAAGCGCCTCGACAGCGTCGCCTATATCCGCTTCGCCAGCGTCTACAAGGATTTCACCGACGCCAAGGATTTCGAGGAGTTCGCGGGCAGCGTGCAGGAGGTGGCGCGTGAGTGACGTCCCGCGGCCGGTGATCGTTCTCGTCCGTCCGCAGTTGGGCGAGAATATTGGCAAGGCGGCGCGCGCCATGCTGAATTTCGGGCTGACGGAAATGCGGCTGGTGTCGCCGCGCGATGGCTGGCCCAATCCTGATGCAGGCCCCGCCGCAGCCGGTGCGGACGTGGTGCTGGACGGCGCGCAGGTTTATGAGACGCTGGCGGACGCGGTGGCGGACTGCGCTCATGTCTATGCCACCACGGTTCGCAAGCGCGGCGTCACCAAGCCGGTCGTGACACCCGAGGAGGCGGCGCGCGAGATCCACGCCGCGCCGGGCCGCAGCGCCTATGTGTTCGGTCCCGAGCGGTCGGGGCTGGAAACGGAAGACGTCGCGCTCGCCCGCAAGATATTGACGGTGCCGATCAATCCCGACTTCGGATCGCTCAACCTGGCGCAGGCGGTGATCCTGTGCGCCTATGAATGGTCGAAGCAGGCGAAGCTGGAGCAGCCGACCGTCACCGACCTTGGCGAACCCGCGCCGCAGGAAGAGCTAGAGGGAATGATCGCCCAGTTCGAGACGCTGCTGGACGCGGCAGGCTATTTCTTCCCGCCCGATCGCGCGCCGGCGACCAAGCGGACGCTACGCAACCTGCTGACCAAGCCGGGCTGGAACCATCTGGAGGTCCGCACCCTGCGCGGCGTGCTATCTTCCCTCGCCCACCCTCGCCAGCGTTAGCCCCGCGTCCGGTCGAACGCGTCCATCTCATAGGCGATGGACAGTTCGACCAGATGATTCCAAAGCTCCGCGATCAATTCGCCGGGCAGCCCTGCCGCCTCCGCCTCGGCGCGGGCATTGGCTATCACCTCCGCCTTGCGCGCTTCGTCGCGCACTGCCGCGCGGTCGTCCTTGATCCGCGCGGCGGCGCGCATATGGGCGAAGCGTTGGGCCAGCAGCGCAACGATCTGGCGGTCCAGATTGTCGACGCCTGCGCGCACCTGCGCCATAGTCGTGTAGCTTTCGGGGTTCATGGGAGCGGACCTAAGCTGTCCGGCGCGGCCTGTCGAGGGCTTGACAGGCTGGCCTCCCCTCGTCATAGGCGCGCCTTCGCAATTGGCTCCGCACTCCGGTGAAGCGGTGGCCCTGCCCCTGAAACACGGCAAGCAGGCGAGACCGGAACCAACGTTAGAAGCAATTGAGGAAAGATTTCATGTCGAAGCGTTCCAGCGCAAAGTACAAGCTCGACCGCCGGATGGGCGAAAACATCTGGGGTCGCCCGAAGAGCCCGGTCAACAAGCGTGAATATGGCCCCGGCCAGCACGGCCAGCGCCGCAAGGGCAAGATGTCCGACTATGGCATCCAGCTGCGCGCCAAGCAGAAGCTGAAGGGCTATTACGGCGACATCACCGAAAAGCAGTTCAAGAAGAACTATGTCGAGGCCGCGCGCATGAAGGGCGACACCGGCCAGAACCTCATTGGCCTGCTGGAGCGCCGCCTGGACGCGGTCGTCTATCGCGCCAAGTTCGCGCCCACCATCTGGTCGGCCCGTCAGATCGTCAGCCACGGCCACATCTATGTGAACGGCGTCAAGTGCAACATCGCCTCGCGTCTGGTGAAGCCGGGTGACGAGATCACGCTGGGCAAGAAGGCGCAGGAAATGGCGCTGGTCCTGGAAGCGCAGAGCCTGCCCGAGCGCGACATCCCCGACTATGTCTCGCCCGACGGCGCGACCAAGGTCACCTATGTCCGCGTTCCCACGCTGGACGAAGTGCCCTATCCGGTGAAGATGGAACCGAACCTGGTCGTCGAATTCTATTCGCGCTAAGTCCTTCGGACAAAGAGTTCAAAAGGGCGGCCCCGCAAGGGTGCCGTCCTTTTTCATGCGCGCAACAATCTTGCGCGTCTTCCCGCGCGGTGGCATCACCTGACCAGTTGTAAAACAGAGGGATATCCATGCGCAGTTCCATCGCCGCGGTCGCCGCCGTCCTCGCCCTTTCCTCGCCGCTTGTTGCTCAAGCGGCTCCCACGAAGGCCGCCGCCGCGAAGAAGGGCGTGGAGCCCTCCCTCGACACGATGAAGCGGCTGGTGAAGGAGTTGTCCTCCGACGCGTTCGAGGGCCGTGCGCCCGGCACGTCCGGCGAGGAAAAGACGCTTGCCCTGCTCGCCGCCGAGTTCGGCAAGTTGGGCCTGAAGCCCGGCAACAAGGGAAGCTGGTTCCAGGACGTTCCGCTGGTGGAAATCAACGCGAAGAATGTGTCGCACCTCAGCTTCTCGGGCGGCAAGGCCGCCGTTACCGCCGCCTACGGGCCGGAGATGGTCGTCGGCACCTATCGCACCACACAGCCGCATATCGAGGTTAAGAACAGCCCGGTCGTCTTCGTCGGCTATGGCATCAACGCGCCCGAAAAGGGCTGGAACGACTATGCCGGGCTGGACGTGAAGGGCAAGACGGTCATCATCCTGGTCAATGATCCCGATTATGAGACGCAGGGGCTGACCGGCCCGTTCAACGGTCGGGCGATGACCTATTATGGCCGCTGGACCTACAAGTTCGAGGAAGCGGCGCGGCAGGGTGCCGCGGCCGCGATCATCGTCCACGACACGGTGCCCGCCGCTTACGGCTGGAACGTGGTCCAGTCGAGCTGGACCGGGGCGCAGCATGTAGCCGACAGCGCCAACGGCAATGCCGACCAAGCCCAAGCGATCGGCTGGATCCAGAAGGACAAGGCGGCGGCCCTCTTCGCCAGCGCGGGCCTCGACCTCGATCAGCAGATGGCGGCGGCCAAGCGGAAGGGCTTCAAGGCGGTGCCGCTGACCGGCGTCGTTGCCAGCGTCTCCTTCGACAATGATCTGCGCAAGCACAGCTCGAAGAATGTCGTCGCGCTGCTGCCGGGCAAGACGCGGCCGGACGAATATGTGCTCTACAGCGCGCATTGGGATCATCTGGGCCACTGCCAGGCCGCCCCCGATGGTGACGACATATGCAACGGCGCGGTGGACAACGCCACCGGCACCGCGGCGCTGGTCGCCCTGGCGGAGGCCAATGTGAAGGCCGGCCCCACCGACCGTAGCCAGGTTTTCCTGGCGGTGACCGGCGAGGAATCCGGGCTGCTCGGTTCAGCCTATTATGGCGCGCATCCGGTCTTCCCTTTCCGCCAGACGGTGGGCGGCGTCAACATGGACGCGCTGAGCGTCGCGGGCCTCGCCAAGAATGTCGTCGTCATCGGCAAGGGCAAATCGCAACTCGACGCCTATCTCGACCGCGCGCTCGCCGGCCAGGGCCGCGTCGCCACGCTGGAACCGACGCCGGAAAAGGGCTTCTATTATCGTTCTGACCATTTCAGCTTCGCCAAGCACGGACTGCCGATGCTCTATTTCGAGGGCGGCGAGGATTTGGTGAAGGGCGGCACCGCGGCAGGCATGGCCGCGGCGGAAGATTATACCAAAAACCGCTATCATGGCCCCAAGGACGAATATGATCCCAACTGGGACTGGAGCGGCGTGCTGGCGGATCTGAAGCTCTATTACACCGTCGGCCGCGATCTCGCCACGAGCGCCGACTGGCCCAACTGGGTGGAAGGCGACGAATTCCGCGCCATTCGCGACAAGGACCGGACGGGGCAGTAAGAGCCGGCCCCGTCCTGCGTGGCGGACCTACTTCCCCGCCGGGGAGTAGGTCCAGCTTTGCGCGTCGCTGCCGTCCATCCGCGACGTCTCCGCCATGAGCAGCCGCCCTTCGCGCCAGTAGCGGATGCGCTGCGGATAGTCGTGGCGGGGGTTGGCGAAAACAATGTCGCGCACGCCTTGCTCGACTACGGGGAAGATGGTGGCGGAGCCACCCTCCGGCGCGGCGTGGAAGGCGAGCGCTCCGTCCGCCCCGCGCACGATCCGCATCACTTCCCAGTTCGCCAGGCTTTCGCCGCGTCCACTCCGTCCCACGCCGATCATCACGCCGCCGCGCGGAAGCGTCCACACCTCCTCCGTCCAGCGGTCGCCGCGCTGCTGCTGCCATTCGCCGGTCAGCCAGTCGGGCAGTTCCGCAGCGGCCGCGCCGCCCGCCTGCATCAGCATCAGCGCTGCGGCGACGATCGAAACTCCTATCCTCATGGCTTACGCCCTCTGTCCAGATACGGCCCGGCGCGTTATGGAGCGCGCATCATCCCGCTATCACGGATCGGCCCGCGCCGAGCAAGGACGAGATTTCATGACTTTCCGTATGCCCGCCGAATGGGCGCCGCACGACTGGACCTGGATTGGCTTCCCGGCCAATCCAGCCGAATGGCCGGGTGCGTTCGATGCCGCGCGCGAACAAATCGCCGCCTTCGCCAGCGCGCTCCATGCCGGTGGCCGGGGAGAGCAGGTGCGGCTGGTCGTGGACAACGAAATGGACGCCTCCATCGCGCGTGAGATGGTCGCTCCGGGTGTCCACATCGTTGTTCAGCATCTGGGGGACATATGGTTGCGCGACACTGCGCCGATCGCCGTTCTGAACGGCGCGGGTGGCCGCGCGCTGGTCGATTTCGGCTTCAATGGCTGGGGCGGCAAATATCGGATGCCGGGCGACGAGGATATCGGCGCGCGGCTGGCGGCGACCACTGGCCTGCTTACGCAGACCCAGCATTGGGTGTTCGAGGGCGGCGCGATCGACACGGACGGCACCGGCCTGTTCGTGACGACCGAGCAATGCCTGCTCAACCCGAATCGCAATCCGAACCTGGACCGGGGCAAGATCGAGACGCTGCTGGCGGGCAGCCTTGGCCTGTCGGACATGCTGTGGCTGGGCGACGGCCTGATGAACGACCATACGGACGGGCATGTCGACAATCTCGCCCGCTTCGTCGCGCCGGGCACGCTGGCGCTGCCGATCGCGACGACCGATGACGATCCTAACGCCGCCATCTATGCCGGCGCCCGCGCCCGCGCCAAGGCGCATGGGGTGGAGGTGGTGGACATCCCATCCCCCGGCCGGGTCGAGGTGGATGGCGAGGCGATCCCCGCCAGCTACATGAATTTCTATGTCGGCAATGCCGCCGTCATCGTCCCCGTCTATGGCCGACCCAACGATCAGGCGGCACTCGACGCGTTTCGCCCCTTCTTCCCCGGCCGGGATATTGTCGGGCTGCGCAGCGACGCCATATTGTCGGGCGGCGGCAGCTTTCACTGCTGCAGCCAGCAGATGCCCTCCCTCTGAGCCGATCGGGAAAGAGAATGACCAAGGTTACCGTCGCCGCGTTGCAACTCGCCTTTTCCGACGACATGGACGACAATATCGCCATGGTCGCGGGCCATGTGCGCAAGGCGGCCATGCGCGGTGCGAAGATCATCCTGCCGCCCGAACTGTTCGAAGGCCCCTATTTCTGCAGGGAGGAGGACGAAGCGCTCTTCTCGACCGCGCAGCCGACGGAAACTCATCCGGCGGTGCAGGAAATGCGCAAACTGGCGAAGGAACTGGGGGTCTATATTCCCACCAGCTTCTTCGAGCGGGACGGCCACCATTATTACAACTCGCTCGCCATGATCGACGACGCTGGCGAGATCATGGGCGTCTATCGCAAGAGCCATATTCCCGATGGGCCGGGTTACGAGGAGAAATATTATTTCCGCCCCGGCAACACGGGCTTCAAGGTGTGGAACACTCGGTACGGCACGATCGGCGTCGGGATCTGCTGGGACCAATGGTATCCCGAAAGCGCGCGCGTGATGGCGCTCATGGGCGCGGAAATGCTCTTCTACCCGACTGCGATCGGTTCGGAACCCTATGACGCGGACCTCGACACCAGCCGCATGTGGCGGCGCGCGATGATCGGCCACGCGGTCAGCAACTGCATGCCGGTGATCGCCGCCAACCGCATCGGCGACGAGGAAGGGCAGCGTTTCTACGGCCACAGCTTCATTAGCGACGAATGGGGCGACTTCCTAGCGGAGGCCGACGCAAAGGACAATGGCGCGCTGGTCGCCACGCTGGACCTCGCCAAGGCGAAGACGCACCGCGCGGGCATGGGCTTCTTCCGCGACCGGCGGCCCGAACTCTATGCCCGCATCGCGCAGGATATCTGAGACGATGGCGGACGCAGCGCCCGACGAGCTCACCCGTCCGCAGAAGCGTGTCCTCAAGCGCCTATACAACGGGCGCACGATCCCCGTCATCGTGGAGCAAACGCCGTTCCTCACTTATCGCGACGCCACCCGCTTCCTTCTCGCCCTGCCCCGAGACGCGCGCGAGGCCGCTTACGCGGTCATGAAGGCGCAGGAGAAGGAGGACCGGCGGTAAGCCGGCGCGCGGTCCTATGGCCCTGCACGATTATGCGCTGGCATTAGGATCGAACCGCCCGCTGTCCGCGCGGCGCACACCGGCCCGCCTAGTGGCGGAAGCGGCAAGCCTGGTCGGCGAGGCGATGCGCGTGGCCGCGCTGTCGCCCATAATCCTGACGCGCCCGCTCGGCCCTTCGTCGCGCCTCTTTGCTAACGCCGCTCTGCTGGTCGAAAGCCCCCTTGCCCCCAGTGAGATGCTGGCATTTCTCCAGGACATCGAGAAGCGTCTCGGCCGCCTTCGCCATCGTCGCTGGGGCGCGCGCAGCATGGACGTCGACATCATCCTATGGTCGGGCGGGCCATGGCGCAGCAGGACGCTCACCATCCCGCACGCCGCCTGGCGCGACCGTGCGTTCGTCCTAGCCCCGCTTGCGGCCATAGGACCAAAGCTGCGCGACCCCCTATCCGGATTGACCGTGCGCCATCTTCACGCCCGGCTGCAAAAAGCCAAAGCCAAGGTTGACCATCGCCCCCGCCGCCATTAGGGCGGCCTCCACCCCATGAGGCGGGCCCTTAGCTCAGTCGGTAGAGCAACTGACTTTTAATCAGTAGGTCGCTGGTTCGAATCCAGCAGGGCTCACCACCGCGATCGATCGTGCGGCGACATCGCGCTCCCCTTCCGGCAGATGGAAGAGGCAGGATGCATCCGATCCATTGACGCAGATGGCAAGGCCGCTGTCCCGATAGCGCAGCACCAGGCCGCGGCGGGACGGGTCTTCCCATTGATCGATCCGCAGGGGGTATCCGTCCTCCGACAGCCATTCGACCTCTCCGTCCGTCAGGAACCGAGCATCCCGAAGTTCCGCACTTCTCGCCCGTAGCTTCGCCAGCGCGAAGGCGTGCGCTTCCAGCACGACATCCCGCCCTTCCCAGTCGATCCAGCCGATCGCATTATCCTGCGCATAGGCATTGTTGTTGCCCTGCTGGGTGCGCCCGAACTCGTCCCCCGCCGTCATCATGATCGTTCCGCGCGAGAGGAACAGGGTCGACAGCAGCGCCATGATGTCCCGGCGGCGGGCATCGCACATGGCGGCATCATCGGTTGGCCCCTCGACCCCGTTGTTCCAGCTGAAATTCTCGCCATGACCGTCGCGATTCTGCTCACCATTGGCCTCGTTATGCCGGTCCCGATAGGCGGTGAGGTCGGCCAGCGTGAAGCCGTCATGCGCCGCAAGGAAATTGACGCTGCGGGTCATGTCACCGGAAAAGATGTCGGACGATCCGGCAAGCCGCGTCGCGAAGGCACCCAGCATCCCGTCATCGCCGCGCCAGAAGCGCCGCATATCGTCGCGATAGCGGTCGTTCCATTCGAGCCAACCGTCTCCGAACCGCCCCAGTTGGTAACCGCCGGGGCCGATGTCCCAGGGTTCGGCAATCATGACCCGATCGGCCAACAGGGGATCGGCGCGCATCTCCTGAAGCAGGGGCGCGGCCGGATCGAAGCCGTGCTCCAGCCGGCCCAGCGCAGGACCGAGATCGAAACGGAAGCCGTCCACGCCCGCCTCCCGCACGAAGTGACGCAATGAATCGAGGATCAAGCGCCGCACGATGGGCGCGTTGCAGGCGATGCTGTTGCCCGTCCCGGTATCGTTGATGAGGCTGCCATCGGCGGCGTGACGGAAATAGCCCCGCGCATCGAGGCCGCGCAGCGACAATGTGGGGCCAAGGACGTCGCTTTCGCCGTCATGATTATAGACCATGTCCAGGATGACGCCGATCCCTGCGGCATGAAGCGCCTCCACCGCGGCACGCAATTCCGCGAGGCCACCCGGCGCGATGCGGGGATCGAGCGCGAACCAACTGACGGGATTGTAGCCCCAGGCGTTGGTGAGACCAAGCGGACCCAGATGCCGCTCGTCGATCCAGGCGTTGATCGGCATCAGTTCGATCGCCGAGACGTGCAGCGCCTTGAGATGCGCGATGATCGCCGCATGCCCGAGCGCCGCGATCGTTCCGCGCTGGGCTTCGGGCACCTCGGGATGCAGCATGGTGAAGCCACGCACCTGCACTTCGTAGATCAGCCCGCCCGGCGCAAAATGCGGCGGCGTGGCCGATATCGGCGGAAGGACGGGCATCACCATGCCCTTGGGCATCAGCGGGGCGGTGTCGGTCCCCTCTCCCCGGCGCGCGGCGAGCATCGGATCGTAGCGGAACGGCCGGTCGACTGCCCTTGCATAGGGATCGATCAGCAGCTTGTCGGGATCGAACCAAAGGCCCCCATCGGGATCGTAAACCCCGTCCGCCCGCAGTCCGTAGCGTGTGCCGACGCCTGCGCCTGCCACTTCGACATGCCAGACCCCTTCCGCGTCGCGCAGCATGGGGATGCGGCTTTCGCGGTCGCTAGCATCGAACAGGCAAAGCCAGAGCTGCGCGGCGTCGGGCGACCAGACCGAAAAGCGCGTGCCCCCGGCTCCCACCAGCGGCCCCAGGGTCACACCGCCTCCGCGATCAGCCGCGCATAGAGCGCAGCATAGCGCGCCGCGCTGTTTCCCCAGGAGAAGTCCGCTCGCATCCCCGCCCGCTGCATCGCCAGCCAGACCGGCGCGTCCCCATGAAGCTGCACCACGCGGTTGATCGCGCCATGCAGGGCCAGAGGATCGGCCGGCGCGAAGACGATGCCGGTCGCCGCGCCGGCGGCAATCGCCGCTTCATTGGCGTCGATCACTGTGTCCGCCAGCCCCCCGACGCGCGCCACCACCGGCACGCAGCCATAGCGCAGCGCATAGAGCTGGGTGAGGCCGCACGGTTCGAAACGGGACGGGATCAGAATGGCGTCGCCGCCTGCCTGCATCAGGTGCGACAGCGGCTCGTCATAGCCGATCTGGACGCCCACACGACCGCGATGCCGCTCCGCCGCGCTCAGGAACGCGCCCTCCAAAGGCGCGTCGCCCGATCCCAGCACGACCAGCTTGCCACCCAATCCGACCAGATGGTCGATGGTGTCCACCATCAGGTCCAGCCCCTTCTGCCAGGTCAGGCGACTGATGATGACGAAGATCGGCCCGGCGTCGGCATCGAGACCGAAACGCCGCTCCAGCGCGCGCCGGTTGGCGCTTCTGGCTGCGAGCGATCGCGCCTGATAGCTTTTCGGCAGCAGCGGGTCGGTCGCCGGGTTCCAGACCTGCGTGTCGATCCCGTTCAATATGCCGTGCAGCCGGTCGACCCGTCCGTTGATGAGGCCATCCAGCCCCATGCCGTTCATCGGCGACCGGATTTCCTGCGCATAGGTGGGACTGACCGTGGTGATGGCGTCCGCCGACACCAGACCCGCCTTCAGAAAGCCGATGCCGCCATAATATTCGACGCCGTCCATGCCCCATGCTTCGGGCGGCAGGTCGAGCGCGGGGAATATCTCGGCCCCGAACCGGCCCTGAAAGGCGAGATTGTGGATCGTCACCAACCGGGGGACGCCCGCCGCCGCGCCGTAACGCATATAGGCTGGCGTCATCGCCGCCTGCCAGTCATGGACATGGACGATGTCGGGCCGCCAGTCCTTCAGGGTGCCCGCCGCAATGTCCGCGCCGACCCGCGACAGAGCGGCGAAGCGCCGCCAATTGTCGCTCCAATCCTGTCCGCTCGCGTCGCCATACAGGCCGCCGTCGCGCTGGAAAAAGGCTGGCGCGTCGAGCACGAGCAGGGAAAGGCCCTCAACCTCGCCCGCCAGCACCGACGCGCTCTCACCGAACAGATCGGTATAGCGCGCCAACCGCCTGCCCTTGCCAAGCCGCGCCAGCACCGCCGGATAGCCGGGCACCAGCGTCCGCGTCTCGACGCCATGCGGCGCAAGCGCCCCCGGCAGCGCGCCGACCACATCGGCCAGCCCGCCGGTCTTCACCAGCGGATAGATTTCGGATGCAACCGACAGCAGTTTGATGGACACGCCCCCTGCCCCCTCCGTTCAGCGCACCAGCGCGTCGATCATGGGCTGGGTGATGAGGCAGACCCCATTGTCGCTGACCCGGAACCTTTGCGCGTCATGTTCGGGATTTTCGCCGACGATCAGGCCAGGCGGGATGATGATGCCGCTGTCCACCACGCATTTGTGCAGCCGCGCGCCGCGCCCGATCTCGCAATTGGGCATGATGACGCTTTCGGTGACGGAGGAGAAGCTGTGCGTGCGCACGCCGGAGAAGAGCAGGCTGCGGTGGAGCGACGATCCCGACACGATGCATCCGCCCGCCACCAGCGAGGATGTGGCGGAACCGCGCCGACCATCCTCATTATGCACGAACTTGGCGGGCGGCGTGACCTCCGAATAGGTCCAGAGCGGCCAGCTGCGATCATAAAGGTCGAGCGCGGGAACGACATCGGTCAGGTCGATGCTCGCCTGCCAGTAGGCGTCGATCGTGCCGACATCGCGCCAATAATGTTCCAGCTCGCTTTCGGCGCGCACGCAGCTGCTGGAAAAGCGGTGGGCCACCGCTTTTCCATGCTTGACGATATAGGGGATGATGTCGCCGCCGAAATCGCGCTTGCTACCCGGCGTATCGGCATCGCGGCGCAGTTGCTCGATCAGGAACTTGGTCTTGAAGACATAGATGCCCATCGACGCCAGCGCCATGTCCGGCTGGCCGGGAATGCCGGGCGGATCCTTGGGCTTTTCGACGAAGGCGGTGATATTGTCCTTGTCGTCCACATGCATCACGCCAAAGCCAACCGCTTCCATGCGCGGCACCTCCAGGCAGCCGACGGTCACGTCGGCCTCCGTGTCGCAATGCTGCTGGAGCATCAGCTCATAGTCCATCTTGTATACATGGTCGCCCGCCAGGATGACCATATATTCGGGCGCATAGGCTTCGATGATGTCGATATTCTGGAACACGGCGTCGGCCGTGCCCTCATACCACTGGCTTTCGGATATGCGCTGGCTGGCCGGCAGGATGTCGAAGCTCTCGTTGCGTTCGGGGCGGAAGAAGTTCCAGCCGCGCTGCAGATGCCGGATCAGCGAGTGCGCCTTATATTGCGTCGCGACGCCGATGCGTCGGATGCCGCTGTTGAGCGCATTGGACAAGGCGAAGTCGATGATCCGCGCCTTGCCGCCGAAATGGACGGCGGGCTTGGCGCGCTTGTCGGTCAGTTCGGCAAGCCGGCTGCCCCGCCCGCCCGCCAGGACATAGGCCATCGCATCGCGGGCAATCGGCTGATATTTGCTGCTCACTTCGGCCTCTCCTTCATGCCCGCTCGATCGACCGGCGGTTCAATAATCCAGTTCCAACATCAAGGTTGCAAAGGGCGGGATGGTGATGTTGGCCCATCCTTCCTCATCGGCCTGAACCAGGCCCATATTGCCCGCGCCGCTGCCGCCATAGTCATGCGCGTCGCTGTTCAGGATTTCGCGCCACTTGCCGCCCGATGGCAAGCGCATCCGATAGCTGTGGCGCAGGATCGGCGTGAAATGGCTGATGACGACGACCGGGCGTGCGCCCGGCGCGCGGCGGACCCAGGCAAAGAGGCTGTCGGCCGCGGCGTCCGCGAGCACCCATTCGAACCCTTCCCCTTCGCAATCGCGCGCGTGAAGGGCCGCATTCCCGCGATAGAGCCGGTTGAGGTCGGCCACCAGCGCCTGCACCCCGCGATGCGGCGCATGGTCCAGGCTCCACCAGTCCAGCGCGCGCGCCTCGCTCCATTCCGCCCGCTGCGCGAATTCCTGCCCCATGAACAGCAGCTTCTTGCCGGGATAGCCCCACATCATGGCGTAATAGGCGCGCAGCGTGGCGAATTTCTGCCAGTCATCACCCGCCATCTTGTTCAGCAGCGATCCCTTGCCATGCACCACCTCGTCATGGCTCAATGGCAGGACGAAATTCTCGCTGAAGGCGTAGACCAGGCCGAAGGTGATGTCGTCATGATGATGGGCGCGATGGACGGGATCGCGCGCCAGATAGCGCAGCGTGTCGTGCATGAAGCCCATATTCCATTTGAAGCCGAAGCCGAGGCCTCCTTCATGCACCGGCCGCGACACGCCCGGCCAGCTGGTCGATTCCTCCGCGATGGTCACGACGCCCGGATGCCGGCCGTACAGATCCTTGTTCATCTGCTGGAGGAAGGCGACCGCCTCCACATTCTCGCGCCCGCCATGGTCGTTGGGGATCCATTCGCCCGGCTTTCGCGAATAATCGAGGTAGAGCATGGACGCGACGGCATCGACGCGCAGCCCGTCCACATGGAATCGCTCGGCCCAATAGAGCGCGTTGTTCACCAGGAACTGCGCCACTTCCCGCCGGCCATAATTGTAGATCGCGGTGTTCCAGTCGGGATGGAAGCCCTTGCGCGGATCGGCATGTTCGTAGAGCGCGGTGCCGTCGAAGCGAGCGAGGCCATGTTCGTCGGTCGGGAAATGCGCCGGCACCCAGTCGAGAATGATCCCGATCCCCGCCCGGTGCGCGCCATCCACGAAGCGCGCGAACCCTGCCGGATCTCCGAAGCGGGCGCTTGGCGCATAGAGGCCCAGCGTCTGATATCCCCAGCTCGGATCATAGGGATGCTCGCTGATCGGCAGGAATTCGATATGGGTAAAGCCCATGCCGACGACATAGGGGATCAGCCGGTGCGCCAGCTCGTCCCAGCTGAGGAAGCCGCAGTCTTCCGCCCGCTGCCACGAACCGGCATGGACTTCGTAGATCGACATGGGCTGCCGGCGCGCATCACTCTCCCGCCAATAGTCGCGGTGCCGATCGTCGCCCCAGTCATGGTCGAGCGGCGCGGCGACGATCGACGCGGTCGAAGGGCGCATCTCCGCCTGGAAGGCGAAAGGATCGGCCTTCAACGGCAGCATGACGCCATCCGCGCCGACAATCTCATATTTATAGGGCGTGCCCGCGCCGACTTCGGGCACGAACAATTCCCATAGGCCCGCGTCAGCGCGCCGCCGCATGAGGCCACGCCGCCCGTCCCAGCGGTTGAAGTCTCCCACCACCGACACGCGCCGCGCATTGGGAGCCCACACCGCGAAATGCGTGCCGTTCACGCCTTCGTGGGTCATGATGTGCGCGCCCAGCTTGTCGAACAGGCGGCCGTGCGATCCTTCGGCCAGATAGTAATCGTCCATCGGCCCCAGCACCGGACCGAAGCCATAGGGGTCGATCAGGCTGTAGGTCGATCCGTCGCCGAAGGTCACGTCGTAGCGCAGCGGCTGCCGCTCCGCGATCGACACCGGACCAACGAACAGGCCAGCCGGATCGATGCGTTCCAGATCGCCCACACTCTCACCCGCCAGCGTCCGCGCCTCCACCGTCACTGCATCGGGCATCAGCAGCCGTGCGGAAAAACCCTTCCCCTCGGCATGGATGCCCAGCGCTGCGAAGGGATCATCCTCCTGCCCCTGGACGAGCCGGTCGATCTGTTCGGGCGTCAACACGGGGGCGGCGCACTCCTCATGCGGGGATTTTCCAGATGTCGTTGGCATATTCGCGGATCGTGCGGTCGGACGAGAACCATCCCATGCGCGCGACATTGAGGATCGCCTTCTTCGCCCACGCCCGCTCGTCCGCCCACAGCGCGTCCACCTGGCGTTGCGCGGCGGCGTAGCTGTCGAAATCGGCGGCGACCATGAACCAGTCATGATCGTAGATGCCCTGAACCAGCCCCTTGTAGCGATCGGGATCGTCGGGGGAGAAGACGCCGCCGGCGATCGCCTGCAACGCCTGCCCCAGTTCCCGGCTGCCCTCGATCACGTCGCGCGGGACATAGCCGTCCGCGCGCCGGGCATTCACCTCCTGCGCGGTAAGCCCGAAGATGACGATATTCTCTTCGCCCACATGATCGCGCATCTCGACATTCGCGCCGTCGAGCGTGCCGATGGTGAGCGCGCCGTTGACGGCGAACTTCATGTTGCCAGTGCCCGACGCCTCCATGCCCGCGGTCGAGATCTGCTCCGACAGGTCGGCCGCAGGGATCATCACCTCCGCCATGCTGACATTGTAATTGGGCACGAACTGGACCTTGAGCAGGCCCTGCACCGCCGGGTCGTGGTTGACCGCGCGGGCGACATCGTTCGCCAGTTTGATGATCAGCTTGGCATTGTGATAGCTTGGCGCGGCCTTGCCGCCGAACAGCTTCACGCGCGGCACCCAGTCCTTTTCCGGGTGCGAGCGGATCTGGTCGTAGAGCGCCACCGCCTCGATGATGTTGAGAAGCTGCCGCTTATATTCGTGGATGCGCTTGATCTGGATGTCGAACAGGGCCGACGGGTCGATCCGCGCCGCCACGCGCTGGCGCAGCAGATCAGACAGCGCGGCCTTGTTGGCGCGCTTGACCGCCAGGAAGCGGTCCTGAAAAGCGCTGTCGTCGGCGAAGCGATCCAGCTCGCGCAGCGCCTCCGCATCGTCGAGGAAGCGTTCGCCGATCGCCTCGCGAATGAGGCCGGCCAGACCCGGATTGCATTGCATCAGCCAGCGGCGGAAAGTGACGCCATTGGTCTTGTTGTTGATCCGCGTGGGATAGAGGCGGTGGAAGTCGGAAAAGACGGTGACCTTCATGAGGTCGGTATGGAGCGCCGAAACGCCGTTGACGCTGTGCGATCCCGCGAACGCAAGATTGCCCATCCGCACGCGCCGCTCGCCGCCCTCGTCGATCAGGGAGATCGCGCCGATCGCGCCATCGTCGAACTGGCCGGAGCGCCGCGCCTCGCCCAGTAGGCGGCTGTTGACTGCATAGACGATCTGCATGTGCCGGGGCAGCAGCCGCTCGAACAGCGGCACCGGCCAGCTTTCCAGCGCCTCGGGCAACAGGGTGTGGTTGGTGTAGCTGAAGGTGCGGCGGGTAATGTCCCATGCCTCGTCGAAGTCGAGCCCATGATCGTCGACCAGGATGCGCATCAGCTCCGCGACCGACACTGCCGGGTGGGTGTCGTTGAGCTGGATCGCCGCCTTGTCCGGCAGCGTGCGGACGTCGCCGAAATATTGCACGTGCCGCCGCACAATGTCCTGCAGCGAGGCGGAGGAGAAGAAATATTCCTGCCGCAGCCGCAGCTCCTGTCCGGCAGGCGAGGAGTCGGCGGGATAGAGCACGCGGGTCAGCGCTTCGGCGCGATTGCTCTCGGCCAGCGCCCCCAGATGATCGCCCGCATTGAACTTGTCGAGCAGGATCGGGTCGATCGGCTGCGCTTCCCAAAGCCGCAACGTGTTGACGCGGTTGCCGCGCCAGCCCGCAATCGGCGTGTCGTAGGCGGTGGCGATGACGCGCTCATTGGGTCGCCAGCACATCTGGTGGGGTCCGGCATCGTCGCCCTCCGCCGGATCGACGCGCCCGCCAAAGCCCACTTCGTAGCTCGCCTCGCGCCGTTCGAACTCCCACGGATTGCCGTGCGCCAGCCATGTTTCGGGCAATTCGACCTGCCAGCCGTCGGAAATCTCCTGCCGGAACATGCCGTTCACATAACGGATGCCATAGCCATAGGCGGGCACATCGACCGTCGCCATGCTTTCCATGAAGCAGGCGGCGAGCCGGCCAAGGCCGCCATTGCCGAGCGCCGCGTCCGGCTCCAGCGCGGCGATAAGGTCGATGTCGACGCCCAGCTTGTCGAGCGCGGCCTGCAGGTCGTCGAGCATTTCCATATTGGACGCCGCGTCGCGCATCAGCCGACCGATCAGGAATTCAAGGCTGAGATAATAGACCCGCCGCCCCTGCTCCTCATAGGTTTTCTGGGTCGATGCGATCCAGGCGTCGATCACCCGGTCGCGTATCTCCATGATGACCGCATGGAGCCAGTCATGCGGCTTGGCCGCCGCCGCATTCTTGCCCAGGCGATAAGTCAGGCGCTCGACGATCTCGACGGCGATCCCATCCGGGTCGAGCCGCCGCGGTGTGGGCGTCGGAAGCGCGGTCTGCCCCTTGAACGTCATGGCGAAATCACCCCCTGCTGCTGAATATGGATGATGATGGCACAGCGTCCCTAGCCGCGCCATCGCCATTTTTGCGCTGCAGCAACCGAACGTGCCAGCCAGCCTTTCGATCCGTGCCAGCCGCTAACACCAATCAGGTCAGGGACGTTTGACGATGGCATCCGCCACGCCCTGCCGCAGCCGGGCACGGACGGGATAGGTGCTCGACGGCAGATGCTGGGTCATGAAGATGCCGATCAGGCGCTGGACTGGGTCAATCCAGAAGTAAGTCGAAAACACGCCGCCCCAATAATATTCGCCGCTGGCAAGGCCCATGGCGAAGCCCAGGCCGAAGCCGACGCCCTGATAATCCGCTTCGCTGAACATGGCGCGGGACAGGCTGGCAAGGTCGCCTCCGCCGGGCAGCTGGTTGGTGCGCATCCGCCGCACGGTCTCCGGCGCCAGCAGCCGCGCGCCGTCCAGCTCGCCTTCGCGCAACAACATGCGGGCGAAGCGATGATAGTCCGCAACACTCGACACCAGCCCGCCGCCGCCTGAATGGAAACAGCCGGTGCGCCGCCATGCGCTGCGCGCGCCATGGTCCGCGACGACGATGCCGCCGCCTTCGTCCAGCCGCCAGGCATCGGTCATCCTGTCCGCCTTCGCGTCCGGCAGCATGAAGGTCGTGTCGGTCATGCCCAGTGGCGCGAAGATGCGCTGCTGGAAGAAGGCTTCAAGGTCGAGGCCGCTCAACCGCTCGACCACGACGCCCAGCACATCGGTGGAGACGGAATAATTCCACTGGTCACCGGGCGAGAATTCCAGAGGCAGGCCGGCAAGCGCGGCGATGAACTGGTCGGACGTGCGCCTTTGCTGGAACTCGTCCAGCCCCAATTCCCGATAGCGCGCATCGATCGGCGTCTGCCGCTGGAGGCCATAGGTGAACCCCGACGTATGCCGCATCAGGTCGATCATCTGCATTGGCCGGGCAGGCACCGATCCATCCGTGGTGCCGACGCGCAGGCTCGCAAATTCCGGGATGACGTCCGTGACGGGATCGTCCAGCGCGACCTTCCCCTGCTCGACCAGCATCATGAAGGCGACTGACGTCACCGGCTTGGTCATCGACGCGATGCGATACAATGCGTCATGCCGCAGTGGCGCGCCATCTTCTCGCGCCCGCCCGCGCACCACCGATAACAGGAGCTGCTCGTCGCGCGAGACGAGCATGTGCATGTGCGGCAATTTCCCGCTCGCGACATAGGTGGCGTCCAGTTCCGCGACGAGCGCGTCCAGCCGGTCGGCGTCCATGCCGGCCGCCTCGGCCGCCGCCCTGTCCGTCACCTGTCCCATGCTGCGCCGCCATATGCTGTTGCCATGGGGGCCATGGCTAGAGGAGTGGGACGGCCTCGTAAACCGCTTGGCGATTGCCAAAGCCCCTTCCTCTTCTTTATGGCGCAGGCCAGACCCGCTTGACTGGACGCTTCACCGGCATGGCCACTGGCCTCTCCCAGATTTTCATGGCCAATCGCGCCGCCCTGCTGCGCTTCCTGCGCGCGCGCGGCGCGGGGGAGGACGCTGAGGATCTGTTGCAGGACATATGGATGAAGCTGCAGGCGAAAGATGTCGGCCCGGTCGCCGATCCGCTGCCCTATCTATATCGCACGGCCAACAACCTGATGCTCGACCGTTACCGGTCCGCGTCGCGCCGTGAACGGCGGGAACAGGACTGGGCGGCAGGCGCCGGAGGCGTGATGGCCGATCCGACCGAAGAGGTGCCCGTCGACGAACGGATGATCCTCAACCAGCGGCTGGAAGAAGCGCAGGCGGTGCTGCGCGAACTTGGCCCTCGCGTGGAGCTGGTGTTCCGCCGTTTCCGGCTGGAGGGCGTCGGGCAAAGGGTCATAGCAGAGGAACTGGGCATCAGCCTGACCACCGTCGAGAAGGATCTGCAGAAGGCCTATCGCGCGATGCTGGCGCTCAAGCAGAAAATGGATACGGAATGATGGCGGCCGCGGCGTCATGTCCGACAAGGGGCAAGGAAACAGGGCTGGAGCCATGATGAACGAGGAGGCGCTGGGTTGGGTGATCCGCACCCGCGACCCCGATTTTGAGGACTGGACCGGCTTCACCGCATGGCTGGAGGCCGATCCTGCCAACGCGTCCGCCTATGATGCGCTGATGGCGGCGGACAGCGAAATGGACAGCCTGATCCCGGTTGCTCCTGTGACCCTGCCTGTCGCCGCAAATGACGCAGGGGACCGCCGTCCCCGCTTCCGCTGGATTGCCGGCGGCGCGGTCGCGGCGGCGCTCGTCGCGACTGTCTCGATCGCTGTCCTCAATCGCAGCGACATCTACAGCGTTACGACGCGACCGGGAGAAACCCGCACCATCGCGCTGGACGACGGCACCACCGTCCACCTGAACGGCGACACGACGATGCGCTTCGATCGCAAGGACGCGCGCTTCGCCGCCCTCGACCGGGGCGAAGCGGCCTTCACGGTGCGGCATGACGCGGCCAACCCGTTCCGCGTGACCGTGGGCGACGATGTGTTCGAGGATGCCGGCACCGTCTTCAACATCGTCCATAGCGGGGACGCAACCCGGATCGGCGTGTCGGAAGGCAAGGTCATCTACAATCCGAAGGCCGAAGCCATCGCCCTGCCCGCCGGGCGTGGTCTGACCGAAGATGCTGGCGGGTTGCGCGTTATGGACGTCGCCCCCGCCTCCGTCGCCAGCTGGCGTCAGGGACAGCTGATCTATGCCAACGCCACGGTATCGCAGGTGGCGCAGGACGCGTCGCGCTCGCTCGGCATCGCGATCCGCTACACGCCGCAGGCCGCTGCGATGCGATTTACCGGCACGATCCGCCTGGACCGCGACCCGGCGCGCTTCTTTGCGCAGGCTGCGCCCCTGATGGGCCTTGACGCCGTGCGTCAGCAGGACGGTTGGCTTCTGGAAGGAGGGAATGGGTCGCACGACTGACCTTCTGATCGCCATCGCCCCCGCCATCGCGATCATAGCAATAACGGCTACGCCCGCTTTGGCGGCGGACAGACAGGCAATAGACATCGCCCCCGGCCGGCTCGGGGAGGCGGCGATCGCGCTCGGCCGTCAAACCGGCGCCAGCATCGGCATGTCCGACCAGTCGCTCGCTCAGCTTCCCACGCCCGCCGTGCGGGGTACGCTTTCCATCGATTCTGCGCTCAAGGCGCTGCTGAAGGGCACTGGCGCAAGGGCCAAGCGCGTCGGCCCGGCTGGCTGGCGCATCGTGCGGGCGCCATCCTCGCCGCGCCCACCCGCTCCCGCGCCGATCCTCGCCGCGATCGCGCCCGCACCGGACCAGCCGCAGGCGGACATCATCGTCACGGCGTCGAAGCGGGACACGCCGCTGGCCCGCTATGCCGGCGTGGTCGAAACGCTGGACAGCAACCTGTTCAGCACCGCAGAGGCCGCCGGGGGGACCGTCGCCCTGCTCTCCCGCGTGGCGAGCCTCAGTTCCACCCATGCCGGCGCGGGCCGCAACAAGCTGTTCATACGCGCCATCGCCGATTCCGGCGTCGCGGGACCGACGCAGGCGACGACCGGCCAGTATCTGGGCGACATGCGTCTCAACTATGCCGCACCCGATCCCGATCTCAAACTCTATGACGTCGGCCGGGTAGAGGTGCTGGAGGGACCGCAGGGCACGCTGTACGGCGCAGGGTCGCTGGGCGGCATCATCCGCATCATGCCCAACGCGCCTAACCTTGGCGAATGGGGCGGGCAGCTATCGGCCGGCCTCAGCGCAACGCAGCGTGGCGAGCCGGGCGTGGACCTCTCCGGCACGATCAACATCCCCTTGGTCGCGGAAAAGGTGGCACTGCGATTGGTGGGCTATGGCGTTCGAGACGGTGGCTATATCGACGACTTGCGCCGCAATAGGGACGACGTGAACCGGGTGCAGACATGGGGCGGCCGCGCGGCGCTCCGCTTCGCGCCGGACGCCGACTGGACCATCGACCTCAACGGCGTCTATCAGCATATCGACGGCGACGACGCGCAATATGCGTCCCGATCCGTCGGCCGGCTGGAGCGCGCGTCCGCCGTAGCCCAGCCCTATGCGTCCGACTATTTGCTGGGCAATGTGCGCATCGAGCGACAGTGGGACACGCTGCGCTTTGTGTCCTCCACCGGCTATGTCCGGCATCATCTCGACGAAAGCTACGACGCGACGCAGCCGGAGGGATTTCCGGCGCTGTTCACCCAGCGCAACCATGTCGATATCTTCTCGACCGAAAACCGGATCGTGCGGGACATGGACAATGGCCTCGGCTGGATTCTCGGCGCCTCCTACCTTCAAAGCAGTTCCGAACTCCATCGATCCTTGACGGGCTTCGGGACGTTCGGGACGGCGATCGCGGAGCCGGTCATCATTCCGGGCGTGCCCATCTATGGCCGGGGCATTCCCGCGGCGGCAACCGGCGTGCGCAACCGCGTCAGGGAAGCGACCCTCTTCGGCGAAGCATCCTTCGAGCCGGTCCGCGGCCTTATAGCGACCGTCGGCGGACGCCTGACCAACAGCCGCCTGTCCGGCCGTGCACTCGACGCCGTCACCGCGCTTTCCACCGCGGACCTCGCGCGGGCGGAGGCGCAGGCCGACCGCGACGAGACGATCTTCCTGCCGTCCGCCTCCATCCTGACCGACGCATTGGGCGATGTGACGCTCTATGCCCGGTTCCAGCAGGGTTTCCGCCCCGGCGGCCTGGCGGTGGACGACCAGCGCGTCCGCCGCTTCCAGAACGACCGGATATCGACGGTCGAACTCGGCGCGCGAAAGGGCGTGCCCGGCCGCGACCGCTTCGCCGCCAGCGCCAATCTCGCCTGGACCGACTGGCGCAATATCCAGGCGGACGTGACCGACCGGATCGGCCTGCCCACGACAGCCAATATCGGGGACGGACGCATCTACACGGTGGAGGCGCGGGTGGTGCTGCGGCCCGTCGCGCCGCTGACGCTGGATGCCAGCATCATCTACAATGACAGCCGCCTGACGCAGCCGGCGGCCTTCCTGCGGACCCTGTCCTTTGCAGGGCGGTCGCTTGACTTGCCCAACGTCGCCAATCTCGGCGGTCGGATGGGCATCGACTGGCGCGCCGAAATGGGCGACGGCGGCATGCTGCACCTGTCGGGGTCCGCCCGTTATGTCGGCAAATCCCGCCTTGGCGTAGGCCCGATCCTCGGCCAGACGCAGGGCGATTATGTCGATACCAGCCTAGCGGCGAACCTTCGATGGGGCGCTGTCCAGTACAGCCTGTCGCTGACCAACCTGCTGAACAGCAACGGCAACCGCTTTTCGCTCGGCACGCCGTTCGATCTCAACACGGATTATTACACGCCGCTGCGTCCCCGCACCGTGCGGCTGGGCGTCGATTTCGCCTTTTAGATCAACTTTCTGCAGTTTCGCCCACGGAAGCCGGCTCTCTGCGCCGTCCTTGGGTCAACGCGCGGCCAATGGCCAGCGCGGCGCTCAGAGGAGACATCATGCGACATTACCTGGCCTGTACGGCCATCGCCCCCGTATTGGCAGCCCTGACCCTGTCCGACGCGTCAGCGGAAACGACCATCGGCACCGCCACCACGACCGCTGTCCGCACATCCACCGCCGCAAATGGCGCGGGGGACAGCATCACCATCAGTTCGGCGGGATCGATCACCCTGCCCTCCGGCGCCGCCGTGACGATGGACAGCAATCATGCCGTCTCCAACGCCGGCAACATTACGATCAACGACGCGGACAATGCGACCGGCATATTGGCGACGGCTGGGCGGAACGGCTCGGTCACGAACAGCGGCACAATCACGCTGACCGAAAACTACACTGCGACCGACACAGACAATGACGGCGATCTGGACGGCCCGTTGGCAAAGGGCAGCGGCCGCAACGCCATCTGGGTGCAAGCGGGTGCGGCGCATACGGGTGCCATCAGCCAGAACGGCACCATCTCCATAGAGGGTAACAACAGCGCCGGCGTCCGCATCGACGGCACCTTGAACGGTGCTCTGTCCACCAGTGGCGCCACCAACGTCATCGGCGACAACAGCTATGGCGTCCGCGCCAACGACATCAATGGCAATGTCACGTTGCGCGGCACGACCGTGGCGACCGGGGCCAACAGCGTCGGCGCGGCGCTGCTGGGCGATATCAACGGCGCGCTGAAGATCCAGGGTAGCATTGCCAGCACCGGCTATCGATCGACCACCCGCCCGACCGACGTGACCAAACTCGACGCGGACGACCTGCTGCAGGGCGGATCGGCCGTGGTGATCGCCGGCAATGTGAGCGGCGGCATCATCTTCGATATCCCGCCGACGCTCGATTCGACCAAGCCCGATGTGGACAATGACGGCCTCACTGATGCGAGCGAAGGGTCGGCCGTCATCACCAGCTACGGCCGCGCGCCGGCGGTGCAGATCGGGTCGGCCAGCCGCGACACGGTCATCGGCGCGGTCGCTGCCGGCGGCACCGGCTATGGCCTGATCGTCAATGGCAGCATCGCGGGTTATGGCGTCTATAACGGGGTGGACGCGAATGGCCTGGTCCTTGGCGGACTGGGAGGCGATGTGTCGATCGCCAGGGGCGTCAAGGTCGCCGGTTCCATCACCGCCGTTTCCTATGACAGCAACGCGACCGCCCTGCGTGTCGGGTCCGGCACGACTGCCGGCACGATCGAGGTCAACGGCAGTGTCGGCGCGACCGGCTCCGCCTCCACCGGGACCGCCGCGCGCGGACTGCTGATCGATAGCGGTGCGCAAGTGAACGGCATCGTCGTGACCGGCGGCATCGGCGCGGCGGCGCTGGACACCACAAAGGGCACGGCGGTCGCCATCCTCGACAGCAGCGGAACCGTGTCGAGCCTGTCGAACAGCGGCACCATCAGCGCGACCGGCGGCCTCACCAACATCGCGATCGATCTGCGCGCCAACAGCGGCGGCGTCACGCTGACGCAGGCGCTGGCGTCGGCCAATGCGACCGCCCCCACGATCAACGGCGCGGTCTATCTGGGGTCGGGCAATGACAGCATGACCGTGTCGGCGGGCCGCATCACCGGCAATATCGATCTGGGCGCTGGCAACGACAGCGTCAGTTTCGCTGGATCGTCGACGCTGACCGGCAATCTCGCCTTCGGCGCGGGCACGTCGGCCCTGTCCCTTTCCGATACCGCGAAGGTAACGGGCAATGTCGATTTCGGCGGCGGCACGGGCACGCTGACGCTGGGTGGTACGTCCGGCCTCTCCGGCTCCATCGTCAATGCCGGCAATGTCGCGGTGACGCTGAACGGCGGCACATTGGCCGCCAGCAACAGCGGCAGCGTGGCCCTGGGCAGCCTGACAGCCAATGGGACATCGACGCTGGGCGTTACGATCGACACCGCCAATGGCACCAACACACGCTATGACGTGGCCGGGGCCGCCAGCTTCGCCGCAGGATCGCGGGTGCAGGTGAACCTGACCCGCGTCGGCGGAGCGGCCGGCGACTATGTCATCGTGCGCGCGGGATCGCTGAGCGGCGCGCCGGTGCTCGATAGCGCCACCCTCCTGCCCTACATGTTCAAGGGCGGCGTCAGCGGCAACGCGGCGACGGGCGACGTCACCCTGTCGATCGCGGCCAAGAGCGTGTCGGATCTGGGACTCCAGGGATCGCTCGCGCGCGCCTATCCGGCGATCTTCAAGGCGCTGGACAATGACGCGGCGGTCGCTGGCGCCTATCTGGCGGTGCGGGACAGCGCCACGCTCAACGCCAGCCTGCGCCAGATGCTGCCCGACCATGCCGGCGGCACGTTCGAGGCGGTGACATCCGGATCGCGTGCGACCGCGCGCATCCTGTCAGATCCCAACGGCATCTACCGCACCCAGGACGGCCGCTGGGGCTTCTGGCTGCAGCAGGTCGGTTTCGGCGGGGCCAAGAGCGTCGGCGACACGGCATCCTACGACATCACCGGCTGGGGCGCTGGTGGCGGCGTCGAATATCTGTCCGAACTCGGCGCATTCGGCGGGTCCATCGCCTATCTGCACGGCAGCGATTCGGCAGGCGATTCCAGCAATGCGGTCGATTCCGACCAATATGGGCTGGCCGCCCACTGGCGCGGGCAATGGGGGCCGCTGCTGGCCTTCGCCCGCCTCTCGGCCGCGACTATCGGTTTTTCGGGCACGCGCCATTTCAACAATGGGACGGTCGCGCGCACGGCGGACGGTGACTGGGACGGCAAGCTCTACTCCGCGACCGCCGGCCTGTCCTACCAGCTGCAGATGGGCCGCTTCAGCCTGCGTCCCGCGGCAGGGGTCGACTATTACCGCCTGAAGGAAGACGGCTACAGCGAAACGGGCGGGGGCGACGCGTTCAACCTGACCGTGCTGGGCCGCACCAGCGACGAAACCACGGTCAACGGCACACTGACGGCCGGCTATGATTTCGGCAGCCTGAACCGCGAGGACAGCTGGGTGCGCCTGGAACTGGAAGGCGGCCGCCGTCAGATCGTCGGCGGATCGCTCGGTGACACGGTGGCCTATTTCAAGGGCGGCGACCGCTTCACCCTCGTGTCCGAAGAGCGCACCAACGGCTGGACCGGCCGCGCGCGCCTCTATGGCGGCACCGACACATTCCGCGTCGGCGGCGAGGTCGGCGCGGAGGAGCAACAAAATCATGTCGCCCTGTCATTTCGTGCGACGGTTAATTTCGTGCTGTGACGTCTAGGGAATGACAGGCGGGCCACACCCCAACGACCCTCCCGGTTCGCCTGTCCCAGCCGCGGCATCGACCCCCTCCCCCTAAAGGAAGCCGCGGCGCAAAAGAGGGGCGTCACCGATCCGCTTCGGTGGCGCCCCTTCTTTCTCGTCGGGCAGACAGGACAAAGGGGAGCGCTCCGCCGGAACGCTCCCCTTCTGCTTTCGCCGGATTATCGGATCAGGCCGACAGGCCCTTCTTCACCAGTTCGTTGACGACCTGCGGATTGGCCTTGCCCTGCATCGCCTTCATCGTCTGGCCGACGAAGAAGCCGAACAGCGCTTCCTTCCCGCCCTTATACTGGGCGACCTTGTCCGCATTGTCGGCCAGCACCTTCGCCACGGCCGCCTCGATCGCGCCGGTGTCGCTGGTCTGTTTCAGACCCTTTTCTTCGACGATTTTGCCGGGCTTGTCGCCGGTTTCGAGCATGATCTCGAACACCTGCTTGGCGATCGTGCCGCTAATCGTGCCGTCCGCGACCAGCGCCAGCAGCTCCGCGCCTTCTTCGGGGCTGACCGGGCTGTCCTCCAGGCTCTTGCCGATGCGGTTGAGCGCGCCATAGAGTTCGGACAGCAGCCAGTTGGCGGACGCCTTGGCGACTTCGCCTTCGCTCTTCTTTTGGATGCGCGCGCCTTCGGCCAGCAGCGCCTCGAACCAGCGGGCCGTGTCCGCGTCGGCGGTCAGCGTCGCGGCATTATAGGCGGACAGGCCCAGCTGCTGCTCGTAGCGGCGACGCTTGGCATCGGGCAGTTCGGGCAGCGAGGCGCGGCATTCCTCAAGGAACGCGTCGTCCAGCTCCAGCGGCAGCAGGTCGGGATCGGGGAAATAGCGATAGTCGTGCGCGTCTTCCTTCGACCGCATCGACCGAGTCTCGTTGCGATCGGGATCGTAGAGGCGCGTTTCCTGCACCACCGTGCCGCCTGCTTCCAGCACGTCGACCTGGCGGTTCGCCTCATGCTCCACCACCGCCATGACGAAGCGGACGGAGTTGACGTTCTTCGTCTCGGTGCGCGTGCCGAACGGCTCGCCCGGCTTGCGGACCGAGACATTGACGTCCGCGCGCATCGATCCTTGGTCCATATTGCCGTCGCACGAGCCGACATAACGCAGGATTGTGCGCAGCTTTGCCAGATAAGCCCCAGCTTCGGCGGGAGAACGCATTTCGGGCTTCGACACGATCTCCATCAGCGCCACGCCCGATCGGTTCAAGTCGACATAGGAGCGGGTAGGATGCTGGTCGTGCATCAGCTTGCCCGCATCCTGCTCGACATGGATGCGCTCGATGCCGATGGTCTTGGTGCTCGTTTCCGGGTTCTTCTCGTCGAGCACGATGTCGATCTGCCCCTCGCCCACCAGCGGGTGGTAGAGCTGGCTGATCTGGTAGCCCTGCGGAAGGTCGGCGTAGAAATAATTCTTGCGGTCGAAACGCGACCATTTGTTGATCTGGGCGTCGATTGCCATGCCGGTGCGCACCGCCTGACGGATGCATTCGCGGTTGGGCACGGGTAACATGCCGGGCATCGCCGCGTCGACCAGGCTGACCTGCGTGTTCGGCTCCGCCCCGAACGCGGTCGCCGCACCGGAAAACAGCTTGGCGTTCGACGTGACCTGCGCGTGGACCTCAAGGCCGATCACGACCTCCCACTCGCCGGTTGCGCCCTGGATGCGATAGGTTGATTCAGTCATTTTACCACCACTTGTCCGGCCGTGCCGCGAAGCCTGCGCGTTCTTCGATCGCGAGGCTCGCGTTCAGCACGGTCTGTTCGTCCAGCGCCTTGCCGATGATCTGCAACCCGATGGGCAGCCCCGCCGCGTCCAGCCCGCCCGGCACCGCCATCGCCGGCAGGCCCGCCAGCGACGCCGGCACGGTGAAGACGTCGTTCAGATACATGGCGAGCGGATCGGCCTGTTTCTCGCCCAGCGCGAAGGAGGCGCTCGGCGCGGTCGGCGTCAGCAGCAGGTCGCATTGCTCGAACGCCAGGTCGAAGTCCCGCGCGATGAGCGCGCGCACCTTCTGCGCCTGGGTGTAATAGGCGTCGTAGAAGCCCGCCGACAGCACATAGGTGCCGATCATGATGCGGCGCTTGACCTCCGGCCCGAAACCGGCGGCGCGCGTCGCGGCATACATGTCCTGCAGGCCCGCCCCGTCCGGAAGGTCGCGCTGGCCGTAACGCACGCCGTCATAGCGGGCGAGGTTGGAAGAAGCCTCTGCGGGGGCAATGATATAATAGGTCGGGAGCGCATATTTGGTGTGGGGCAGCGACACCTCCACCACATTCGCGCCGGCATCCTTCAGCCATTCGATACCCTGATCCCACAAGGCGGAGATTTCCGCGTTGAGGCCGTCCGGACGATATTCCTTCGGAATGCCGACGGTCTTACCGCGCAGGTCGCTGGACAGCTTCGCTTCCCACTGCGGCACCGGCAGGTCGAGCGAAGTCGAATCCTTGGGATCGAAGCCCGACATCACCTCCAGCAGGATGGCGTTGTCGCGCACGGTCCGCGCCATCGGCCCGGCCTGATCCAGCGAGGAGGCGAAGGCGACGATGCCCCAGCGCGAGCAGCGGCCATAGGTCGGCTTGATGCCGGAAATGCCGGTGAAGGCTGCAGGCTGTCGGATCGAGCCGCCCGTGTCCGTGCCGGTCGCCGCCGGACAGAGCCGCGCCGCGATGGCGGCGGAAGAACCGCCCGAGGAACCGCCGGGCGCGAGCGCGGCATTGCCGCCGTCGCTGCGCCGCCAGGGCGAGATGACATTGCCGAAATAGCTCGTCTCGTTGGAGGAGCCCATGGCGAACTGATCGAGATTGAGCTTGCCCAGCATCCCCGCGCCGGCCGCCCAGAGCTTGCCCGACACGGTCGATTCATAGGTCGGCGTGAAGCCTTCCAGCATGTGCGACGCCGCGGTGGTCTGCGTCCCTTCCGTGCAGAAAAGATCCTTCATGCCGATCGGCACGCCTGCCAGGGGCCCGAGCGGCTCCCCGGCTGCCTTCGCGCGGTCTGCGGCGTTGGCCGCCTCCAGCGCCTTTTCCGGCGTTTCGACAATGAAGGCATTGAGCGCCTTTGCGGCGGCGACATTGGCGTTGAACGCCTCCGCCACTTCGCGCGCCGAAAAATCGCCGGCGCGAAAGCCATCGCGGATTTCGGCTACGGTAAGATCGGTGAGATTGGTCATTTTTACAGCCCGTCATGCTGAACGTGTTTCAGCATCCATTTGGCCCCCAGGGCCAGGTCCATCATCAAGGCACGATATCCTGAAACAAGTTCAGGATGATCGAGCGCCGCCGTTGGCGTCACTCGATCACCTTGGGCACCGCGAAGAAGCCATGTTCCGCCTGCGGCGCGTTGGCGAGTACCTTGTCGCGGACATTCCCGTCGGTCACGACATCGTCGCGCAGCCGTTGCTGATTGGGGATCACGGCGGTCATCGGCTCCACGCCAGTCACGTCCACCTCGCCCAGTTGCTCCACCCAGCCCAGGATGTTGTTGAGTTCGGGCACCATCGCCTCCGCCTCTGCCTCGGTCACGGAAATGCGCGACAGGCTGGCGATCTTTTTCACGGTCTGAAGGTCTATCGACATGGGCCGCCGCTACCATCCGCGCACCTTCCCTTCAAGACGCTTTCGCAGGCCTTGCGCGGGCGGAACGCATGCGCCAGACAGAGAGCCGGATGGGGCCGTCCGTCCACAGGACCGGGAGAGAGCGGAAGGTGGCGCGGAAATTCCTTTATGTGATAGCCACGCTCGTGGTGCTGGTGATCGCCGCGCTGCTGGTCTACCGCGTCTGGGGCATGCAACTGATCCGCATGGTGATGGTCCCGCGCGAGCCCTTTACCCAGCTTCAGCCGCTCCCCGCCGACGCCTATGTCGAGGCCGGCATGTGGATCGCCCGGCCCGACATCGTGAAGAACAATCCCGCGCTCTGGACCCCGGAAGGTGTCGCGCCTTCTAAAGCCGCAGGCCCGAAGGCAGCGATCTTCTTCATCCATCCCACCAGCTACATCACCACCTTCGGCGACGCGCACTGGAACGCCCGGCTGGACGACAAGGATGCGGACGCCACCGCCCGCCGGTTCGTCGCGAACCAGGCGAGCGCGTTCAATGGCGCGGGCGCGGTATGGGCGCCGCGCTATCGCCAAGCCAATTATGGCGCCTTCCTGACGGACAAGCCGGCCGGCGAGGAAGCGCTGGCGGCCGCCTATCGCGACGTCGCGCAGGCCTTCGCCACCTTCCTGAAGGCCAATCCGACCGGGCCGCTGATCCTGGCCGGGCACAGCCAGGGATCGGGCCATCTGCTGCGGCTGCTGCGCGAGCAGGTGGCGGGCAAGCCCGTGGCGGACCGGCTGGCGGCGGTCTATGCGGTGGGCTGGCCGGTGTCGGTGGAGGCCGACCTGCCGGCGCTCGGTCTTCCCGCCTGCGCCGACCAGCATCAGGCGCATTGCATCGTCAGCTGGCAAAGCTACGCCGAACCGGCCGATCCGTCCGCCGTGGTGGAGAGTTTCGAGCGCAAGACCGGCTATACCGGCAAACCCCGCAAGGGCACGCACATGCTCTGCACCAATCCCATCACCGGCGCGTTCAACGGATCGGCTCCGGCGAGCGCCAACAAGGGCACGCTGGACGCGCGGGAGGAAGGCAAGCCGCCCAAGCTGCTGAAGGGCGTGGTGCCCGCCCGCTGCGACACCAGCGGCGTGCTGATGATCGGGGAGCCGGTGGACATGGGGCCATTCACCCTGCCCGGCAATAACTACCACGTCTATGACTATGCCCTTTTCTGGGGCAACGTGCGGGCAGATGCGCAGAAAAGATTGGCGGCTTTCGTCCATAAATGACAGGGCGCGCCCATGACTTTGGTGACGACGGATCGCGTGGCCTTTCGCGCCGCACTGCCGCAGGGCGGCCGGCTGATCGGCATGGATGTGGGGACGAAGACGATCGGCCTTGCCCTTTGCGACGCGGCATGGACGATCGCAAGCCCCGCCTATACGGTGACGCGCGGCAAGTTCGGCAAGGACAAGATCGGCCTTGCCGCCTTCATCGAACAGCAGCAGGTGAAGGGGATCGTCATCGGCCTGCCGCTCAACCTGGACGGCAGCAGCTCTCCGCGCGCCCAGGCGAGCCGCGCCTTCGCCCACAATATCGCGGACCTTGGCCATCCCATCCTCCTGTGGGACGAACGCTGGTCGACGCAGGCCGTGACCCGCACTTTGCTGGAGGTGGATGCCAGCCGGGCGCGGCGCGAGGAACTGGTGGACAAGTTGGCAGCGAGCTACATCCTTCAGGGCGCGATCGACGGCCTTGTGGCAGGAATGGAGTGAAAGGCATGAAGATTTCGACGGTGGCGGGCATGGGCGCGGCAATCGCGGGCCTGGCCTTCCTCCCCTTGCCCGCGCAGGCCGGCTTCTACGGCGGCGACGCGCTGTATGAGACCTGCTCGACGCCGAAGGACAGCAAGGATTATTTCGAACGCTCCTACGAATGCGTGGGCTATATCAGCGGCGCGGTGGACGCGTTCAACACGACGCGGGAGGCCAATGGCCTCAAAAGCTGCATCCCGGCGAACGTGACCATCAGCGACCTGCGCAAGACGACTGTCGATTATCTGAGCAGGAACCCGAAGGACCGGGCCGCCAACTCCGCCTCGTCCCAGGTGTTCGCCGCCATCCGCAAGGCCTGGCCGTGCAAGGCCGCGCCCCAAGGGAAGAAGAAGCCCAGCCGCAAAAGACGCTGATGCCGCCGGCACGTTACGATCAGTTCGGAACCTTGAAAGCGTCCGTTCGCTTGTCGTTCGAGCCAAGCATATGACCAGCCCTGCCCCCAAAACCGCCAGCCTGTATCGCATGGTCATGGCCGACCATATCTGCCCCTATGGGATCAAGTCGCGATGGCTGCTGCGGCGCCATGGCTATGTGGTGGACGATCACTGGCTGAAGACGCGCGCCGAAACCGACGCGTTCAAGACAGAACATGGCGTGGCGACGACGCCCCAGACGTTCATCGACGGGCGACGCATCGGCGGTCATGACGATCTGCGCCGCTTCCTTGGCCTAAAGGTCCGCGATCCCTCAGCAACAAGTTATGTGCCGGTGCTCACCGTGTTCGCTGTCGCCGCTTTGCTGGCGGGGGCCATCGGCTGGCTGACGGGAACGGCCCTGCTGTCCACCCTCACGCTGGAGCGGTTCGTGGCGGCAGCCATGATGCTGCTGGCGATGCTGAAACTGCAGGATGTCGATCGCTTCGCAACGATGTTCCTGAACTATGACCTGCTTGCTCGCCGCGTGCCGCCCTATGGACAGGCCTACCCCTTCCTCGAACTGGGCGCGGGCTTCCTGATGCTGATGCGCGTGTTCGACTGGATTTCCATTCCGGTCGCCGCCTTTATCGGCGGGATCGGCGCGGCATCGGTCATCAAGGCCGTCTATATCGACAGGCGCACGCTCAAATGCGCCTGCGTCGGGGGCAACAGCAACGTTCCGCTGGGTTTCGTGTCGCTGACCGAAAATCTCATGATGCTGGCAATGGCGCTGTGGATGCTGCTCGCTCCAATGTAAGGGATCCTCAGTCCCGCACCCACTGCGCCGATCCGATGCCCTGCGCGTAGAGCAGTACGGACAGATCGCCATGAACGATCTCCGCTGCCGCCGCCGCGCGCGTCTTGGGCTTTGCGTGGTAGGCGACGCCAAGGCCAGCCCCCTGGATCATCGGAATGTCGTTCGCGCCGTCGCCTACCGCCAGCGTCAGCGCCCGGTCGACCCCGCCCGCAATCGCTGCCTCAAGCTCCGCCAGCTTGCGCGCCGCATCCACGATGGGCGTCGCCACGGTGCCCAGCAACGCGCCATTGGCGATCTCCAGCACGTTGGCGACATTGGCGTCAAAGCCGATCTCCTCCGCCACCGGGTCGGTGAAGCGGGTGAAGCCGCCCGACACCAGCAGCGTCCGCGCGCCGCGCGCCTTCATCGTGCGGACCAGCGCCTTCGCGCCCGGCATGATCCTGACGCGCTCGGCGCGGCATTGGTCGATGGCGCTGTCGGGAAGCCCTTTCAGCAACGCGACCCGCTCGTTGAGCGCGCCTGCAAAATCCAGTTCGCCGCGCATCGCCCGCTCGGTGATTTCGGCGATCTGCGGCTTGATCCCGGCATAGTCGGCCAATTCGTCGATGCACTCGACCGTGATCATGGTCGAATCCATGTCCGCGATGAGCAGCGCCTTCTCCCGCGTGGCGGCGGGCTGGACAATGACGTCGATGGCTTCACCAATGTCGGTCAACACGGCGCGGGCAGTGACGGGGTCCGTGCCGAAGAAGATGTCGGCCGCCTTCCCCTCGTCAAGCCAGACGCCGTCGACGGGGGTGCAACCGGCGGCGGCGAGCCGGCCCGTCGCTTCAGCAATATCCCCCTGCCCCATGGAGCCACTTGCCACTAAGGTCGCGACGAACATGCTTACTCCCGAACCCAGTCCCGGCGAATCCCGCCCACGGGTCGCGCTTATTGCCGGGCCGACCGCCAGCGGCAAGAGCGCGCTCGCCATAGAGCTTGCCAAGCGCGCCGACGGCGCCGTCATCAATGCCGACGCCAGCCAGGTCTATGCCGATCTCGCCATTCTCTCGGCCCGCCCCTCCCTCGAGGAAATGGGCGACGTGCCGCACCGGCTGTTCGGCCATATCGACGGGGCGCAAGCCTGCACCGCCGCGCGCTGGGCGGCCGAGGCGAAGGCGGAGATCGAGGCGGCTCATGGCGAAGGCAAGTTGCCGGTGCTAGTGGGGGGGACGGGGCTGTATATCCGCACGCTGCTGGACGGCATCGCGCCAGTGCCGGACATCGACCCCCACATCCGGGCGGCTGTGCGCGCCATGCCGGTAGAGGCGGCGCACGAGGCGCTTGGCCGCGAAGACCCGGACGCGGCCGCCCGCCTCGCGCCAGCGGACACGACGCGGGTGGCCCGTGCGCTGGAAGTGGTCCGGTCCACCGGGCGGACCCTCAAAAGCTGGCAGGCGCACAAGGAGGGCGGGATCGGCCATCGCATCGCCCTCAGCCCCATGGTCCTGCTGCCGCCGCGCGACTGGCTGATCGAACGGTGCGACCGGCGCTTCGCGCTCATGATGGAACAGGGCGCGGTGGCGGAGGTAGAGGCGTTGCTTGCCCGCAATCTTGATCCCGCGCTGCCGGTGATGCGCGCGATCGGCGTGCCGGAGATTGCCGCGTACATCAAAGGAGACAGCGATGTGGACAGCTGCATCGAACGCGGCCGCATCGCCACCCGCCAATATGCCAAGAGGCAATATACCTGGTTCGCGAACCAAAGCCCGCCGCACTGGCCGCGCGAGGCGCGAAAGATTGGTGATGACATCATTGACGAATTAGTAATTAAATTACAACGATAGCGCTTGACCTGCCATTTTATGTCCACTAGAGGCAGGCGCCTTGCCATTGGCGGCACAGGGGCGCAAAGCCGCACCCCGCAACAGTGAAGGAGTTCCCACGTGGCCGAAAAGAGCGGCGCGGACATATTGGTCGAATGCCTGGTCGATCTGGGCGTCGAGGTCGTGTTCGGCTATCCGGGCGGCGCGGTGCTGCCCATCTATGACGCGCTCTTCAATCATCCCACGATCCGGCATGTACTCGTCCGCCACGAACAGGGCGCGACGCACATGGCGGAGGGCTATGCGCGGTCCACCGGCAAGCCCGGCGTCGTCCTCGTCACGTCCGGCCCGGGCGCGACCAACGCCGTCACCGGAATCACCGACGCGCTGATGGATTCGATCCCCATGATCGTCATCACCGGACAGGTGCCCACGCAGCTGATCGGCACTGACGCCTTCCAGGAAGCCGACACGGTCGGCATCACGCGCCACTGCACCAAGCATAATTATCTGGTCAAAGACCCGGCGAAGCTGGCGCAGGTCATCCATGAGGCGTTCCATATCGCCACCACCGGCCGTCCCGGTCCGGTCGTCATCGACATTCCCAAGAACGTCCAGATCGCGACCGCGCCCTACGCACGGCCCGAGCCGAAGGTCCACGCAAGCTATCGCCCGCAGACCAGGGCGGACGCGGCGGCCATCGACGCAGCGGTCGAGATGCTGGCAGCGGCGGAGCGGCCCGTCCTCTACACCGGCGGCGGCGTCATCAATTCGGGGCCGCAGGCGTCCGCCCTGCTGCGCGAACTCGCGGCGCTGACGGGCGCGCCCGTCACTTCCACGCTGATGGGCCTTGGCGCTTTCCCCGCTTCCTCCCCGCAATGGCTGGGGATGCTGGGCATGCACGGCACCTATGAAGCCAATTGGGCGATGAACCAGGCGGACCTGATCCTGTGTGTCGGCGCGCGCTTCGACGATCGCGTGACCGGCCGGCTGGACGCGTTCGCGCCCAACAGCCGCAAGGTCCACATCGACATTGATCGCAGTTCCATCAACAAGATCGTCGACGTGGACGTTGCGGTCGTCGCGGACGTCGCTAGTGCGTTGGACGACATGATCGCGCTCTGGAAGCAGCGCGGCCATCAAAAGGGCGACCTTGGCGACTGGTGGGCAAGGATCGCCGGCTGGCGCGCCAAGCGAAGCCTGGACTATGCCGAAAACGGCGTCGAGATCATGCCCCAGCGCGCGATCGCGGACCTGTACAAGGCATGTGTCGCCACCGGCAAGGATGTCATCATCACCACCGAAGTCGGCCAGCACCAGATGTGGGCGGCCCAGCATTTCGGGTTCGAGGCGCCGAACAAGTGGCTGACCTCGGGCGGCCTTGGCACCATGGGTTACGGCTTCCCGGCGGCGATCGGCGCGCAGATGGGCAATCCCGACAGCCTCTCCATCTGCATCGCGGGCGACGCGTCGATCCAGATGAACATCCAGGAAATGGGGACGGCCAGCCAGTATCGCCTGCCGGTCAAGATCTTCATCCTGAACAATGAATATATGGGCATGGTGCGCCAGTGGCAGGAACTGACCTATGAAAGCCGTTATTCCAACAGCTATTCCGACAGCCTGCCCGACTTCGTGAAGCTGGGCGAAGCCTATGGCTGGACCGGCATCCGGATCGAAGGGCCGCAGGAACTGGAAAGCGGCATCCGCCAGATGCTGGAAACCGAAGGTCCGGTGATCGTCGACTGCCGGGTGGCGAAGCTGTCCAACTGCTTCCCCATGATCCCGTCGGGCGCGGCGCATACCGACATGCTGCTGGATCCCAACCAGATCGCGGGCGTCATGTCGGACGAAGCGAAGGCACTGGTGTGACGCAGCATCTGAAGCTTCGCATCCATGTGAGCGAGCCATGGGATTTCGAGCGGGAGGCCGGCACGACCGAGCTGACCGGATGGACCACCGATCATGTCGATCCCGACAATGAGGAGTGGGAGGTCCATCTCGACCATGGCTTCGATTTCAACAAGCGGCGCATTGCGACGCTGCTGGTCGGTCCCCGCTATGTGGGCGAGCGGCTGGAGCGGATGTTCGACGCGGTCGCCGGCTTTCCGGTACGGCTCGCCCACCGGCTAGACGGCGAATGGCACTTCGCCTTCGTCGCCATGATTTCGCAGCGGCATGACAAGCCCGATCCGGGCCATGCCGCAGGCGATGACCATCAGGATCACGGAACCCTCTGATGCATATCCAGGAAGAGTTGAGCCAGCGGCACGTCCTGTCGCTGACCGTTTCGAACGAGGCGGGCATATTGGCGCGCATCGCGGGCCTGTTCACCGCGCGCGGCTATAATATCGACAGCCTGACCGTGGCAGACATCACCGACGATCATGCGATCAGCCGGATCACCATCGTGACCAGCGGACCGCCCAAGGTGATCGACCAGATCATCGCGCAACTGGACCGGCTCGTGCCGGTACACAAGGTGACGGACCTGACCGACGCCGGCCCCTTCGTCGAGCGTGAACTAGCGCTCGTGAAAGTCGCGGGCACGGGCGAGGATCGGATCGAGGCGCTGCGCCTTGCCGACGTGTTCCGCGCCAAGGTGGTCGACACGACGATCGAGAGCTTCGTCTTCGAAATCACCGGCACCACCGAAAAGGTCGATAATTTCGTTGCGCTCATGCGCCAGATCGGCCTTGTCGAAGTCGGCCGCACCGGCGTCGTCGGACTGCTGCGAGGCAAAGAGGCGAATTAGACATAGCTCCCTCTCCCCGCCGGGGAGAGGGTTGCGAAGACTTGGCGGCTGACCGCCTGGTCGCAGCTGGGAGAGGGGGACCGCGAACTCGCCATGTCGCGCCGATCCCCCCTCTCCAACTTCATCTAGGTCCGGCTTCGCCGAACCAAGATTTCATATCCTCTCCCCTGAAGGGGCGAGGACAATGTTCGAGGGAAGAGACAAGACATGAAGGTTTATTACGACCGCGACGCGGACATCGGCCTGATCAAGGGCAAGAAGGTCGCCATCCTGGGCTACGGTTCGCAGGGCCACGCCCATGCGCAGAACCTGCGCGACAGCGGCGTCGCCGAAGTGGCGATCGCGCTGCGCCCCGGTTCTCCCAGTGCCAGGAAGGCCGAAGGCGCGGGCTTCAAGGTGCTGCCCAATGCCGAAGCCGCCGCATGGGCCGACGTGTTCATGATCCTGGCCCCCGATGAACATCAGGCCGCGATCTACGCCTCAGACGTGCACGACAATCTGCGCCCCGGCGCGGCGCTGGCCTTTGCCCATGGCCTCAACGTGCATTTCGGGCTGATCGAGCCGCGCAAGGACGTCGACGTCATCATGATCGCGCCCAAGGGCCCGGGCCACACCGTGCGCGGCGAATATCTGAAGGGCGGCGGCGTCCCCTGCCTGATCGCCATCTACCAGGACACGACCGGCAACGCGCATGACATCGCCCTCTCCTACGCTTCGGGCGTGGGCGGCGGCCGCAGCGGCATCATCGAAACCAATTTCCGCGAGGAATGCGAAACCGACCTGTTCGGCGAGCAGGCGGTGCTGTGCGGCGGCGCGACCGCGCTGGTGCAGGCGGGCTTCGAGACGCTGGTGGAAGCGGGCTATGCGCCTGAAATGGCCTATTTCGAATGCCTCCACGAACTGAAGCTGATCGTCGATCTGATGTATGAAGGCGGCATCGCCAACATGCGCTATTCGATCAGCAACACCGCCGAATATGGCGACATCAAGACTGGCCCGCGCATCATCACCGAGGAAACCAAGAAGGAAATGAAGCGCGTTCTGGCCGACATCCAGTCGGGCCGCTTCGTCAAGGATTTCGTGCTCGACAACCGCGCGGGCCAGCCTGAACTCAAGGCCAGCCGTATTGCGTCGCAGCGCCACCCGATCGAGGAAACCGGCGCAAAGCTGCGCGCGATGATGCCCTGGATCAGCGCCAACAAGCTGGTGGATCAGGAAAAGAATTGAGTTTGCTTGCTCCCCTCGCGGGAGAGTGACGCAGCTTAGCGTCTGAAAGTGGGTCGGGACGCCGGTCATGCATGGGCATGACCGGCGTGCTCGACCCCGTTTTCTTGGTGAGGCCCTGCCCTACTCTCACTTCGAGCAAAGGACGCGGGCGGGGTGCTACCGGCCCGATCGGCGGCAGAATGGCCGCTTGACATTAAATCTACCTAAGTAGATTTAATGCACATGACTCGATCGCGTGCGCTCTCGCCTCATGCCCGCATGGTTCTTGCGGTGCTGCTCGACGCCGGGGGCCAATGGTGCCACGGCTATGAACTGGCGCGGCTCGCCGGCGTGAAGTCCGGCACGCTCTATCCGCTTCTCATCCGCCTGGAAGCGCAGGGCTATCTTGAAGCGGAATGGCAGCAGCCGGCCGAAGGCGGTCGACCGCCGCGGCATGCCTATCGACTGACCGCGCGTGGCGATCAACTCGCCCGCGCCAATCCTCCTGAACCGGCAGCAACGGCAGCGGCGCAGCGCCGGGAAGCTACCCTGTGAGGGCCGGGCTTCGCCGCCGCCTCGCCGATCGGGCCTGCCGTGCGCTGCTTGCGATATTGCCGCCGTCCCTTGCATCTTGGGGATGGGCGGTCCGGTGCGAGGTCGCCAGCATCCCGGACGATAGCAAGGCGCTCCTGTTCGCGCTCGACAGCCTGTTCGGCCTCATGCCGCGGGCGGTCGCATCGCGTTTGCCCCAGCTTTTTATGCTGCTCATCCGGTACGGCGGCTGTTTTCGCGGAGGAACGATCACCATGACCATAGCCCACGCCCTGACGCGGCGCCCTCGCACATTGGGAATCGTCTGCGCGGTCTGCGCCGTCGCACTCGGGCTCCTCTATTTGGCATTGGCCGGCGCGCCGGCGCGCTATCTCGCGATCAATGTCGCAGCATTGGCGATCGGGCTGGCCGTGCTTGCCATGCCCGGTCGGCTGGCGACGGCGGGGCAGCAATGGGCTGGCGCGGCAAGCGCCGCAGGGGCGATCGCGCTGCTCGCGACGGCGCTGGTCGGGGCCGATGTGGATGGCGCCGCCCGTTGGGTGAGGCTGAGCGGGTTTGTCATTCAACCCAGCCTGATCCTTTTGCCCGTCATGCTGGTCGCCTTCTCGCGATCCCGCAGCACGCTGGCGACGGCGAGCATCGTTGCCGCCGCTGCCGCCATGGCGGTGCAACCCGATCGGGCGATGGCCGGCATGCTTGTACTCAGCCTCGCCGCGATCGCGACCTTGCGCCGTGACACTCATGTCTTGGTGGCGCTGGCCGCTAGCGTAGCCAGCTTTGCAGTAACGCTTGCGCGCGCCGACACGCTGCCGACGTCGCCCTATGTCGACCAGATCGTCTACTCCTCCTTCGACATTCACGCGGTCGCAGGCATGGCGGTGTGGGTCGGCCTAGCGACGCTTTTGGTCCCGGCGTTGGTCGGATGGCATCGGGACGCGGGCAACCGGGCCGTCTACGCTGCGTTCGGCGCGGCTTGGACGGGGGCGATCGTCGCGGCTGCGATCGGCAACTATCCGACGCCGATCGTCGGCTATGGCGGCAGCGCCATCATCGGTTATGCCTTGAGCCTGCTGGCGCTGCCCAGGCTGGCTGGTGCGCATGCCGGCGCCGTCCCCCAAGCGTCGGACGAGATGGACAGTCCATTGTCCGACCGGCACCTGCGCGTGGAACTGGCCTGACTGCGCTCCGCCGCCCGGACCGGCCACCCGATCCGGATGCGGAACGGAAACGATCCGTTCGCCGTTACGGCTCTGGATCAATCGCGGGACGCTGCTATGTTGCAGCGTCCCTTGAGCGTTTCGGAGTCCCTGAATCCATGCGTAAATTCCTGATCCCCGCCGCCGCCCTTGTTGCGCTTGCCGGCGGCTCCGCCCTCATCGCCCAGATGCCCACCAGCGCGCCCGGCACCAAGGATGCGGCGAAGGTCACCGGCGGTTCGTACAAGGTGGACGGCGGCCACACGCAGGTCGTGTTCGCCTGGGATCATATGGGCTTCACCAACAATGCCGGCACCATCGCCGAGCCGACCGGCACGCTGACGCTGGACAAGGCGAACCCCGCCAATTCGAAGGTCGAGGTCACCTTTCAGATCGCCAACCTGCGCACCGGCGTCGCGAAGCTGGACGAGCATCTGTTGAAGCCCGACTTCTTCGATGCCGCCAAATTCCCGACCGCGACCTTCGTGTCGACCAGCGTCAAGCCCGAAGGCGCGACCAGCGCGGAGATTACCGGCAACCTCACCCTGCATGGCGTGACCAAGCCGGTTACGCTTGACGCCGAATTTTACGGCGTCGGCCCCAGCCCTATGAGCAAGAAGGAAAATATCGGCTTCGTCGCCACCGGCACGATCAAGCGCAGCGACTTCGGCATGGGCTATGCCGTGCCGCTGGTCAGCGACGCGATCGCGCTCAAGGTGATCGCCGGCTTCGAAAAGCAGTGATCATGCACATGGCCGCGCGGGCAGCTACGCTGATCGGCGTGATGTTGCTCGCGCCCGCCGCGGCCTCCCCTGCTCTCTACCCGCCCGGCCGCTATGCCGTCGACGCGCAATCGACCAGCGTGCATTTCCATGTGAAGGCGGTCGTCGGCAAATATGAGGGCGACTTCCGTGCCCCAACCGGAGCCGTGACGATCGACCCCGCGCGGCCGGACCGCGCAGCCATCGACATCAGCTTCCCGCTTGAAAGCATGACGACCGGCGACGGTTCGACGGACGCGATGCTGAAGGGCGGCAGCTTTTTCGACATGGCCCAATATCCCACCGTCCGCTTCAGCGCCGCGGAAGCCCCGCTCGTCGATCTCCATGGCGAAACGAAGATCGACGGCGAACTGACCATGCATGGCCAGACCCAGCCCGTGACCCTGACCGTTCATCTGGTGGGCGTGACGCCCGACGAAGCGCCCGGCCTGTCGACGCTTCACTTCACCGGAACCATGGCCGTGGAACGAAGCCGGTTCGGCATGGGCTTTGGCCGGCCCTTCGTGGCGGACAAGGTGGACTTGGCGGTGGACGCAATTTTCCGTCGCTCCTGACCGCCGGCGCGAAAGAAACGGCTTTACCCTGCCGCCGCTATGGGGTTATGGGCGTGTTCATGCACAGCCAGGCGCTTCTTACCCTGCTACGACTTACACGCCCTTAGGCGTGGCATTTTGGCTGCCTTCCGGCTAAGGGCAGCGTCGATCCGCCTAAGGGCACCCTACACATAGTCAAGTCGACCCAACGGACGCGCAGGCGCGCGCCGCGCAGGAACAGATGCCATGATGCTGACCGACCCTTCTCTGAAATACCGTCCCTTCCCGCAGGTGGACCTGCCCGACCGGCAATGGCCGTCACGGGTGATAACTGCTCCGCCGCGCTGGCTGTCGACCGACATGCGCGACGGCAACCAATCGCTGATCGACCCCATGAACGCGGAAAAGAAACGCCGCTTCTTCGACCTGCTGGTGAAGGTCGGCGTCAAGGAGATCGAGGTCGGCTTCCCGAGTGCGGGCGCGACCGAGTTCGACTTCATATCGGGCCTGGTGCGCGACGGAGCGATCCCCGACGATGTAATCCCGCAGGTGCTGACGCAAGCGCGCGCGGACCTGATCGCCACCACGTTCGAATCGCTGCGCGGCGCGAAGAAGGCGATCGTCCACGTCTACAACGCGATCTCGCCCGCCTGGCGGAACATCGTGTTCCAGATGGAACGGCCGCAGGTGCGCCAGATCGCCGTGGACGCCGCCAAGCTGCTGCGCGACCATGCCGCCGCCCAGCCGGACACGGACTGGCACTTTGAATATAGCCCGGAAACCTTCTCCACTGCCGAACTGGATTTCAGCCTGGAATGCTGCGAGGCGGTGATGGAGATTCTCCGGCCCACGCCGGAGCGGCCGCTGATCCTGAACCTGCCCGCGACAGTCGAGTGCGCGACGCCCAACATCTATGCCGATCAGATCGAATGGATCTGCCGCAATATCTCAAAGCGCGACAGCGTAGTGATCTCGCTGCACACGCATAATGACCGGGGCACCGGGGTGGCTGCCGCCGAACTGGGGATCATGGCCGGCGCGGACCGCGTCGAAGGCTGCCTGTTCGGCAATGGCGAGCGCACCGGCAATTGCGACCTGGTGACCGTGGCGCTCAACATGTACACGCAGGGGATCAATCCCGGCCTCGACTTCAGCGACATCGACGAAGTCATCCAGACGGTCGAATATTGCAACCAGCTGCCCGTCCATCCGCGCCACCCCTATGCCGGCGAACTGGTATTCACCGCCTTTTCCGGCAGCCATCAGGACGCGATCAAGAAGGGCTTCGCCGCGCAGGAAGCGCGCAACGACCAGATCTGGAACGTGCCCTACCTGCCCATCGACCCCAAGGATCTGGGCCGCGACTATGAAGCCGTGATCCGCGTCAATTCGCAGTCGGGCAAGGGCGGCGTCGCCTGGGTGTTGCAACAGGACAAGGGCTACAAGCTGCCCAAGCGGATGCAGGCGGACTTTTCGAGGGTGGTGCAGGCGCTGGCCGACAGCAGCAGCCGCGAGCTCAACGCCGCCGACATCGGCGAGGCGTTCGAGAGCCATTATTGCCTGACGGGCGAACAGCCCTATGCCCTGATCGATTATCATGAGGGCGGGCAGGCAGGCGACCGCATCTTCACCGGCAAGATCGGCCACAAGGGGAGCGAGCGGTCGGTGTCAGGACGCGGCAACGGCCTGCTCTCCTCCGTGCTGGCGGCGTTGCGCGACGAATTCGGCGTGGAGCTGGAGATTGCCGACTATAGCGAACATGCGATCGGCGCGGGCAGCGACGTGAACGCCGCCGCCTATGTCGAATGCCGTACGCCCGACGGCCGCACCGTCTTTGGGGTGGGCACCGACAGCGATGTGGCGACCGCATCGGTCAAGGCGGTACTGTCCGCCGCGAACGGGATCGCGGTGCGGGGGTAATATATCCTCCGTTCGCTTCCAGCGAAGTCGAGAAGCGCTTACCGTTTCTCGCCTTCGCTCGAAAAGAACGGAAGGGCAGGCCCTATTTCGCCAGCGCCCGCACCACCCGCTCCCACTGGTCGAGCGAGGCCGGGATGCCGGCAACCGGCACTCGTTCGTTGAGGCCGTGGGCGAAGCCATCTTCCGCCTTCATGAACAGGCTGGCGACCCCGTAGCTGGGCACGCCCAGTGCCCGGAAATGGAGGCTGTCCGTCGCCCCGGCGGACATGGCCGGCATGACCACAATGTCCTGCCCCCGCGCCTTCACCGCGTCGCGCACCGCCGCCAGCACGTCGGCCCGCAACGGCGAAGCGTCGCTTGCCAGCGGATCGCCCAGCGTGGTGATGGTCGCCGCCGGATCGGCCACCACCTTCGCCAGTTGCGCCTTCACCGCCTCGATCTTCACGCCGGGAAAGATGCGACAGTTGACGCTGACCTTGGCGCTTTGCGGCAGCGCGTTGAGCGCGTGGCCGCCCGAGAGCATGGTGGCGACGCAGGTTGTGCGCACCTGCCCCACAAATTCGGGCCGCCCCGACAACAGCTCCGCCGCGGCACTGTCACCACTCTCAGCATAGCGCCGCATCGCCTCTCCCACCTCTCCGCCGATCCGGTCGGCGGAGAGCGAAAGGGACGCCTTGGTCAGTTCGTTGCGCATCGGCGGGAATCGATGGGCCGCGATGCGCTCGATCGCCCGCGCCAGCCGGTAGATGGGGTTCCCAGGCGTCGGCGCGCTGCTGTGTCCGCCCGGATCGGTAAAGCCGATCTCAAAATCGGCATAGGTCTTCTCGCCGGCCTGCAACTGATAGAGGACGGGGTTGCCGCTCTCGTCCAGCAACCCGCCGCCGCCGTCGCCGTTCAGCAGCAGTTCGACGCCCTTATATCTGGCCGCGAGCGCCCGCGTCGTTTTCATGTCGGTTTCCTCGTCCCCCGACAGGAGCAGGATGACGGTGCGGCGCGGCGTCCAGCCTTCCTTCTTCAGCCGCGCGAGCGTCGCGACCATCATCGCCACGTCATATTTATTGTCTTCGGACCCGCGCCCGAAGATGTAACCGCCCTCCTCCACCGGCACGAAGGGATCGCGCGTCCAGTCCGCCCGGTTGGCCGCTACCACATCCATATGGCCGATCAGCGCCATGGGCTTGGGCTTCGGGTCGCTGCCCCGGATCGTCGCGGCCAGCGTCGCCGTTTCCCCGATGGGCGTGATGACGATGTCTGCGTCCGCAAACCCGGCCTGCTTCAGCACATCGGCATAATAGGCCGCCAGCGCCGGCACCTGCCCCGCGCCTTCGACCGTGCGGAAGGCGATGGATCGCAGCAGGATCGCCTTGGCCGCCCCGGCGTCCGCGTCGGTCATGGCCGCTCCCGCCATGGCCGGAATCATCATCCCCATCGCCAGCGCCGCGCCCCATAGTCTCATCCGTCCATACTCCCTGCTGGCATGAAGGGACATCTGTGGCATAGCGGATCGGCGCGGCCAATCCGTTTGACCGTGCGTCATGGAAAGAGGGCCACCTTATCCATGTTATACACCCGTCAAGAATTGCTTGCGCGCATTGGGATGTTCCGCATCCGATATAGCGGGCGTTCAAAGGAAGAAGACGCATGGCCCTCAACTATCGCAGTTTCGGTTTCCAAGTGCTGGCCGGCATGGTCGTGGGCTTGGCGCTCGGCCTTGTCGCGCGGCAGATCGGCGCGGGGCCGGACGGCGATCTCAACTGGCTGGCGACGACGCTCAAGACGGTCGGCTCCATCTTCGTTTCCTTGCTCAAGGCCATCGTGCCGCCGCTGGTGTTCGCCGCGATCGTGGCGTCCATCGCCAATCTGCGCGCGCTGGACAATGCCGCGCGCCTCGCCGGACAGACCCTGCTCTGGTTCGCGATCACCGCGCTGATCGCCGTGGCCATCGGCATCACCATCGGCGTCATCGTGCAGCCGGGTGTCGGCGTGTCGAGCGCGGCTTTGGCGGCAAAGGCGCCCGATTCGGTCGGCGGCTGGCTCGATTTCCTGAAGGGCCTCGTCCCCGGCAACAGCGTGGCGCTGTCGGCCAGTACCAAGGTTACGGACGGATCGGCGAGCACCAGCGTCAGCTTCAACATCCTGCAACTGCTGGTCATCTCCATCGCCGTGGGCCTTGCGACGCTGAAGGTCGGGGACCGGGCGGAGCCCTTCCTGGCGTTCGTGCGCTCGCTGCTGGCGGTGGTGCGGGCGCTGCTCGGCTGGGTCATCCGCCTGACGCCGATCGGGTCGGCGGCGCTGATCGGCACTGCCATCGCCACCTACGGCTGGGGCGCGCTGGCGCAGCTTGGCACCTTCACCGCTGCCATCTATCTCGGCCTCGCGCTCGTCCTGCTGGTCGTCTATCCGACGCTGCTGCTGGCCAACGGTCTCAAGCCCGGCGCCTTCTTCGCCAAGGCGTGGCCGGCGATCCAGCTTGGCTTCGTGTCGCGCTCGTCGGTCGGCACCCTGCCCGTCACCGAAACCGTGACCGAACGGCTGGGCGTGGAAAAGGGCTATGCCGCCTTCGCCATTCCGCTTGCCTCGACGACCAAGATGGACGGGTGCGCGTCCATCTATCCTGCGCTCGCCGCCATCTTCGTCGCAGGTTTCTATGGCATCCAGCTTCATGCCATCGACTATGCGCTGATCGTGTTCGTGTCGGTGCTGGGGTCGGCGGCGACCGCCGGCCTGACGGGCGCGACCGTGATGCTGACGCTAACGCTATCGACGCTGGGCCTGCCGCTGGAGGGTGCGGGGCTGCTGCTCGCGATCGACCCGATTCTGGACATGGGCCGCACCGCCGTCAATGTGGCGGGGCAGGTGCTGGTCGGCGTGATCGTCGCCAAGCGGGAGGGAATATTGGACGAGGGGGCATATTATAGCGCGACGCCGCCCGAGGCGCTGGTGGTTCCCGCCGAATAGGACCAAGGGCCGCACCATCTCTGAGCGGCCTCCGCTGGTCAACTCGCCTTCTTCAATTCCGAAGGCTTGTGCGCCGCCTTCTTGCCCGATTTCTCGCTCTTCACGATATATTGCGGGTCATCCTTGGTCGCGGCGACCTTGTGCCCCTTGATGTGGGTGGTGCTGGTCTGCTTCTTCTCCACCGTGCCCTTGGTCTTGCCTTGGCTCGTGTCCCACTCGACCTTGTCGCCCTTCTTCAACTGCTTCGCCATCGTCACTCTCCTTGCGTTGCCTGACGGCAAGCAACCGGATGGCATGGGCCGAAGTTCCGTGACTGCACCAAAGCCCATGCAGGGTGTCCAACAAGGTCCGCGCGCCGCTATACTGCTCGCATCACGCAGCAATATATCCTACCGGCGAACGGAAATTGCCGATTCTGCGGGAAAAGTGCGAAGTTAAGCGAACAATGTCCAATCATCAGGTTCACATCATCGGCGGCGGGCTCGCCGGGTCGGAGGCTGCGTGGCAGTTGGCTCAGGCCGGCATCAAGGTGCGCCTCTCGGAAATGCGCGGCAGCGGAGACATGACGCCTGCGCACCAGACAGATGGGCTTGCCGAACTGGTCTGCTCCAACAGCTTCCGATCCGATGACGCGGACAAGAATGCCGTTGGGCTGCTGCATCAGGAGATGCGGCGGCTGGGCTCGCTCATCATGGCCCAGGCCGAGCCGGCCAAGGTGCCCGCCGGCTCCGCGCTGGCGGTCGACCGCCATGTCTTTTCCGACGGCGTCACCCGCGCGCTGTCGGAGCATCCCAATGTGGAGATCGTGCGGGAGCGGATCGACACGTTGCCAACGCAAGGCATGACCATCGTCGCCACCGGGCCGCTGACCGCGCCGGCACTGGCGGAAAGCGTCGGCCGGGCGGCGGGCATGGAGCATCTCGCCTTTTTCGACGCGATCGCGCCGGTCGTCCATTTCGACAGCATCGACATGGACAAATGCTGGATGGCGAACCGCTGGGACAAAGTCGGTCCCGGCGGCGGCGAGGGCAAGGATTATATCAACTGCCCGATGACGAAGGACCAGTATCAGGAGTTCGTCCAAGGGCTGCTGGACGGCGAGAAGACCGAATTCAAGGAATGGGAGGCCAACACCCCCTATTTCGAGGGCTGCATGCCGATCGAGGTGATGGCCTCGCGCGGGCCGGAAACGCTGCGCCATGGCCCCATGAAGCCCATGGGTCTGGACGATCCGCGCACCGGTCGCTGGCCCTATGCCGTGGTGCAGTTGCGGCAGGACAATGCCAGCGGCACGTTGTGGAACATGGTCGGCTTCCAGACAAAACTGAAGCATGGCGCGCAAGTGGAGCTATTCCGCACCATCCCCGGGCTTGAGAAGGCGGAGTTCGCCCGGCTGGGCGGCCTCCACCGCAACACCTTCATCCAGAGCCCCAAGCTGCTCGACCCGACGCTGCGCCTGAAATCCGCGCCGCATATCCGCTTTGCAGGGCAGATGACGGGATGCGAGGGCTATGTGGAGAGCGCCGCCATCGGGCTGCTGGCGGGACGCTTCGCTGCGGCCGAGATAGCGGGCCGGTCGCTGACGCCGCCGCCGCCAGACACGGCATTGGGCGCGCTGCTCGGCCATGTGACAGGCAATGTGGAAACCGCCGACTATCAGCCGATGAACGTCAATTTCGGCCTCTTTCCGCCGCTGGCGGACGTCAAGAAGAAGAGCCGGAAGGAAGCCTATACCGCCCGCGCCCGCGCCTCGTTCGGCGAATGGATGGGTGCGGTGGCGTAAGCGCAAGGCTGCTCTGTCAGCACCGGCACCTTTGCTTGGCCGGCCGTTTGGGCGCGGTGGCGGCGAATTCCGCAGGGGTTAGTTTCCCATCCTTGTCCGCGTCCGCCGCACCGAACCTGTCCGCCGTCGCCACGGCCCATTCCTCGAAGGACAGAAGGTTGTCGCCGTCCTTGTCCAGCGCCTTGAAGGCCCTTGTCCGCGTGCCGAGCATTTCGACACGGGTGATCACGCCATCGCGGTTCCGGTCATAACGGGCGAAACGTTTCTGCTCGCGGGTCTGGGGGCTGGCTTCGCCGGGCATGGGCGGGGCTTCGCCCACAGCGTCGGGATCGCCTTCGGGCAGGCCCTCAATGGCCGGTGGGGGCGGAGCGGCTGAGGCGAGTTGCGGCAGCGGCGCGCGATCCGCCCGCCCCTGCCACCAGAACAAGCCGCCCGCGACCAGCAGCAGCGCCGCCATGCCACCCGCCAATATCCGTCCCATGCCGCCTGTCCCCTGTTTCGGGGGCAGCCTATCCCGACACCCTAGCGGCCGACAAGCGCGATCCGCAGCAGCCGCAGCGCCAGCGATCGCGGCATCCCGCGCTGCGCGCCCCGCCCCGCCAGTGCATCCTGCCGCGCGAGGGTGAAGGCGATGCGCAGCGGCTTCCATGCTCCCGGCCAGCGAACTCGTTCCATCCCCGGCAGCAAGTCGCGGGCGAGCGCCAGCGCCGCATCGGCAAGCGCCGCGTCCCCCACATGCCCCGCCAAGTCCCACAAGGCCCAGACCTGCCCGGCGTCGATCAGCCAGTCTGGCGCTTCCCCCGCATCCGCCAGTGCCCGGAACAGGCCGCCGCCGCGCCCGACCGCATAGTCCCGCAGCGCTTCTCGGTCGATGTCCGCTTCAGCGACAAGCACGTCCCAGCCGTCGATCAGCGCGACAAGGCCGGGCGCGCCGATAGCGCCCGCCGCGCGCAACGCATCCACCACCGGCTCACCACGCCCCTTCCTCCCGGCGGCATCTTCGATCACCTCGGTCCACCAGGCCAGGCGCATCCGCCCGATCGTTGGCTCACTGGTGGTGCGCGCGACCTGCGCCAGCCGGGCGTCGAACGCCCATATCGCGCGTGCGCGATCGCTGTCCGCCGCATGGGCGCACAGCAGCAAGGGCAGAGGCGGCAGCTCTAAAGAAATTGGTAACTACCTTTGGTGTATTCAGCCAAGGGGCCCAGTCTGACCGGGCGAGGGTTGGGCATAAGATCAGATAGACGATGAAGCAACGTGCGCATCATGAATTGGCAAAGCCCAGCCTCGCAGGCTTGAAGTCCGACCACCGCGGCGCCGCGCTGGTGGAATTCGGCTTCATCGTCATCCCCCTCATTGCCATCGTGCTGGCCATTGTCCAGGTCTCCATCACCCTGTTCACGCAGCAGACGCTCGAAACCGCAACGGAAAAGAGCGCACGGCTTGTCATGACCGGCCAGAACCGCGCCGGCAATACGACGCAGGCCCAGTTCAAAACGGTCGTATGCGGCAAACTGCCCAGTTTCGTGAAATGCAGCGACGTTATGGTCGATATCGCGGCCTTCCCGACCATGGCGGCAGCCGACACGTCCACTCCGACGATCACCTATAACAACGGGGTGCCAAGCAACAGCTGGTCCTATGATCCGGGCGACGATGGGGAGGTCGTGCGGCTGCGGATCATGTATCTGGCCTCCAGCGCGGCAGGACCGCTCAATTTCACCGTCGCCAACCAGCCCAACGGCAAGCGGCTGATGATCGCGACACTGATCTTCAAGAACGAAACGACTTCGACGTGACCCGGCCTCACATCATCGAAGCGATCCGCCGTAACCGAGCGGGCATGGCCGCCGTCGAATTCGCGCTGACCGCGCCCATCCTCGTCCTCATGTTCCTGGGCACTTTTCAGGTGACGGATGCAGTCGGGGCAAAGCGGAAGCTGGGCATTGCCACCCGGGCCATCGCAGATCTCACGACCCAATATACGTCGATCAGTTCATCCGAGGCGGACTCGATTCTTCGATCCTCGGATCAGATCATGGCACCATACAGCGCCGCGCCCGGCACCTTCGTCGTCTCGCAAATCTACGTCAGTGCCGCTGGAGCCGCGACCGTGTCGTGGAGCCGTGCGCAAAACGGCACTGCGCGCACCATCGGGGCCTCGGTCACTCTGCCAACAGGCGTCGCGCAGAATGACAGTTACGTGATCTTGGCGGAGAGTAGCTACCCCTACACGCCCTCGGTTGGCCTAGCGATGGTGCCGACCATCACCATGACCGACAAGATCTACATGTATCCGCGCCTGTCAGACAGCGTCAATCTTCAGTAGGTTCAGGACACAGCCAATGCCCTTCCCGTCCCTGTCCCGCTTTCGCGGCCTCCGCCAGAGCCAGCGCGGCAATGCGCTGATGATCTTCGCCATTGCGCTCGGGCCGATGGTGATGGGGACCGGCATGGTCATCGACTATTCGCAGGCCGCACGCCTGCAAAGCAAGATGAATGCGATCGCGGACGCCGCCGCGCTGTCGGCGGTGACGAAGCCGATGATGCGCGTGAACGCCAGCACCGCGCGCCAGCAGGCTATCAACCTGTTCAAGGGGCAGGCGTCGTCCCTTAACGGACTGGTCTTCGATCCCAATACCCAGCTGACGGTCACGGTCACTGACAACGTCAGCGCCAGTATCAGCCGTCAGGCCACCGTCACCTATACCGCGACATCGAAGAATTATTTCGGTGGTATATTGGGCATGCAATCCATTCCGATCGGCGGAACATCCTCGTCGCGGGCCGCCGACGCGCCCAATATCGACTTTTATCTGCTGGTGGACAGTTCGCCCTCCATGGCCATTCCCGCCACCACGGCCGGAATCGCCGCGATGATCAACGCGACAAAGTCGCAGGGCGGCGGCGCGGGTTGCGCCTTCGCCTGCCACCAGACCAGCACGACTTCGTCGGACCCGGGCGGGACGAAGAAGGTGAACGGCGCCTATGTCGACAATTATTACATCGCCAAGACCGACCTGAAGCTCAAACTGCGCATGGATCTAGTGCAGGAAGCCGTCGCCGACCTGACAGATGTGGCGATTTCGACCGCAGCAGAGAATAAGGCGAGCTATCGGTTCGCCATGTCGAACTTCGACGTGTCCTACAAGCCGGTCCTCACAACGCCGGTCAGCCCGACCACCGCCAAGAGCAGCGCCGCGAACCTCCAGCTTCTGACGGTCTGCCGCAACAATCAGGCGGTGTGCGGCATCAACGACAATGACCAGCACACCAATTTCACCGCCGCCTTCACCGGTGCGCTCGCCAACATGCCGCTGATACCGGGCACCGGGTCGAACCGGGCGGGCGACACGCCGCAGGCGATCCTGTTCCTCATCACCGACGGCATGCGCGACGAGAATGCGAGCGGCCGCAAGCTCGGGCCGATCCCGACCTCGCAATGCACGGACATCAAGAATCGCGGCATACGCATCGCGGTGCTCTACACCGAATATCTCTACGAGGCGGCGAACGACAGTTGGTCGATCAGCAACGTGCGCAATCCGTATCTCGCTGCGCCTGACAAGATCAGCCCGGCGCTGGCAAGCTGCGCATCGCCCAATCTTTTCTACAAGGTGACGACGGGCGACGACATCTCCGCATCGCTCGCGGCGCTGTTCCAGAAAGCCGTGTCGACTGCACGCCTGACTCGATAAGGATATGGACGCCGGGCGGCCGCGTAAGGCCGCCCGGCTCCTGGCTTACTTATAGCAGACCTTCTTCGCCGCCTGGACGACGCGGGTGGCGTCGATCAGCGCGGCCTTTTCGAGGTTCGCGGCATAGGGGAGCGGTACGTCCTCATTGGTGACGCGCAGCACCGGGGCGTCGAGATCGTCAAAGCCCTTTTCCATGACCACGGCGGCGATCTCCGACGCGATCGAGCAGGTCGGCCAGCCTTCTTCCACCACCACGATGCGATTGGTCTTCTTGAGGCTGTCCAATACCGTGTCGGTGTCGAGCGGACGCAGCGTGCGCAGGTCGATGACCTCCGCGTCGATGCCCTCGCCCGCCAGCGCCTCGGCGGCTTCCAGCGCCACGCCCACGCCGATCGAATAGCTGACCAGCGTCACGTCCTTGCCTTCGCGCACGATCCGCGCCTTGCCGATGGGCAGGACATAGTCGTCCAGCTGCGGCACGTCGAAGCTGCGGCCGTAGACCAGCTCATTTTCCAGGAACACGACCGGGTCTTCCGACCGGATCGCGGCCTTGAGCAGCCCCTTGGCATCGGCCGAGTCATAAGGCGCGATGACGATCAGGCCGGGCACGGAGGCATACCAGGGACCGTAATTCTGCGAATGCTGGGCCGCAACGCGGCTCGCTGCGCCGTTGGGGCCGCGGAACACGATCGGGCAGCGCATCTGGCCGCCGGACATATAGTTGGTCTTGGCGGCCGAGTTGATGATGTGGTCGATCGCCTGCATGGCGAAGTTGAACGTCATGAACTCGATGATCGGGCGCAGGCCGCCCATCGCCGCGCCCGTGCCGACGCCGGCAAAGCCATATTCGGTGATCGGCGTGTCGATGACGCGCTTGGGCCCGAATTCGTCCAGCAGGCCCTGCGTCACCTTGTACGCGCCCTGGTATTCCGCCACTTCCTCACCCATCACGAAGACGCGCGGATCCTTGCGCATTTCTTCCGCCATCGCGTCGCGCAATGCTTCGCGCACGGTCGTCTTCACATAGGCGGTGCCTTCGGGAATGGCGGGATCCTTGACCGACGCCTTGGTCTCGGCGGCCAGCTTCGACGTGCCGCTTTCCGCCTTCTTTGGCGCGTCGGGCGCGGCTTCCGGCGCAACCGGAGGCGCGCTTTCCTCGGCCTTGGGTGCGGGCGCGGCAGCCTCGCCGCCCTCGCCCGCCATTTCGGCGATGACGGTGCCGACCTTCACGCCCTCGGTGCCTTCGGCGATCATGATCTTGCCGATCTTGCCTTCGTCCACGGCTTCGAATTCCATCGTCGCCTTGTCGGTCTCGATCTCGGCCAGGATGTCGCCGGACTTCACCTCATCGCCTTCCTTCACCAGCCACTTGGCCAGCGTGCCTTCTTCCATCGTCGGCGAGAGCGCCGGCATCTTGATTGCGATACCCATCAATATTGCTCCACCAGCACGTCGGTATAGAGTTCATGCGCTTCCGGTTCGGGCGAGGTTTCGGCGAAATCCGCGGCTTCGGCCACGATCTTGCGGATGTCCTGATCGATCTGCTTGATCTCGTCCTCGCTGACGCCGGCGTCAGCCAGATATTTCTTCGCGCCTTCGATCGGGTCGGATTTTTCGCGCATGGTCTGCACTTCCTCACGCGAGCGATATTTGGCCGGATCCGACATGGAATGGCCGCGATAGCGGTAGGTCTTCATTTCCAGCAGGATGGGGCCGTTGCCGTCCTGAACCCATTTCAGGGCCTCCTCGGTCGCGCCGCGCACAGCGAGCACGTCCATGCCGTCGACCTGAAGCCCAGGAATGCGGAAGCTCTCGCCCCGGCGATAGAGCTGGTCCTCCGACGAGGCGCGGTTGACGCTGGTGCCCATGGCATATTGGTTGTTTTCGATCACGAAGATGATCGGCAGCTTCCACAGTTCCGCCATGTTGAAGCTCTCGTAGACCTGGCCCTGGTTGGCCGCGCCGTCACCGAAATAGGCGACGCATACGCCGCCATCCTCGTTATATTTGTGCGCAAAACCTAGGCCCGCGCCGAGCGACACCTGCGCGCCGACGATGCCGTGCCCGCCGTAGAATTTATGTTCGACGCTGAACATGTGCATCGAACCGCCCTTGCCGCGCGAAATGCCCGCTTCGCGGCCGGTCAATTCAGCCATGATGACCTTGGGATCGATGCCGTAGGCGAGCATATGGCCATGATCGCGATAGCCGGTGATAACGCTGTCCTTGCCGGGCTTCAGAGCCGACTGGATGCCGACCGCAACCGCTTCCTGACCGATATAGAGGTGACAGAAGCCGCCGATCAGGCCCAGACCGTAAAGCTGGCCCGCCTTTTCCTCGAAGCGGCGGATCAGGACCATCTGCCGATAGAATTCCAGCAGCTCTTCCTTGCTGGCCTTATAGTCGGACGGTGTCTCGGGGCGAGGCCGGTTATGGTCCGCGCTGGCGGCGGGTGCAGCCGCCTGTGCCTTTGCGCGCGTCGGACGCGGCGTCGTTGGTTTCGCCAAGGCTGTTATCCTTTTGCGTGGGGTAGGATGGAAGGAAGCCCGATATAGCCGTCCTGTTGCATATATTGCAACTGCGCACCCCTGCAAATCCGGGCGAAACCGCCCGTCCTGGCTGTAATTTGGTGTTGCTGTCGGCGGGTACAAGCCTGCCCGTCATCTCAAAGGCAGGAAAATTGCTTCTGCCATTCGAACCGTGAAAGAAGCTTGCGCATGACCCTGATCAGTTCAGGGGTACGACCACTTCGTCATGATGGATGACGCCGAGCTGGCGGCGAATCAGTTCGTCGGCAAGGTCGGGATCGACCCGGCGGGGATCGAGCGCATCGACCCTGTTCTTGAGTTCCGCGCGCGCCTCCTGCGTCTTCTTGAGCTCCCCCTTGGCGGCGTGGAGCTGGCGCGAATAGTCCCCCCACGCGAGCACGCCATTGGACCCCAGCACGACGTAGCCGGCGAAGAAGAGCAGCAGGAGCAGCGCGATCGCGGGTCCGAAGGCCGAGAAGAGAAGAAGACGTAATTTCGCGATATGCGCCATGGAGCAGATGAATCACAGGCAGGGGCCGGCCGCAAGCGAAAAATCGCCTATTTTGCGGCCGGCGGAATCGTTACGGACTCAGCGAAAAATGGAGCGACCCGCATACACGGCCACGTCGCCCAATTCCTCTTCGATGCGGATGAGCTGATTATATTTGGCGAGCCGGTCGGAACGCGCCAGCGATCCGGTTTTGATCTGCCCGCAATTGGTCGCGACGGCGAGGTCCGCGATGGTCGCGTCCTCCGTTTCGCCCGAACGGTGCGACATGACCGCGGTGTAGCGCGAACGGTGCGCGAGATCGACCGCCGCCAGCGTTTCGGTCAGCGTGCCGATCTGGTTGACCTTCACCAGCAGCGAGTTGGCAAGCCCCTTGCCGATGCCCATGGCGAGGCGTGCGGGGTTGGTGACGAACAGGTCGTCGCCCACCAGCTGAACCTTGCCGCCAATCTTGTCGGTCAGCGCCTTCCAGCCCTCGAAATCGTCCTCGCTCATACCGTCTTCGATCGATTTGATCGGATAGTCGGCGCACAGGGCGGCGAGATAATCCGCCATTTCGACCGGGGAGAGCGACAGGCCCTCGCCCGAAATCTCGTACTTGCCGTTCTTGAAGAATTCGGTCGCCGCGCAGTCCAGCGCCAGCACGACGTCGTCGCCCGGCTTGTAGCCCGCCTTCTCGATGCTGGCGAGAATGAAGTCCAGCGCGTCGCGGGTCGAGGCGATATTGGGCGCGAAGCCGCCTTCGTCGCCGACAGAGGTCGCCAGCCCCTTGTCATGCAGGCCCTTCTTGAGCGTATGGAAGATCTCCGATCCGATCCGCACGGCGTCGGCGATGCTTTCCGCACCCACCGGCATGACCATGAATTCCTGGAAATCGATGGGATTGTCGGCATGTTCGCCGCCGTTGATGATGTTCATCATCGGCACCGGCAGGACATGGGCCGACACGCCCCCGACATAGCGGTAGAGCGGCAGGCCGCGCGCGTCGGCAGCAGCCTTCGCGACAGCGAGCGAGACACCCAAAATGGCGTTGGCGCCCAGGCGCGACTTGTTCTCCGTGCCGTCGAGACCGATCATCGCGGCGTCGACTTCGGCCTGGTCCTCGGCATCCAGGCCGATGATCTGCTCGGCAATCTCGTCATTCACGGCGGCGACCGCCTGAAGCACGCCCTTGCCCAGATATTTGCTCTTGTCCCCGTCGCGCTTTTCTACCGCTTCGTAGGCGCCGGTGGACGCGCCGGAGGGTACGGCGGCGCGGCCGAAGCTGCCGTCTTCCAGCATGACATCGACCTCGACCGTGGGGTTGCCCCGGCTGTCGAGTATCTGGCGCGCGTGAATATCGAGAATGGCTGTCATGATCGCTCCCTGCACTTGGCGTCGTAACGGCGGCCCCTCTGGCCCCTCGGAAACGCGCCCCGCTTAGCCAGCCCCCCCGCCCTTGGCAATGCAGGGCTTGCGCGGGCACGAAAAATGCCGATGGTCTAATTGGTACGGCAACGGAACTCCACCCGCGCCAAAGCATTGGGGGGTGCAGGACTTTCGCCGTGGAAGGCAGTGACACTTGCCTTTGAGAAAGGGAGATTAGGACGATGGCCGACACACCGGAAACCCCGCCCGCCAAGCGTGGCCGCAAGCCCGCCGCCGACAAGCCCGTGAAGGCCAAGCCGGTGAAGGGCGCTGCCGCCGGTGCCGCCGCGCCTGCCCCGGTGAAGAGCCCGCCGGTCAAGACCGCCGCGACACGCAAGGCCGGCAATGGATCGTCGGCCCATGGCTGGACCACGCAGGTCGCGCCGCTCAAGGAACAGGCGGAAAAGGCCGCTCGCGCCGCTGTCGACAAGATCAATGCCGTGGATTGGAAGGCGCAGATCGATCCGATCAAGGAACAGGCCGGGAAGACCGCTCTGTCCGCCGCCGGTGTCGCCAAGGAAAAAACGGGTACGGCGATGCAGAGCCTGGCGAAGCTGATTGCCGATACCGCCGGCACGGTCGACGCGAAGCTGGGTCCGCAATATGGCGATTATGCGCGGCAGGCCGCCGAGACGGTGGCGGGCGCAGCCGATTCCCTGGACAGCAAGGATGTCGATCAGTTGCTGGGCGAAGCGCGCGATTTCGTGCGCAAGAGCCCGGCGGTGGCGATCGGCGCGGCAGCCGTTGTGGGCTATGTGCTGATGCGGCTCGCCAAGGGTTCCGACGACAAGGCCTGACACCGCCTTTTCAGACATACCGACGCACAGGCCCGCAAGGCGGGGCGGAGGCCAAGAGTGACAGACAAGCCAGCGGAAACGGCGGTGACGCCGGAGACCGACGGGCATGAGGACGACGTGCGCGCGGAGAGCGTGCGCGACGTGCTCGCCCGTCTCTACGCGGATGGCCGCGCCTATGCGGACGCCGAAGTGGACAGGCAAAAGGTCCGCGCCGGCATCGTTGCCGCGGGCATCCGCAACGCCGCGATCTTCGGGCTGGTTGCCCTGATCCTGGTCTTCGGGGCAATCGTCGCCCTGCTGGTGGGATTGACCTTCGCGCTCGCCGTGCATGTGGGGCCGCTCTGGGCGACACTCATTGTGGTTGGCGGCGCGCTGGTCGTCGCGCTGATGCTGCTGCTGCTCGCCAAGGGAAGCATCACCCGGATGAGGGAGAGAATCAGCCGATGAGCGACACCGCCTATCGTGCCGCCTGCGACCGGGCTGACGCCGCCCGCCGGCAGTTGCAGAACAGCGCCAACCGCGCCAAGGAGCGGCTGTCCCCCGCGGCGCTCAAACAGGACGCGAAGGACGGGATAAGCGGTGCCGTGCGCAATGTCGCGACCAACCTGACGGCGAAGGCGCGTCAACGCCCGGTCGCAACGGGCGCGGCGGCTGGCGCATTTCTCCTTTATTTAGGCCGGCGGCCCCTGGCGGCACTTTTCCGCCGCTTATACGTTCGGCAGCATGACTCCCAGACACAGGAATCGGAGACCCAAGATGGCTGATATCCGCGCTCAACTGACCCGCGTCCGCGACGCCGCCAATGATGTGGCGATCAGCACGACCGACCGAATCAAGGACGGCACTGAAAAGGCGCGCGAAAGCGCCACCGACCTCATCCAGACAGGCCGGGAGAAGGCAAGCGACGCCTATGGCGACGTACGCGACCGGACGCAGCGCGTTGCCACCCGCGCCAACGAGATCGTACAGGAACACCCCATCGCCGCGGTGGCGGGTGCGGTCGCGGTCGGTGCAGTCGTCGCCTGGATGTTCCCTAAGAGCCGCCGCGTGATGAAGGCATTGCCGAGTTTGGCGTCCACCGCTGGCGCGAAGCTGGTCGAAGCAGCGATTGCCGCGCGCGCCGTCGCCGCCGACGGCGCAGAAACGGTGAAGAGCGGAGCCAGCAACGCGCTGAACGCAGCGGGCGATGCAGCGGTCAGTGCCAAGGACAGCGTGGCAAGCGCCCACCTGCCCGAAAAGGCGTCGAAGATCGCGGACGAAGTCACGACGCTGGTCGCGGCCAAAGTCGATGCGCTGAGCGACGCGATCAAATCACGATTGCACAAAAGTTAATCGCGATTGCATCAAACGCAATCGATACCCGTCCCTGATCCCCTTTGACCCAGGTGGACGCCCTGCTAAGGGTCGCCGCTCATCCAAAGGAGAATAGAAAACGCCATGAGCAAGATGCATCTGGTGATGGGCGGTCGCGTTACCAATCCGCAGACGCTGGAATTCCAGGATCTGAATGCCGTCGATCTGGTCGGCGTATATCCTGACTATGCTTCTGCGGAGAAGGCGTGGCGCGCTGCGGCGCAGCGGACGGTCGACGATGCCGAAATGCGCTATGTCATCGTGCATCTGCATCGCCTGCTGGAACCGGAACTGCCGCAGGGCTAAGGCTCAGATCCGTTTCAACATTCCGCGAACCCAGCGCCCTGCACGGGTGCCGGGTCGCCGCTTCAGTTGATGACCTGCGGCCGTTTGCGAAAGCGCCAGCGCAGCAGCGGCCGGGTCAGCACGAGGCCCGCAATGAAGCCGCCGATGTGCGCGGCGACCGCGATCTGCCCGATGCCCGCCAGATCGCTGCCCGAAGCGTAACCGATCATCAGCTGCATGACGATCCACGCCGCCGCGAGCCACAGCATCCGCACGACATTGGACGACAAGGGTCCGATGCGCCGCACCTGTTGCTGGCTGTAGAGCAAGGAATAGGTCGCGACGATGGCGGAGATCGCGCCGCTCGCGCCCACCATGGGATTGCTGGAAAGCGGATCGGCGATCCACTGCGCCAGACAGGCCGCGTAAGCGCCGATCGCATAGAGGATCAGCGTCCCGCTCCATCCCAGCACATGTTCGACCTGCCGGCCGCAGAAGAGCAGCATCAGCATGTTGAAGACGATGTGCAGCCAGCCGGCATGGATGAAGGCGGAACTGACCGGCGTGAGCCAGAACGGCACCGCCGCCATGCCGTCCAGCAAGCCCGGCGCGCCCCAGCGCGCCGGGATGAAGCCGCCAAGAATCGCGGCGTCCTCGACCCGACCGGCGAAGGACAACAGCAGGAAGACGGCGACATTGATCGCCGCGATGCTGTTGGTCGTGCGGCCGGACGGCAGTTTCACGGGATCAGATGAATTCGATTTTGTCGACCAGGTAGAATTTGTCCCCGGACGGCACCGACACCTCGACCTCGTCCCCGACCTCGCGGCCGATGAGCGCACGGCCGAGCGGGCTGTTGTAGCTGATCATGCCCAGCTTGGCGTCGGCTTCCGCCTGACCCACGATCTGGTAACGGATCGGCTTGTCATCCTCGTCCAGCAGCGTAACGGTCGCGCCGAACACGATCCGGTCGCCCGACAGCGTCGTGGGATCGATGATCTGCGCGCGGGACAGCTTGTCTTCCAGATCGGCGATGGTCGCCTCTACCTGGCCCTGCCGTTCCTTGGCGGCATGATATTCGGCATTTTCCGAAAGATCGCCATGCGCCCGTGCTTCTTCGATCGCGTCCACGATCAGCGGACGTTCCGCCTTCAGCTCGCGCAGCTGGCCGCTGAGCTTGTCATAGCCCGCCTGCAGCATCGGCATCTTCTCGACGGTCGCCATTCCCTAAATCCTTCGTCAAAACTTCCCTCTGACGGCCCCGTCCATGGAGCCGCCCCGCAACCTCATTCCTGTGCAGGGGATCAAGCGTGCGACTGCGGATAATAGGACTGCAACGCCCGCACTTCAAGGGCGTGGCCCCGCAGCGCCTCTATGGCGTCGGCCGCCGCGACGCTGGCTGCCGCCGTCGTGAAACTGGCGATCTTGGCCCGCAGCGCCGACGTGCGAATGGCCTTGCTGTCCTTCAAGGACTGCCATCCTTCGGTCGTATTGAAGATCAGCTGCACTTCGCCGTCGGTGATCTTGTCGACGATATGCGGCCGGCCCTCCGCCACCTTGTTGATGCGCTGGACGGCAATCCCATGCTCCTCCAGATATTTCGCATTGCCGCCCGTCGCGATGATGGTGAAGCCGAGATCAGAAAGCTTGCGCGCGGCGGGCAGGATAACGGGCTTGTCGCTGTCCTTGACCGAGATGAAGACGGTGCCGCCGGTTGGCAGTATGGTTCCCGCGCCGATCTGTGCCTTGGCAAACGCCGTCGCGAAATCGCTATCGATCCCCATGACTTCGCCCGTGCTCTTCATTTCCGGCGAGAGGACGGGATCGACGCCGGGGAAGCGCGCGAAGGGGAAGACGGCTTCCTTGACCGCGATGTGCGAAATGGCGTTGCGGTCGATCTTCGGCAGATCCTTCAGCTTCTCGCCGGCCATCACGCGGCTTGCGATCTTGGCTATCGGCGTGCCAATTGCCTTGGCGACGAAGGGGACGGTGCGGCTGGCGCGCGGGTTGACCTCGATGAGGTAGACGACCCCATCCTTGACCGCGAACTGGATGTTCATGAGGCCGCGGACGGACAGCGCCCGCGCCAGCACATCGGCCTGCCGTTCGATTTCCGCGACGACATCGGGAGACAGGCTGTAGGGCGGGAGCGAACAGGCGCTGTCGCCCGAATGGACGCCCGCTTCCTCGATATGCTGGAGCACGCCCGCCACGACGACATCGTCGCCGTCGCACAGCGCGTCCACGTCCACCTCCACGGCGTCGCGCAGATATTGGTCGATGAGGACCGGCGAGTCGCCCGACACCTGAACCGCGGTGGCGATATATTCCTCCAGCTGAGCCTGGCCGTCGACGATCTCCATCGCACGGCCGCCGAGCACGTAGGAGGGGCGCATGAGGACGGGATAGCCGATGCGGTTGGCGACGGCGATCGCCTCCTCCCGGCTGCGCGCGATGCCGTTGGCGGGCTGGCGCAGCTTCAGCTTGTCGATCAGCGCCGCAAAACGCTCGCGATCTTCGGCCAGGTCGATGGCATCGGGGCTGGTGCCCAGGATCGGCACGCCCGCATCCTCCAGCGCCTGCGCGAGCTTGAGCGGGGTCTGCCCGCCGAACTGCACGATGACGCCGGCCAGCGTGCCCGCCGACATTTCGACGCTCAGGATTTCGAGCACATCCTCCGCCGTCAGCGGCTCGAAATAGAGGCGGTCGGACGTGTCATAATCGGTCGACACCGTTTCCGGGTTGCAGTTGACCATGATCGTCTCATAGCCCGCCTCCGCCAGCGCGAAGCAGGCGTGGACGCAGCAATAGTCGAACTCGATCCCCTGCCCGATCCGGTTGGGGCCACCACCCAGGATCACGACCTTCTTCCGGTCGCTGGGCTGCGCCTCATTCTCCGCTTGCCCAAAGATCGGCGCTTCGTAGGTGGAGTACATATAGGGCGTCTTCGCCTCGAATTCGGCGGCGCAGGTGTCGATGCGCTTGAAAACGGGGCGGACGCCCAGCTTGTGGCGCAGCTTGCGCACTTCGTCCTCGGTGACGCCGCCGGTCATGGCCTTGACCGCTTCGTGGATCAGGCCGGAACCGCGCGCGATGCCGCGCTCCATGCCGCGCAGATTGGCGGACTTGAGCGCCAGATAGGCGAGCCGCTTGTCGGAAAAGCCCATGGATTTGAGGCGACGCATCCCGTCCGCGTCCTGCGGCAGGCCGTTGGCGAGCACCTCGCTCTCCGCGTCCACGATTTCCTTGAGCCGCTCCAGGAACCAGGGATCGAACTTGGCGATCGTATGGATTTCCGGGACGCTCAGCCCTTCGCGCAGGGCCTGCGCCGCGATCAGCAGCCGGTCGGGCGTCGGCTGGGCAAGCGCGGCGACGATGTCGTCCTTGGGCGCGCCGACCAGATGGTCGACATCGTTGAAGCCGGAAAGGCCCGTTTCCAGGCCGCGCAGCGCCTTCTGCATCGATTCGTGGATGTTGCGGCCGATCGCCATGACTTCGCCCACCGACTTCATCGCGGTGCCGAGCAGGGGTTCGCTCCCCTTGAACTTTTCAAAGGCAAAGCGCGGAATCTTCGTCACGACATAGTCGATGGTCGGCTCGAACGACGCGGGGGTCGCGCCGGTGATGTCGTTCTCGATCTCGTCGAGCGTGTAGCCGACCGCCAGCTTCGCCGCGACCTTGGCGATGGGGAAGCCCGTCGCCTTCGACGCCAGCGCCGAGGAACGCGACACGCGCGGGTTCATTTCGATCACGATCAGGCGGCCGTCCTTGGGATTGACCGCGAACTGCACATTGGAGCCGCCAGTTTCGACGCCGATTTCGCGCAGCACCGCGATGCTGGCGTTGCGCATGATCTGATATTCCTTGTCGGTCAGCGTCAGCGCTGGCGCGACGGTGATGGAGTCGCCCGTATGGACGCCCATCGGATCGACATTTTCGATCGAGCAGATGATGATGGCATTGTCGTTGCGGTCCCGCACGACCTCCATCTCATATTCCTTCCAGCCGAGCAGCGATTCCTCGATCAGCACTTCGGTGGTGGGGGACGCGTCCAGCCCTTCGGCAACGATCCGCTTGAACTCTTCCCGGTTGTAGGCGACACCGCCCCCGGTGCCGCCAAGCGTGAAGCTCGGCCGGATGATCGAGGGAAGGCCGGTGAACTCCAGCGCGTCGAGCGCCTCTTCCATCGTATGGGCGATGCGCGAGCGGGCGGACTCCAGTCCGATCTTGTCCATCGCGTCGCGGAATTTCAGCCGATCCTCCGCCTTGTCGATGGCTTCTGCGTCCGCGCCGATCATCTTGACGCCATATTTCTCCAGCGTGCCGTCATTGAACAGCGCGAGCGCGGTGTTAAGCGCCGTCTGCCCGCCCATCGTCGGCAGCACCGCGTCGGGCCGCTCCTTCTCGATGATCTTCGCCACGATTTCGGGCGTGATCGGCTCGACATAGGTGGCGTCGGCGAATTCCGGGTCGGTCATGATCGTGGCCGGGTTGGAATTGACCAGGATGATGCGATAGCCCTCTTCCTTGAGCGCCTTCACCGCCTGCGTGCCCGAATAATCGAACTCGCACGCCTGGCCGATGATGATCGGCCCCGCGCCGATGATGAGGATGGAGGAGATGTCGGTGCGTTTGGGCATTATACTGTCTATATCCTACAAATCGTTCCACCCTTGAAAGGGCATTCCAAATGAGAAAACCAGGCTCAATCCCAGCAGACTATTTTGATACAGATGCTCGTACTTCAATTCGTAGTATTGCTGATCTCTTAGACACCGGCATCCTAAGTTCAAAAGGATCAGAGAGCCCTTTCTTTCGACCTTGCATAACACAAATCCTCATTGAATTGAGTGACTTGCTTCAAAAACTAGATAAAAACCGAAAACGAATATGCTTCAAGGACGATATCTCTCAGCAAGATGGTGGTAGAGATGTTACCGATTTAATTAGAGACTGTCGAAATGCTTCCTGCCACATCTCCAGTGGAGCTCATATATTCCAACAAAATAAGTTCGTATTTAACGTAATGGTTGGATATTGCCCTGCCGCAATGCAAATAAATGATGTGATTCTTGGATGTGATTACGCGGATGACATTGCGATATTTTGGGGAAGCCTGAAACTTTATGCGGGAAGGCACATTGTGAGAGCATACCGAGAAGCCATCCCTCATTTTCCTGATCCATTCTCACGTCGTTAACCCCTCCACAAACCGTTTAAACAGGTAGAAGCTGTCCTGCGGTCCCGGCGAGGCTTCGGGGTGGTACTGGACCGAGAAGGCGTTCCTGTCGGTCAGTTCGATGCCGCAATTGCTGCCGTCGAAGAGCGACACATGGGTAGGCCGCACATTGTCGGGGAGCGTGTCGGCGTCGACCGCGAAGCCGTGGTTCATGCTGGTGATCTCGACCAGGCCGTCCGACAGGCGCTTGACCGGATGGTTCGCCCCGCGATGGCCCTGATGCATCTTGATCGTCTTCGCGCCGACCGCGAGGCCGAGAAGCTGGTGACCCAGGCAGATGCCGAAGATCGGGATATTCTCGGTCAAGAGCGCCGCGATCACCGGCACGGCATAGGCGCCGGTCGCGGCAGGATCGCCCGGACCGTTGGAGAGGAACACGCCGTCGGGCTTCTGCTCCATCACCTGCTCATAAGTGGCGGTGGCGGGCAGCACGGTAACGCGCGCGCCGGCCTTCACCAGATTGCGAAAGATATTGTTCTTCGCGCCATAGTCGATCGCGACGACATGGGGGCGGTCGTCGGTCGCTTCGCCCGCGCCATAGCCAAAGCCGAGCTTCCACACGCCGTCCTTCCACAGGCGGCTTTCCTTGCCGGTGACTTCGATGGCGAGGTCCATGCCTTCAAGGCCCGGCCAAGCTGCCGCCTTGGCGGCCAGCGCGGCAAGGTCGAACCGGCCTTCGGGATCATGCGCGATGACAACATTGGGCGCGCCCTTCACCCGGATGAGCCGAGTCAGCGCCCGCGTGTCCACGCCGGCAAGGCCGATGCGGCCATGCTCGCGCATCCACTGATCGAACGGCTCGACATTGCGGAAATTGCTGGGCCCGGTCACATCCTGCCGGACGATGCAGCCGAGCGCATAGGGGTTGTCGGCCTCCACATCGTCCAGGTTGGTGCCGACATTGCCGATATGGGGGAAGGTGAAGTTGATGATCTGCCCGGCGTAGGAGGGATCGGTCATGATCTCCTGATAGCCGGTGATGGAGGTGTTGAAGCAGAGTTCGCCCACCGCTTCGCCCACGGCGCCGAAACCGCGGCCGAACACCGCGCTGCCATCGGCGAAAACCACGACCCCTGTCGCTCCTTTGGGCACAATGAGGGTCTTGGCGTCAGCCATGGTCTGCGGTTCCTTCTTATGCTTTTGCGGAAACCCGTCTGCTGCGGGTTAAACGGCCGGTCAGGTAGGCGCGCGATCCCCCAAGGTCAACGTCTGTTAAAAATCTCTTTTGCCGCTATATCTGCTTCTTTCCGCAAGACACAGGATAAGTTCGCCATGATTCGCGACACGATTAAAAGCGCCCAGGTCACCGCGATGAAGGCCGGCGACAAGGATCGGCTGGCCGCCGTGCGCCTGATCCTGGCAAAGCTGAAGGACCGCGACATCGAACTGCGCACCGCATCGACCGTGCCGGAAGATGATATGGTGGTGGTAGATGTGCTCCAGAAGATGGCGAAGCAGCGCCGCGAATCGATCGACATGTTCAAGAGCGGCGGGCGCGACGAGCTGGCCGCGAAGGAACAGGCCGAACTGGACGTGATCGAGAGCTTCCTCCCCGCGCAGATGAGCGAGGAAGAGACGAAAGCCGCGATCGAGAGCATCAAGGCGGAGGTCGGCGCGGCGAGCGTGAAGGACATGGGCAAGGTGATGGCCGTGCTGAAGGAACGCCACGGCTGCGTCATCGACATGAGCAAGGCCAGCGGGTTGGTGAAGGCTGCGCTGGGGTGAGATCGACTATTTCCCCTCCCGCTTGCGGGAGGGGTCGGGGGAGGGCATGTTCAAGGCCAATGGATAAAGGCTACGCCCGCCCAACCATGAAAGCGCGTGCCCTGCGCAACAATGCGACGGATGCCGAACGTGCCTTATGGCAAGCGATCAGCGCACGGAAAGTGCGTGGCATCCGGTTCAATCGCCAAGTGCCGATCGGCCCTTTCATCTGCGACTTTGTGGCTCGATCCATCGGGCTAGTGATTGAAGTCGACGGCAGCCAGCACGGTGAGGAAGTCGACAGGCAGCGAACCAGCTATATCGAAGCGCAGGGTTTTCGTGTGATCCGCTTCTGGAACCATGATGTATTGGGCAACATCGAAGGCGTGATCGATGAAATCGAACGCGTGATCGCCAACATGCCCTCCCCCAACCCCTCCCGCAGGCGGGAGGGGAGTTTTCTCCGCGATCAGCCATGACCCTCACCCCGCAATGGCTGGACGAATTGCGTGCCCGCACGTCGCTGTCGACCCTGATCGGGAAGACGGTGAAGGTGCAGAAGGCGGGGCGCGAATATAAGGCCTGTTGCCCCTTTCATAACGAAAAGACGCCCAGCTTCACGATCAACGACGAGAAGGGCTTCTATCACTGCTTCGGCTGCGGCGCGCATGGCGATGCGATCCGGTGGATGACCGATCATCGCGGCTTGCCCTTCATGGAGGCGGTGAAGGAACTGGCGGCCGGCGCGGGCATGGAGGTGCCCGCCGCCGATCCCCGCGCCGCGAAACGGGCTGAGCAGGCCAAGGGGCTGCACGAGGCAATGGCTGCGGCACAGGGCTTCTTCGAGGAGCAATTGGCGGGGATCGACGGCGGCGAGGCGCGCGCCTATCTCGCCAGGCGCGGGATCAGCGACGCGATCCGACGCACCTTTGGCTTTGGCTACTCCCCCGATTCGCGCGGCAAATTGAAGAGCGCGCTCAAGGACTTCGGGGAACCGATGCTGGTCGAGGCCGGACTGCTGATCGACCCGGATGGAGAGCGTGATGCTTACGACCGGTTCCGCGGCCGGCTGATGTTTCCGATCCGCGACATTCGCGGGCGGGTGATCGCCTTTGGCGGGCGCATCCTGGGCCAGGGTGAGCCCAAATATCTGAACTCCCCCGACACGCCGCTCTTCGACAAGGGCCGCACGCTCTACAATATCGACAAGGCGTCTCCCGCCAGCCGGCAGAGCGGCCGCGTCATCGTGGTCGAAGGCTATATGGACGTGATCGCGCTGGCGCAGGCGGGATTTCCAGAATCGGTTGCGCCGCTCGGGACGGCGCTGACGGAACATCAGATCGAACGGCTGTGGAAAATGGTGGAGGTGCCGATCCTTTGTTTCGACGGCGACGCCGCAGGCCAGAAGGCCGCCATTCGCGCGGCCACCCGCGCCCTGCCCCTGCTGCGCCCCGGCCACAGCCTCTGCTTCGCCACCCTGCCGGCGGGACAGGATCCCGACGACCTGATCCGCGCCAGCGGCCCGCGCGCGATGGAAGAGGTGCTGGCCGGCGCCCAGTCTCTGATCGACCGGCTCTGGACGCATGAGGTCGCGGCCTCGCCGCTGGACACACCCGAACAGAAGGCGGCGCTGAAACAGCGGTTGCGCGCCCGGTCCGACGCGATCCAGCACCCGGACGTGCGCGCCCATTATGCCCATGAATTTCGCGAGCGCTATGACGCGAAGTTCTTCGCCCGGCACCCGACGGCAGCCGGGGAAGCGCGTTCGTTCGGCGGCGGCGCGCCCCGCTGGCGGCGCGACAAGCGGGGCAACTGGAAACCGCCCACACCGCCCGCCGGGGCCGAAGCCCGCGCAATTGGCGAAGGCGGGATGGAACAAAGGCTGCTGCGCGCCGTTCTCGCCAGCCTGTTGCGGCATCCCGAGCAGATCGCGCCGCATCGGGAGCAGCTTTCGGCGCTGCGAATCGCCGATCCCGCTCTGGCGGAACTGCTCGCGACGATGATCCGATGCTCCTTCCACAAAGAAACAGTTGAAACGCAGGCCCTGCTTACCATATTGGGGCAAGGTGAAGTGTATAATAGGGCCAAGGGGATGCTCCGGGCCGATACGTTTTCACTCACCCCATACAGGATGACTGCCGATCCCGGTCGCGTTTCGCGCGATCTGGAGGAGGCTATCCGGGTGATGGCGCAGGGGCCGGAGCTGGAAGCGGCGATGGTGGAGGCTACGAAGCGATTCGAGAAGGACGTCAGCGAAGCCAATTTCGCTGAACAGCAGCGCATTCGCGCGCTGATGGCCGATCATGATCGCAGACTGGCGGAACTGGCGCAGCCCGAAGATGGTATTTGATCTGGTTTATCCCGCGCGGCGGGATTGCGAAGTGCAAGGCGAATAGATGGCGACCAAGGCGAACAGCAAGAATAACGGCGCGGGCGATGGAGAGGATGGCGGCGATGCTCCCCTGCTCGACCTCAACGAAGCCTCGGTCAAGAAGCTGATCGCGCGCGCCAAGAAGCGCGGCTACATCACCTATGACGAGTTGAACGACGCCCTGCCGCAGGACCAGATGTCCTCCGAGCAGATCGAGGACGTGATGTCGGCGCTCAACGACATGGGCGTCAACATCGTCGAGAATGAGGAAGCCGGCGAAGACGGCGAGGACCAGCGCGACGACAGCGACGACGAAACGACCGACGAAGGTTCGGAAGACGACGGCCCGAAACTCGTCACCGAAAAGAAGAAGGAAACGGTCGACCGCACGGACGACCCCGTCCGCATGTACCTGCGCGAGATGGGCGCGGTCGAGCTGCTGAGCCGCGAGGGCGAGATCGCCATCGCCAAGCGGATCGAGGCGGGTCGCGACACGATGATCCTGGGCCTGTGTGAAAGCCCAACGACCTTCAACGCGATCATCGAATGGTCCACCGCGCTCAACAATGGCGAAATGCAACTGCGCGAGATACTGGACCTCGACGCCATGCTGTCGAAGGATCCTGCCCCGGAAAGCCTGGAGGAAGGCGCCGAGGACGATGACGGCGAGATCAGCGAGAAGACCGCAGGCCCCAGCTTCAAGGAAGAGGAGGAGCCGGAGGAGGAGTCCGCCGACGCCGACGAGGATGAGGACGGCCTGACCGAACGCCGCGCCCGCCGCACCGAGGATGACGAGGAGGAGGACAACACCCTCTCGCTCGCCCAGATGGAAGAGACTCTGAAGCCGATGGCTTTGGAGAAGTTCGCAACCATCACCGAGATTTTCCGCAGCTTTTCCAAGGCGCAGGAATCCCGCATGCTCGCGATGGCGAACGGCGATGCGTTGAGCCAGAAGGCGGAGGACGATTATCAGGCGCTGCGCGAAAGCCTGACCGCCGAAGTGGAGAGCGTCCAGTTCCACCAGCAGAAGATCGAATATCTGGTGGACCAGCTCTATGCCTATAACCGGCGCCTCACGGCGCTGGGCGGCCAGATGCTGCGCCTTGCCGAGCGGCACAAGGTCAGTCGCAAGGATTTCCTCGACCGCTATGTGAATCACGAGCTGGACGATGCCTGGCTCGACAAGGTGGGCGGCATCGACAAGAAATGGTCGGCCTTCGCCGCCGCCGAAGGGCGCGCGGTCGAGCGCATCCGCAACGAGGTGGCGGAAATCGCGCAGGCGACCGGCATGTCGCTCCCCGAGTTCCGCCGCATCGTCAACATGGTGCAGAAGGGCGAGCGCGAGGCGCGGATCGCGAAGAAGGAAATGGTCGAGGCGAACCTGCGCCTGGTCATCTCCATCGCTAAAAAATATACGAACCGTGGCCTGCAATTCCTTGATCTTATTCAGGAAGGCAATATCGGCCTGATGAAGGCGGTGGACAAGTTCGAATATCGCCGCGGCTACAAGTTCAGCACCTATGCCACATGGTGGATCAGGCAGGCGATCACCCGCTCGATCGCGGACCAGGCGCGGACCATCCGCATCCCGGTTCATATGATCGAGACGATCAACAAGCTGGTCCGCACCAGCCGCCAGTTCCTCCACGAGCAGGGCCGCGAGCCCACGCCCGAGGAGATGGCCGAGCGCCTCTCCATGCCGCTCGAAAAAGTGCGCAAGGTGATGAAGATCGCCAAGGAGCCGATCAGCCTCGAAACGCCGATCGGCGACGAGGAGGATTCGCACCTCGGCGATTTCATCGAGGACAAGAACGCCATCATTCCGGTTGATGCGGCGATCCAGGCCAACCTCAAGGAAACGGTCACCCGCGTCCTTGCCAGCCTGACCCCACGCGAGGAACGCGTGCTGCGCATGCGGTTCGGCATTGGGATGAACACCGACCATACGCTGGAGGAGGTGGGCCAGCAGTTCAGCGTCACCCGCGAGCGCATCCGCCAGATCGAGGCGAAGGCACTGCGCAAGCTGAAGCACCCATCGCGCAGCCGCAAGATGCGCAGCTTCCTCGACCAGTAAATTGCTGGAATCGGTAAAGCGAAATTAACCATCATTGACGCAAAAGGGCGGGTCTCAAGGCCGCCCTTTTCGCGTTTATATACCGGACGTTTACCCAGACGCCCTATGGTGCGCCCCTACATCCTGCAGGTGCAGGGCAGAACAGGGGTTCGTACATGAGCGAAGCGGCACCGCGATACCAGTTTGGCGACATAGCGCGGGTGCTCGAAGCGCTGGTGGCCGCCGACGGCACCGCCGCTCATGCCTATGCCAATCGCGCCGCCACCGGCGTGTCGCGCTCGGCGCTGCTGTCGCTCGCGGATCTGGCGGACGCCGCCTATTATCTCTGCCTGCTGCACGGCCGCCATCCCGGCGTCGTCGATCATGCGGCGACGCGCTCCGCCGACAATGAAGCGCGCCAGTGGCTGAGCGAGGCAGCGGACGGCTGCGCCCGCGAGCGGGCCTATCTGACGCAGGTGACGGTGGCGGCCGGGCCAGCGCCCAGCACGGCCGGCCAGGCGGATTGCGAAACGGTGGTCAGCCAGCAGCGCCATGCGCTCGACATGCTCGCCCAGTCCGATCGGCGCGGATGCGCCATGGGCGCGGCCATGGCGCTGGTGCTCGATTGGCGCGCGGTTCGCCATGTGCTCGACATGGCGGCGATTCGCGCCGGCATCGAACCGCAGCCATGCGCCCTGCCCGACCGGGCCGATACGCTGGCAGTCGCGCGCGCGATCGGCGGCGATGACGCCATCGACCGCGCGATCCAGTTCGGCGCGCGCCAGTTGCTGAACCAGCATCGCGGCCTGTGGGACTTGCTCGCGGCCCGCGCGGACCTGCGCGCCAAGACCGGCTGATCCTCCTTTAACGATTGCGTCGATGCCCCGCATTGCCTAGTCCCGTTGCACGCAGCAACGGGAGTGGACGGACGATGCGCTTTGAAGGCACGCAGGATTATGTCGCAACCGACGACCTGAAGGTCGCGGTCAACGCCGCCGTCCTGCTCCGCCGTCCCCTGCTGGTGAAGGGTGAGCCGGGCACGGGCAAGACAGTGCTGGCGCAGGAGATCGCGAAGGAGCTCGACGCGCCGCTGATCGAATGGAACGTCAAATCCACGACGAAGGCGCATCAGGGCCTGTATGAATATGATGCCGTCGCCCGCCTGCGCGACGGGCAGCTTGGCGATCCGCGGGTCCACGACATCGCCAACTATATCCGCAAGGGCAAGCTGTGGGAGGCGTTCACATCGCCGCGCCTGCCGGTGCTGCTGATCGACGAGATCGACAAGGCCGACATCGAGTTCCCAAACGATCTGTTGCAGGAACTCGATCGCATGGCCTTCCACGTCTATGAGACGGGCGAGACGATCGCCGCGGCGGAGCGGCCGGTGGTCGTCATCACGTCGAACAACGAAAAGGAACTGCCCGACGCCTTCCTGCGCCGCTGCTTCTTCCACTATATCAAATTCCCGGACCGAGAGACGATGGAGCGGATCGTCGCCGTCCACTTCCCCGGCATACAAAAGATATTGGTGTCCCGCGCCATGGACATTTTCTATGAGATCCGCGACGTGCCGGGCCTCAAGAAGAAGCCGTCGACGTCCGAATTGCTCGACTGGCTGAAGCTGCTGCTTAACGAGGATATGCCGCTCGACGTTCTCCAGAGCACCGACTCGGCCAAGGCCATCCCGCCGCTGCACGGCGCGCTGCTCAAGAATGAGCAGGACATCATGATGTTCGAGCGCCTGGCCTTCATGGCGCGCCGTCAAGGACGCTGAGGCCCCCAACATTTTGCCATCCCAAGGAGCTTTCATGTCCCACAGCGCTGGATGCCTTTGCGGACAGGTCCGCATCACGATCGACGCCGAACCGCTCGCCGCCCGCATGTGCTGGTGTCGTCTTTGCCAATATCTGGGCGGCGGATCGGCGACCGTGAATGTCGCCTTCCCGTCCGACAAGGTCACGACCAGCGGCGACGTGCGCTGGTATGGCAGCACAGCAGACAGCGGCACGCCGATGCGGCGGGGCTTCTGCCCCGAATGCGGGACGCCGATCTTCAGCCTGGCCGAATCACGGCCGCACATGACCTTCATCCGCGCCGGCGCGCTCGACGATCCCTCGCTGATCGCGCCGCAGGCGGTCATCTGGACCGGCGCTGCGCCGGATTGGGCGCATCATGATCCCGATCTGCCCCATTATCCGGCACAAATCCCGCCCGTCGCCTGAAAAGCCGCTTGCGCTCGGGCGTCCAGCCTGTAGCGTCCCTGTCTTAGTTCAAGGCCGCGTCAAGACGGTCTGGTTCTGGAGAGGGATGCTGATGCGCGCGCGCACCCGGACGATGATTTCAACGCTTTTGCTGTCCGCAGGCCTGATGTTTGCGGCGCATGCTCACGCCGCCGATGAAGCGGAAGCCTGGCTGCCGACACAAAGCGCCATCCGCGCCCCGGCCGCCGGCATCGCCCTGCCCCAGACCATAGCCAACCTGTCCCTCACGAAAAGCGGCGAAGCCTCCAACGGCGGGCGCGCCGTGGACAATTATGCGCAATATCTGTCGGAGGACGGCGCGGTCCAGGCGACGCTCTACGTCTATATGCCGACCTATGCCGACGCGGCGCTTGCCGCTTATATGACCGACAAGGCGATTATGGAGCGGTTCGGCACCAAAACCCGCCGCACCGCTTATGCCAGCGTCCCCGTCGCGGGTCAGCCCGACCGGGCGATCCGCGCGGTCTACGACGACGCGGCGGACGGAGCGCTGACGACGGCGGCGGCATTCGTCCATGCCGGCCGCTGGGTGGTGAAGCTGCGCGTCACCGGCCCGACCGAGCGCCGCGCTGATGTTGTGGCGGGCCTCGACGGCATGCTCGCGGCCTTGCAGGTCGATGATATGGCGCAGCTCCATCCGGTAGCGCCCGCCAGCTTTTCCGCCTGCCCGGCCAGCGACGCGGCTGACGCGCGCCTGACTCCCGCCGCGCCGGGTGATGCAGCCACGCCCCAGGATGTGCGAATCCCGCGCGACGGCAAGGACAGGCTCTGCGTTCGTGGCAAGGTCGTCACTGCGGAGGGCAGCTTCGACATGCTGCAACAGGCAGGCCAGGCCAATGGCGCGATTATCGTGCCGGTGGATGACAGCGGCACCGTGCTCGCCTTCGACCCCGCGCAGGACGCCAGAGGATATCGGCTGTCCATTCACATGGTCGGCCAGACCGATCTCTACGGCACCTACGACAAAGTACCGAGCCCCGCGCAGGTCGCCGCGATCATCGACGGAAAAGACCCGCAAACCGCGCAGGCAGAGGCCGTCGCCGCCTATGCCGCCAACGGGAACGTCACGGTCAGCCGCTTGCCCAGAGCGGGGCATTGACCTGACGCATTGCCGCTGTTGCTGGCCGGAGCGATGAGTGGCGAACCTGCGGATCAGATGAGATAGCCGACCTCGTAAACGCCCCAGCGTCGGCCTCCGAACACCAGCGGCACGAAGACGCTGCGCAGCGCACGGTAGCGCCCCTCGCCCAAATCCTGCCGGTAGGTGCAGAGGAAGAAGTCGCCTTCCCCGTCCAGGGCGCGGCGGATCTGGCCGTCCATGAAAATCTGGCGGTTGCGCGCATGCTCCATGTTCCAGTCCCGCGCGCCGGGCCGCTGGGGGGCGCTGCGCCCGCTGACATGGGTGGGGAGATAGCCGTTCATGTCGATGAGGCAGCAGCCGACGATGGCATCGTCCTGCGCCGTCCGCCGGTCGAGCAGCGGCTGAACCACGGCGTCCGCGAAGTGGGTGAAACCGTTCAGATATTGCGGCGGGTCCGACCCTTCGATCCGGCGATAATCGACGTCGAACAGATCGCCGGCGGTCAGCCGCCCCCCGGCGATAGCATCCTCGATCAACGCCGACACCTCGTTGCTCCCCTCTTCCGCGAGCGCGATATAGCGGCTGTTGCGGGTCTTGCCGGGGCCATGGGCCGCGCGGTCCAGCATCGCGTTCGCCATCCCCTCCAGCCCTTCCAGCTGGACCCGCGACGCGTCCACCCGGACCGCATTCTCGCCGGCAGACCGGCTGAACTGCGACAGGCCGGCGCGCAGCGCGGCGACATCGCCGTCAGCCGCGTCGGTACAGGCGACGATGGCGTTCGACCGTTCGCCGAACTGGCCCACGAGCGACGCGATCTCCGCAACCGACAGGCGGAGCCGGTCGATATGCGTGCCGACCCCCCGGCTGCGGACGATATTATCTTCCACCCCACCGATCAGCCGCCGGGCATCCTGATCCAGCAAACCCAGCTTTTCGCCAACCGAGCCGGCTGACTCGCCTGCTTGCTCGGCAAGCCGCCTTATCTCTTCCGCCACGACCGCGAACCCGCGGGTTGCTTCTCCCCCGCGCGCCGCCTCGATCGCGGCGTTGATGCCAAGGAGGCGGGTCTGGCGGGCGATCATGCCCAGTTCCTCCGATATGCCGCCTACAGTCTCGATCACTGACAGGAACCGGCGAAGGTGGCTTTCGAGACCGGACACATGCTGGACCAGTTCCGTCACTCCATCCAGCGACAGGCCTATCACATCATGCCCCTGCGCGATGACCTGCCCGGCGCGGCCTGCCGTGACGCTCAGTTCGCGCGCAGCGGTGACGCTGTCCGACTGGCTTGCCGCCAGCCGATCCATATTCTCCTGCAAATCGCCCAGCCGCGCGACATCGCACTGTATCCGACGATTCAGCTCGCCCAGATAGCCGGCGGTTTCGCTGCACTGCAAAGCGATGTCACCCGATCTTTCCCCAAGATCAGCCAACAAATCCCCGTTTTCCAACAAGTCCCCCACTCTCAGCCCGCATCTGGATAGTGCAGCATTAACCATGCACTGCAACACTTAATATTTCGATGCCGTGACGGTGCGCCTGTGACTTGCATCGCCGGACAGGCTGGCCGACAAGGGCCATCATGTTGCTCGACTTTCTCGACGCCCTTCGCGCCGCCGGCATCCCGGCCGGGATCAAGGAACATCTGCTGATGCTCGAAGCGCTCGACCGAGACGTCATCGCCCGCCGGCCGGAAGAGTTCTACTATCTGGCCCGCGCGACCTATGTGAAGGACGAAGGCCTGTTCGACCGCTTCGACCAGGTGTTCGCCAAGGTCTTCAGGGGCGTGCTGGATGCGGATGGCATGGAAGCCGACATCCCGGACGAATGGCTGCGCCTTGTCGCCGAAAAATATCTGACGCCCGAGGAGATGGCGAAGATCGAGTCGCTCGGCGACTGGGACGAGATTATGGAGACGCTGAAGAAGCGGCTGGAGGAGCAGGAAGGACGGCATCAGGGCGGCAGCAAATGGATCGGCACCGGCGGCACATCCCCCTTCGGCCATGGCGGCTATAACCCCGAAGGCGTGCGCATTGGCGGTGAAAGCCGCCACAAGCGCGCGATCAAGGTGTGGGAGAAGCGCGAGTTCGCCAATCTCGACAACAGCCGGGAACTGGGCACCCGCAACATCAAGGTCGCGCTGCGCCGCCTGCGCCGCTTCGCGCGCGAAGGGGCTGCGGACGAACTGGACCTGGATGAAACGATCCGGGGAACCGCACGTCAGGGCTGGCTCGACATCCGGATGCGGCCGGAGCGGCACAATGCGGTGAAACTGCTGCTGTTCCTGGACGTGGGCGGATCGATGGACCCGTTCATTACCCTTACTGAGGAACTCTTCTCCGCCGCCACCGGCGAATTCAAGAATATGGAATTCTTCTATTTCCACAATTGCCTGTACGAGGGCGTGTGGAAGGACAATCGCCGCCGCTTGTCGGAACGCATCCCGACCTGGGACATCCTCCATAAATATGGCCATGACTACAAGGTGATCTTCGTCGGCGACGCGGCGATGAGTCCCTATGAGATCAGCCATGCTGGCGGATCGGTCGAGCATATGAACGGTGAACCAGGCGCGGTCTGGCTCCAGCGCGTCACCCGTACCTACCCGGCGACGGTCTGGCTCAATCCGACGCAGCGGTCCGCCTGGGACCACAGCCAGTCCACCCGCATCATCCGGGAGCTCATGAACGATCGCATGTATCCGCTGACCATCGACGGCATTGACGCCGCCATGCGTGAACTGACGCGGAAAAGGTGAGCGGTTCGGCCCCGACATGACCAATTTGTAATGCCCCGCCGTCTTGACGCGCGCGGCCGCCCGGTCCATCTCGCATGGGTGTAGGGGCTACACCCAGCCACATTCCGCAACCTCCCGAGAGGGGACCATGTCCAGTAACGACCATAGTCGAACGACCGTCCCGATGGGAGCAGAGGCGCGCCGCTGACGGCTGACACCTCGTGAAGCGACCCATCGGCACGGTCGGTTTCAAGAGGTGATATATGAATGCAGCCATCCGCTTCCTCACCGCCCCGCTCCGCCGTATGCCCGCATCACGTGATGTGTATGAGGTGTTCGACAGCCGCCTGAGCTTCGGCGAAAAGCTTGCCGACCGTGTCGCCGCCATCGGCGGGTCGTGGAGCTTCATCATAGGGTTCGGCTTGTTCCTTGCCGGCTGGGCCGTGCTGAACACCGTCATCCTCGCGAAGCACGCGTTCGATCCCTTCCCCTATATCTTCCTGAACCTGATGCTCTCCATGCTCGCGGCGCTTCAGGCCCCGATCATCATGATGAGCCAGAACCGTCAGGCGGCGAAGGACCGGCTGGAGGCGCGACTCGATTATGAAACCAATGTTCGCGCCGAATCGGAAATCGCCGCTCTGCATGACAAGATGGACCGCCTGCTCGAACGGCTCGATGCCGTTGGGCAGAGGGCGTGAGGAGTCAGGCGTTGAACAGTTCGCCACCGGTCATCGGCTGGGGCACGCCGGTCGTTCCGGGAAAGCTGATCGGCAGGCCTTTCAGACTCCGCACCGCCATATAGGCGAAGCCCTGGGCCTCCAGCGCGTCGCCGTCCCAACCGAGACCATCCACCGGTCTCACATCCGCGCCGGTGCGGTCCGCCAGCATCGCCATCAGCGTGGCATTATGGCGCCCGCCGCCGGCGACGTGGATCGTTGCGGGCCGCTGCGGCAGATGATCGACGCCGCGCGCCACGGCGACCGCCGTAAACGCGGTCAGCGTCGCTGCGCCGTCCTCTATCGAAAGGCCATGCACGGCAGCGATGCCGAAACGTTCGCGATCGATGCTCTTGGGCGGCGGCAGGTCGAACCAGGCGTCCGCCATCATCGCCGCGAGCCGCACCTCATCCACCCGGCCCGCGGCCGCGGTCGCACCGCCCGCGTCGAACGCCGCCCCGCCATGCGCCTGCATCCAGTTGTCGATAAGGCCGCTGGCCATGCCGGTGTCGAAGGCGATCAGCGTGCCGTCCGATCCGATATAGGTAATGTTGGCGACGCCGCCGAGATTGAGCACCGCGGCGGGCTTGGCCAGCCCTTCCGCCAGCGCGCGATGATAGACCGGCAGCAGCGGCGCGCCCTGCCCGCCCACCGCCACGTCCGCGCTGCGCAGGTCGCCCACCACCGGGATGCCGAACGCGCCCGCCAGCGCCGCGCCGTCGCCGATCTGCCAGGTCCAACCCCATTCCGGCCGGTGCGCGACCGTGTGCCCGTGAAAGCCGATCACGCCTACATCCTCCGCGATATGGCCGCTACGGCCGAGCAGGTCGGCCACCGACTGCACATGCCGCTCGGTCAGTTCCGCCTCCACCGACGCGATCAGCGGTTCGAAGTCCCGCCGCTCCATCGTCATCGCGCGCGCGCACGCCTCGGTCAGCCGCAGGCGGAAGCCGTCATCATAGGCCATGGCGTGGAAGGCAATGGGGGTGACCGCCCCTTCCCCGTCGGTTTCGATCAGCGCCGCGTCGATCCCGTCGCGCGAGGTGCCAGACATCAGGCCGATAGCCAACATTGCAGGGAACTCCGCCTCTTTTACACTCCCGCCCGCAATGCTACAGGCGCGCGCCATGAGCAACTATCAGTCCGAACTCCTGCGCCTGCTCGACACGCGCGGCTACATCCACGACGTGACCAATGCAGAAGGGCTCGACGCCCTTGCGTCGAAGGAGATTGTGCCGGGCTATATCGGCTTCGATCCCACCGCGCCGTCACTCCATGTCGGCAGCCTCGTGCAGATCATGATGCTCCGCCGGATGCAGCAGGCGGGGCACAAGCCTATCGTGCTGATGGGCGGCGGCACAGGCAAGATCGGCGACCCTTCGCTGCGGGACGAGGCGCGCTCGCTGCTGACGGTCGAGAAGATCAACGAGAATGTGGCGAGCATCAAGCGGGTGTTCGAACGCTTCCTGACGTTCGGCGACGGCCCTACCGACGCGATCATGGTCGACAATGCGGACTGGCTCGACGCGCTGGAATATATCCCCTTCCTGCGCGACATCGGCCAGCATTTCTCGGTCAACCGGATGCTGAGCTTCGATTCTGTCAAGCTGCGGCTTGACCGGGAACAGTCCTTGAGCTTCCTCGAATTCAACTACATGATCCTGCAGGCCTATGATTTTCTGGAGCTGTCGCGCCGCGCCGGCTGCCGGCTGCAGATGGGCGGATCGGACCAGTGGGGCAATATCGTCAACGGCATCGAACTGTCGCGCCGGGTGGACGGGACGCAGGTCTATGGCTTGACCTCCCCCCTCATCACGACGGCGGACGGCGGCAAGATGGGCAAGACCGCGAAGGGCGCTGTCTGGCTGAACGCCGACGCGCTCTCGCCCTATGATTACTGGCAGTTCTGGCGGAACACGCAGGATGCCGATGTCGGACGCTTCATGCGCCTCTTCACCGACCTGCCGCTGGACGAGATTGCCCGCCTCGAAGCGCTTGAAGGCGCGGAGATCAACGAGGCGAAGAAGATCCTCGCCCATGCCGCGACCGCGATGGCGCATGGCAAGGACGCCGCTGCCGCCGCCGCCGAAACCGCGCGCAAGACGTTCGAGGAAGGCGCATCGGACGCCAACCTCCCGACCGTCAGCCTGGGCGCGGACGGTCTGACCGTGGTGCAGGCGACCACCGGCCTTGGCTTTGCGACGTCCAACAAGGAGGTTCGTCGCAAGCTGGCCGAAGGCGCGATCCGGCTGAACGGGGATGTCGTCACCGATCCGGCGGTGACGGTGAAGGCGGGGGACAAGCTGAGTTTCGGCGCGAAGCGGCACGGGCTGGTCGTCGCCTGAGCGATCCAGCCTTAGTTGTTGGTTAAGGCTATTTGATAGGAAAGCGTCCACTTTCGGACGCTTAGGCTGGCCGCATGACCTCCTCCGTCCTTGCCGGCCTTGGCCATGTCATGCGCTCCCGCGATCCTTCGGTCGAACAGAGGCGGGCGAGGCGCGACCTTGTCGACATGGTGAGCCACGTCACCGTGCGGGGGCGGACCCATGGTGTCCGGGTCATCAATATCTCGCCCTTCGGCCTCATGTGCCGCAGCGAGGACGCGCTGACCCAAGGCGAGCGCCTCACCATATGGCTGCCTGTCCTGCAGGATTATACCGCCGAAATCCGCTGGTCGGAGGACCATCGGGCTGGAATGGAGTTCGCGGAGCCGATCGAGCCGCGCATCTACGATGCGTTGCTTGGCCTCATCCCGCCGCGTCAGACAGCCTGGTAAAGCCTTCCCCCGCTTCGATCCGCTGCCGGGTACGGACCAGAGCGTCGGGCATCTGCGTCCGCAGGAAGTCCATCACCGCCTCGCGCACCTCACACCGCAGGTCGAAGGCGATGCCGGCGTTGCGGGCGGAGAGCAGCCCGCGCAGTTCCAACGCTTCGGGCCGATGCTCGGTCACCTGCAGGATCGCGACCCGGCCGTCCCATCGGCTGTTCGCCTTTACTGCGTCCACGAACACCTCACGGATGCGCCCGACGTCCGCCGCGGGATCGACATGGAAGAAGACGGTGCCGAGCAGGTCCGACGTCTTGGTCGTCCAGTTCTGGAAAGGCTTTTCGAGGAAATAGGACACCGGCACCACCATGCGCCGGTCGTCCCAGATGCGCACGACGACATAGGTGAGCTTGATCTCCTCGATCCGGCCCCATTCTCCTTCCACGATCACCACATCGTCCAGGCGGATTGGTTCGGAAAAGGCCATCTGAATGCCGGCAATCAGGTTCTTGAGCGCAGGCTGAGCCGCCGCGCCAACCGCGAGGCCAGCAAGGCCGGCCGACGCCATCAGCGTGACGCCGATCGTCCGCACGCCCGGAATCGCGATCAGCATCATAGCGATCACCAGGAATCCGACGATGCATTGCGCGATGCGGTAGAGGATGCCGATCTTCGTACGTTGCCGCCGCGCCTTCAGATTGTCCTCGACGCTGATGTCCGCGCCGCGCTCCACCATGGTCTTGGCCGCGCTCATGCCGCGCAGGATCAGCCAGCCAACCAGCAGCGCGAAGATCATGCGCGATCCGATCGCCCAGATATCCGAGACGCGCGGGCCGAGTTCTATGGATTTGAGGCCCGCACCGAGCGCGAGCACCACCACCAGCCATCGCGTGGGATGGTAGATGGCGGGCAGCAGGGTCGGCTCCAGCTTCGACCGGCGCACCAGCCGCAGCGCGACCCAGTAGAGCATCCAGTGGATCAGAAAGGCGACCGCGACGGACAGAAGGATCGACAGCGCGGCCGTTAGCGAGACGTGGGAGAGGCTGATGTCGGTCATGGCGGGGCAACGCCGTTCGCCAGCCATTGTTTCGCAGGTGCGGCATGTTTTCGGTCAGGCGACCGGCCGGCCGTTCCGCCGGCAGCGCTGCCCGCAGGACGCCCTCGCCGCTCAGTCCGGTTCGGAGGAGATAGCTGCTACCAGCTCCAATATGCGCCCGGCATGTTCCTTCCGGCAGATGAGCAGGTCGGGCAGGTAGACATCTTCGCGATTGTAGATCAGCGGCGCGCCGTCGATGCGCGAGCAATGCAGCCCATGCGCGGCGGCGACCGCCACCGGGGCCATGCTGTCCCACTCATATTGACCGCCCGAATGCAGATAGACGTCCGCCTGTCCCAGGACGACCGCCATCGCCTTCGCCCCCGCCGATCCCATCGGCACCAGTTCGGCGCAGAGCTGATCCGCGACCTTAACCGCCTCCATCGCCGGGCGGGTGCGGGAAATGACCATGCGCAGCGTGTCAGGCGCGGGCGGAACCTCCACGATGGCGTCCGTCCGCATGACGGTGCCGCCGTCCAGATCGGGCAGCGCGACCGCGCCCACCACCGGCACGCCGTCGATCGCCAGCCCGACATGCACCGCCCAGTCATCGCGCGCCTCGCCATATTCGCGCGTCCCGTCCACCGGGTCGATGATCCACACACGCGACATGGCAAGGCGCGTGCCATCGCACTTCATTTCTTCGGAGAGCAGGCCGTCCTGCGGCCGCGCCTCCCGAATGGCGGCGACGAGGAACTGGTTGGCGGTCTGGTCCCCCGCCTTGCCCAGCGCCTTGGGACTGAACACGCCGGAACCGCGCACGTCCTTAAGGATGCGTCCAGCCACTTCCGCCAGATGGGCTGCGAGCGCGGCGTCGGACATGGTCGCCGTGTCGATGCCCCCGGTCATGGGATCAGCCTCGCGACGATTGCGTCCGCCGCCTCCTCTGGCGTCAGGACGGTGGTGTCGATCCGAATCTCGGGGTCGACCGGCGGCTCATAGGGGCTGTCGATGCCGGTGAAGTTCTTGAGCTGCCCGGCCCGCGCCTTCTTGTAAAGACCCTTGACGTCCCGCGCCTCCGCTTCCGCCAGCGGCGTGTCGATATGCACCTCGACGAACTCGCCGGGTTGCATCATCTGCCGCACCATGTCGCGTTCCGCGCGGAAGGGCGAGATGAAGGCGGTGATGACGATGAGGCCTGCGTCGGTCATCAGCTTCGCGACCTCGCCCACGCGGCGGATATTCTCCACCCGGTCGGCGTCCGTAAAGCCCAGATCCTTGTTCAGGCCATGGCGCACATTGTCGCCGTCCAACAGGAACGTGTGCCGGTTCATCCGGGCAAGCTTCTTTTCGACCAGGTTGGCGATGGTCGATTTCCCCGCGCCCGACAGCCCCGTGAACCACAGCACGGCGGGCTTCTGATTCTTGAGCGCCGCATGATGATCGCGCGACACGTCGGTCGCCTGCCAATGGACATTCTGCGCCCGCCGCAGCGAGAAATGCAGCATCCCGGCTGCCACGGTGGCGTTGCTGATCTTGTCGATCAGGATGAAACCACCCAGCGTCCGGTTGTCGGCATAAGCCTCGAACACGATCGGCTTGTCGGTCGAAAGATTGGCGACACCGATGGCGTTCAACTCCAGCGTTTTCGCCGCCAGCTGCTCCATCGTGTTGACGTTGACCTGATATTTGGGCTGCTGCACCGTCGCGGTGACCGTCTGCGTCCCGATCTTGAGCCAATAGGGACGGCCGGGCAACATCTCCTCGTCCGCCATCCAGACGACCGTCGCCTCGAACTGATCGGCGACCTCGGGAGGATTGTCGGCCAGGGCAATGACGTCGCCGCGCGAACAGTCGATCTCGTCGGCGAAGGTCAGCGTGACCGACTGGCCCGCCACCGCCCGTTCAAGATCGCCGTCCAGCGTGACGATGCGCGTTACCGTGCTGGTCTTGCCCGATGGCAGCACGCGCACGGCGTCGCCCGGCTTCACCGATCCGGTAGCGATCAGGCCCGAAAAGCCCCGGAAATCGAGATTGGGGCGGTTGACCCACTGGACGGGCATGCGGAACGGCTTTTCCGCGTCGGCCGCGCTGTTGACCTCGACCGTCTCCAGATGCTCGATCAGCGTCGGCCCCTTGAACCAGGGCGTGTTGCCGCTCGGCAAGGTGATATTGTCGCCCTTGAAGCCCGAGATCGGGATCGCGGTGAAGCGCGTGACGCCCAGCTCGGTCGCGAAGGCGCGATAGGTCATGACGATGCGGTTGAAGACCGCCTGGTCATAGCCGACCAGATCCATCTTGTTCACCGCCAGCACGATGTTGCGGATCCCCAGCAGGTGCGCGAGATAGCTGTGGCGCCGCGTCTGCGTCAGGATGCCCTTGCGCGCATCGACCAGGATCACCGCCAGGTCGGCCGTGGACGCCCCCGTCACCATGTTGCGCGTATATTGCTCATGCCCCGGCGTGTCCGCGACGATGAACTTGCGCTTCTCGGTCGCGAAGAAGCGGTAGGCGACGTCGATCGTGATGCCCTGTTCCCGCTCGGCCGCGAGGCCGTCGACCAGCAGCGCGAAGTCGATCTCCTGCCCTTGCGTCCCCACCCGCTTACTGTCGGCTTCGAGCGCGGCGAGCTGATCCTCGAAGATCATCTTGCTGTCGTAGAGCAGCCGCCCGATCAGGGTCGACTTGCCGTCGTCCACCGACCCGCAGGTGATGAAGCGCAGCATCGTCTTATGCTCATGCACCTTCAGATAGGCGTCGATATCTTCCGCGATCAGCGCGTCGGTCTGGTAGATGGGGTCGGCGATGGTGTCGGTCATATCGTCCGTTCCGTCATGCCAGCGAAGGCTGGCATCTCGTTGTTCTTTAACAGGGCGCGCCTTGGGAGGCACGAGGCCCCGGCCTGCGCCGGGGTTGACGCTTCGTCACCCGCTGCACGGATGACGTGGCGCGTCAAAAATATCCCTCCTGCTTCTTCTTCTCCATGCCCGCGCCGCCGGCATCCTTGTCGATCACCCGGCCCTGCCGCTCGCTGGTGGTGGTGAGCAGCGTCTCCTGGATCACCTCGGGCAGCGTGCGCGCCGCGCTTTCGACCGCGCCGGTCAGCGGGAAGCAGCCCAGGGTGCGGAAGCGGATGGAGCGGTTCACGATCTCCGGCCGACGCCCCAGCACACGCTCAAGCCGCTCGACATCGTCGGCCATGAACAGCTGCCCCTCCCACTCGTAGGTGGGCCGTTCCTCAGCGAAATAGAGCGGAACGATCGGCACATCGTTGAGGTGGATATATTGCCAGATGTCTAGCTCGGTCCAGTTGCTGATCGGAAAGACGCGGATGCTCTCGCCCTTGTTCTTGCGGGCATTGTAGAGGTTCCACAGCTCCGGCCGCTGGTTCTTGGGATCCCAGCCATGACTTGCGGTGCGGAAGGAGAAGATGCGCTCCTTCGCCCGGCTCTTCTCTTCGTCACGCCGCGCGCCGCCGAACGCCGCGTCGAAACCGTAGAGGTCGAGCGCCTGCTTCAGCCCTTCCGTCTTCCACATATCGGTATGCAGAGGGCCATGGTCGAACGGGTTGATCCCTCGCGCCTCCGCTTCCGGATTGTGATAGACCAGCAGTTCCATGCCGCTTTCCCGCGCCATCCGGTCCCGCAGCTCGTACATGGCCCGGAACTTCCAGGTCGTGTCGACATGCAGCAGCGGAAAGGGCGGCGGCGAGGGATAGAAGGCCTTGCGCGCCAGATGCAGCATCACGGCGCTGTCCTTGCCCACGGAATAGAGCATCACCGGCCTGTCCGCTTCGGCCACGACCTCGCGCAGGATGTGGATGCTCTCGGCCTCCAGCCGCTCAAGATGGGTCAGGGTCTTCGCGTCGATCGCCACCGGCAATCCTCCTAGGGGTCGAATATGCGCGATCTTCCAATAGCGGACCGCACCTCCGCCAATATGGGGAGCGGCCACACGGCGCCAGTCCGTCAGACCGTAGAAATTCTTTCAGGGCTAATGGCGTCCGTCGCGGGGCCCCGCCTTCTAGTGGCGGATCATGGCGCGCAGAATATCGCCCTTCGTCCGCGCGGCCGGGACCGCATCGACGTAAGGGCGCGCCGCGAACCAATTCACCGCCTCAGTCTCCGCCGCGGCATAGCCGGCGTTCCAATGATCGTCATGGGTGCGGAAACGCCGAAACGCGCTCTCCAGATGCGTGAACAGATCGTCGCGCGCCTTGTCCAGCAGCAAATGCTCGGCCGAAGTCCGGTGGGCGCGCATATGAGCGGCCGCCTCCGCAATCCTGTCCTCCGATGCCTCCAACCCGAGCGCGAGCAACAGATTGTGCGCAGCGACCTCATCCACTCCAATCGCAATATCGCCCATATGGTCCTCCCGAAGGCAGGCTACATCGACGACCACGCGCTGCAAGCGAAATCCTGGGAGGCCGGGGCATAATGGGACAGTGGAGCGGGTGAGGGGAATCGAACCCCCGTCGTCAGCTTGGGAAGCTGCTGCTCTACCATTGAGCTACACCCGCCTGAGGTCCAGCGTCCATGGCGCAGACCATGGTCCGCTGTCAACGACTGTCAATAGGGCGCGTCGGCATCCCTGGGCGGGATCGCGCCGCGCCGCCCGATATTCCATCCGGCCAGCCGGTGCCCCGCCAACGCAGCGTCCCGCACCGATGCGCCAGCCAGCCGCGCATGGAGATAGCCGCCGTTGAACGCGTCGCCCGCCCCGCTCGAATCCACGACCGTCAGCGCCTGTGGAATGGGGATGATTTCCCCGCCCGCCAGACAGCCATCGCCGCCCAGCTTGACGACGATCTCCCGCCCCTCGCCCGCTGGGGCGCGGGCGTCGTCCGCTTCCCCCATCTCAACCTCATCCGCCAATGTCGGCAACCCGATGTCGCAATAGGCGATGGCGCGGTCCCTCCAGCGACGCGCCGTGGCGGCATCTTCCCACAGGCGGGGCCGGTAGTTGCCGTCGAACGCGATCCGCCCGCCATTGGCCCGCACCTGCGCACAAAGCTCCAGCAACGCCTCGCGTCCCTCGTCCGGCAGGATCGCCAACGTGATGAGGGAGAAATAAAGCAGGTCGGACCTTGCCGCCTCGGCCATCATCGTGGCGCTTTCGGGCAGCGCGAACATGCGGCGCGCCGCGGCCTCGCTGCGCCAATAGTGGAAGCTGCGCTCGCCGCTCGCATCGGTTTCGATGGCGTATAGGCCGGGCAGCCGATCGCGGGCGGCGATCACCAATGTGGTGTCCACCCCCTCCGCTTCCCATTGCGCCCGCAGCTGCGCGCTCATCGGATCGGCGCCCAGCGCGCTGGCAAGGCGGACCCTGTCCCCGGATCGCGCAAGGTGGACGGCGGTGTTGATGACGTCGCCGCCATAGCGCAGGTTCCAGCTGTCGCCCTCGCCCCGGCTGAGCTCCAGCATAGCTTCGCCAATGACCGTGATCGTCGCCCTGTCCGCCATGTCCTTCGCCATATCCTTCCGGTCTGTCCCTTGAAGGCGGCTTGGTGGGCAGCGCCCTCCTTCAAGTCAAGGCCCAGCCCTCGCCATCGGCACGGAACGTTATGGGTGATATTGCGTTTGCCCCCTTGGCAGGAATGCGTCCGTCGACGCTTCTAGCGGGGATTACATGATTACGGCTTCTCTCGATCAGACCAGCAACAGGTTCGAGCTGTTGGTGCAAAGCGTCACCGACTACGCGATCTACATGCTCGATCCCGCCGGCCTGATCATCAGCTGGAACGCGGGCGCGCGGCGCTTCAAGGGCTATGAAGCCGAAGAGATAGTGGGCCAGCATTTTTCTCGCTTCTATACGCCGGAAGATCAGGCGGCCGGCATTCCCGCCATCGCCCTGCACACCGCAGAACATGAAGGGCGGTTCGAAGCGGAAGGCTGGCGCGTGCGCAACGACGGCTCACGCTTCTGGGCGACCGTCGTGATCGATCCTATCCGCGATGGCGACGGCCGGCTGTTGGGCTTTGCCAAGGTGACGCGCGACTTGACCGAACGGCGCGCCGCGCAGGAAGCCTTGCGGGAGAGCGAGGAACGGTTCCGCATGCTGGTGCAGAGCGTGACGGACTACGCCATCTATATGCTGGACCCGGTCGGCACCATCACCAGCTGGAACATGGGCGCGGAGCGATTCAAGGGCTACAAGGCCGATGAGATACTCGGCCAGAATTTCGCGCGTTTCTATAGCGAGGAGGACCGGATTGCCGGCCTGCCTTCCCGCGCGTTGCATACCGCCGCAACCGAAGGTCGGTTCGAGGCGGAAGGCTGGCGCATCCGCAAGGACGGCACGCGTTTCTGGGCGCATGTCGTGCTCGACCCTGTTCGGGACGATAGTGGTCGCCTGATCGGCTTTGCCAAGATCACCCGCGACCTGACCGAGCGGATGGAAGCGCAGAAAGCGCTGGACGAGGCGCGCGACGCGATCGTCCAGACGCAGAAGATGGACGCCATCGGCAAGCTGACAGGCGGTGTCGCCCATGATTTCAACAATCTGCTGGCCGTCATCGTTGGCAGTCTGGACCTCGCCCGGCAACGACTCGCCTCGGGCGGCGACATTGCCCGCTATCTGGACAACGCCATGACTGCGGCGGAACGGGGCGCGACCCTCACGCAGCGGATGCTGGCCTTCGCGCGCAAGCAGGAGCTCAAACTGCAGGGCGTCGATTGCACCGGCCTGGTGCGCGGCATGGCTGAACTGCTGCGGACGACTCTCGGTGCGGCGGTCGCGATCGAAACGCGCTTTCCCGCCATGTTGCGCACCGCCCATGCCGACCCCGCGCAACTGGAGCTGGCGCTGCTGAACCTGGCGGTCAATGCACGGGACGCCATGCCGGATGGCGGACGGATCGTGATCGACGCGGCGGAGGTGGATGTTGTCGAATCGCGGCGCCCCGATCTCCAGCCCGGCGCCTATGTGCGCCTGTCCGTGATCGACGAGGGCGAAGGCATGGATGCCGCAACGCTGGAACGGGCGCGCGAGCCATTCTTCACCACCAAGGGCGTGGGCAAGGGAACCGGCCTTGGCCTCTCGATGGTGCATGGCTTTGCCCAGCAGTGCGGCGGATCGCTCACCATCTCCAGCGAATTGGGCAAGGGAACCACCGTATCGCTATGGCTCCCCGTGGCGGAGCCGGATATCGGGGCGCCACTCGTCGTACAGTTGGACGAAGATCCGGCCGAAACGATCCCGCTCGTCATCCTGGCGGTGGACGATGACGATCTGGTGCTGACCAACACCGCGGGCATGCTGGAGGATTTGGGCCATACCGTCTTCCAGGCGTCGTCGGCGCAGGACGCGCTCCGCATATTGGAGCGGGGTGACGTGGACCTGGTCGTCACCGACCATGCCATGCCGGGCATGACAGGCGCGCAGCTGGCGGACGCGATCGAATCGCTGCGGCCGGACCTTCCGGTCATCATCATCACAGGTTTCGCGGAACTGCCGCCCCATGCCAGCCGGCGGCCCCGGCTCGACAAACCGTTCCGCCAGGCGGAACTGGCGAGCGCAGTCGCGTGCGCGGGGCGCGACGCCGCCGCCCGACGCCTGCTATCCGCCGGAGACGCAATCATCCCCCGTCTTTGACATCGAAGCCACTGGACGGAAACGGGACAACAGCGGAGATTCGTGAACGGGGCGCTTGCAACCGGAGGGCGGATCGCCCCATGGGGGCGATACAGCCTTCTCCTCACGCAGCAGGACCGGATGACCCCATCGATCGCGCCGACTCCCAGTTCGCACTTCTACACCTCGTTGCGGACGCGGCTCCATTATCTCGACTGGGGCAATCCCTCCGCACCGACGCTCATCCTGGTGCATGGCGGCTTCGACCATGCGCGCAGCTGGGACTGGACGGCGCGTGCGCTGGCGCAAGACTATCATGTCATCGCGCCTGACCTGCGCGGCCATGGCGACAGCGGCTGGTCGGCCGACGGCTCCTACATGATCGCCAATCTCGTCTACGACCTGGCGCAGCTGGTCGATATTCTCGGCCGGTCGCCGGTCATGATCGTGGGTCACTCGCTGGGCGGCTCGGTGAGCTTGCGCTACGCTGGCCTCTACCCTGAAAAGGTGCAGCGGATCGTCGCGATCGAAGGACTGGGCCTCGCGCCCGCCAGGCTGAAGGATAAGAAGGAAACGCCGCTGCCCGACGAATGGCGGGAGTGGATCGACAAGCGGCGGGCGCGCGCGGCAAAGCCGCCCCGGCGTTATCCCACCATCGAAGCTGCCGTCGGTCGTATGCAGGAGAGGAACGAGCGCCTGTCCGTCGAACAGGCGCTGCACCTGACCACTCACGGCATGAACCGTAACGAGGATGGCAGCTATAGCTGGAAATTCGATCCCTATCTCAACGTCATGGCGCCCCATGCGGCGTCCGACATGGACCTTCCGGCCTTCTGGGAACAGATCACCTGCCCCACGCTGCTGTGCCTCGGCACGGACAGCTGGGCCTCCAACCCGGTGAAGGACGGGCGCATCAAGCATTTCCGCAACGCCCGGCTCGTTGAATTCGCCCATGCCGGCCACTGGTTGCACCATGACCGGTTCGACCGGTTCATGGGCGAGCTACGCGCGTTCCTGGAGGGCGAACGCTTCGATGGCCGATCGGTAGTCCGATCGTAGTTGCGCGATGAAATCGGCGGCGGGCTGAACCTTGTCGATCGCGCCGATCCCCTGCCCGCACCCCCACACGTCGCGCCACGCCTTTTTCGCGCCGCCGGTCATGCTGGCAAAGTCCATATCCCGCGCTTGGGGCAACTGATCGGGGTCCAGCCCGGCGGCCACGATGCTGGGGCGCAGATAATTGCCGTGGACGCCGGTGAAAACGTCGGAATAGACGATGTCGTCCGCATGGCTGTCGACGATCATCTGCTTGTAGGCAGCGTCGGCATTGGCTTCCGCCGTCGCGATGAAGGGCGACCCCATATAAGCAAGGTCCGCCCCCATCATCCGAGCGGCGGCGATCGCGCGCCCGGTGGCGATCGATCCCGACAAGGCGAGCGGCCCGTCGAACCAGCGCCGTATCTCCTGCACCAGCGCAAACGGCGACAGCGTGCCGGCATGTCCGCCCGCCCCGGCCGCCACCGAGATCAGCCCGTCCGCGCCCTTTTCGATCGCCTTTCGCGCGAAGCGATCGTTGATGACGTCGTGCAGCACGATCCCGCCATAGCTGTGCACCGCCTGGTTCACATCCTCCCGCGCCCCGAGCGACGTGATGATGATCGGCACCTTGTAGCGGACGCACAGCGCCAGGTCTTCCTCCAACCGCGCATTCGACCGATGGACGATCAGGTTGACCGCGAACGGCGCGTCCGCATCCGTCAGTTCGTCCTGCAACTGCTGCAACCACGCCTCGAACACGCCCGAAGGCCGCGCGTTGAGCGAGGGGAAGGAGCCGACGATACCGGCGCGGCACTGCGCCATTACCAGCTCCGGCTGCGAGATGATGAACATCGGCGATCCGATCAGCGGCAGCGCCAGACGATCCTTGAACAAGGCCGGAAGGGTCATGAAACACGCGTCTCCTCTCTTATCGCCACCGGCGCTAACACCGGCGGGACGCGCGCAAAAGGCCCAATCTTGGTGTATTGATGTATTAATACACCCATGGTATGAGAGGACACCTTCGCGCTGACGGGGAGCAGGATAGATGTATAGCGAGAGCGATTTGCAGGATGCCGTAGCGGCCGGGATCATCACCCCCGCGGCGGCCCAGGCGTTGCGGGACCATGTAGCGCGGCTCCGCGCCAGCCCGGTGGTGGACGAGGAACATTTTCGCCTGCTCACCGGGTTCAACGATATCTTCGTATCCATCGCCGGCGTCATCCTGCTGGTGGCCGTCGGATGGCTCGGCAACCTGCTGCGATTCGGCGCCCCCGACCATCAGCCGGTCTTCATGTCCGGTCTGTTGGTCGCCGCTGCCAGTTGGGGCCTGGCGGAGTTCTTCACGCGGCAACGGCGAATGGCGCTGCCCTCCATCCTGCTGCTGGCCGGTTTCGTGGGCGGCATCGGCTTTGCCCTGTTCGCTCTTGCTATGCAGATATTCCCCCATGCCGGCGACAGTCAGGCGTCGCTGATCCTGTCGGGCGCGGCGGCCTGTGCGGCGCTGGCGGCGTGGGTCCACTGGCGGCGCTTCATGGTCCCGATCACCGTCGCGGCGGGATCGGCGGCGGGCGCTGCCGTTCTGGCGGGTCTCGTCATGTCCGTCTTCCCCGATGCGCCGCGGATCGGCTTCCTGCTGCTGCTTGGCACGGGCCTCGCGATCTTCGCGCTGGCGATGCGGTGGGACATGGGCGATCGCGCGCGCACCACGCGCCGGTCGGACGTCGCCTTCTGGCTGCACCTGACCGCCGCACCGATGATTGCGCACTCGCTGTTCAATCTGCTGGGAGTTCTGAACGGTCAGGAGATCGGCGCCGGCCGCGCCCTGCTGGTGGTGGCGCTCTACATCGCCTTCGGCCTCGTGGCCCTGGCGATAGACCGGCGCGCGCTGCTGGTGTCCAGCCTCGCCTATGTGCTCTTCGCCCTTTACGCCCTGTTCAGGCAGGCGGGCGCGGTGGAACTGTCCTGGGCGCTGACGGCGCTGGTCATCGGTTCGGCGCTACTGCTGCTGTCCGCCTTCTGGCACAATGCCCGCGCGCTGGTCGTCCATGGACTGCCGCCGGTGCTGACAGACCGGCTGCCCTATCTGGACCGGGCCGCGGCCTGACGGCTGCCGCCCTACTCCTCGACGATCCGCATCAGCTTGCGCTCGACGGGCGCAAGCACGCCCTGCAACTCCTGCCCGCGCTTCAACACCTGCCCGCCTTCCCCCACCAGCGCCCACATGCCTTGCCGGTGACGGAGCGCCGGACGCTTTTCGATCCGATATTCGGGCCGTTCGGCGGTACGGCGAAAGGCGCTGAACACCGCCGCCTCCCGCCCCATATCCATCGCATAGTCGCGCCAGTGACCCGCCGCCACCATCCGCCCGTACAGGTCCATGATCCGTTGCAATTCGATCCGGTCGAACCCGATCTGTCCGGGCGACGAACCGGGAAACGGCGTCACATTGGTCATCAGGCCCGGCTACGCTCCTGCGCCACGGAGATGTCAGCCTTCGCCGGAAAAGGGTTCTGACGCTCCGCCAGCAGCTGGGCCAGCCGCTTCTGCAGTTGTTCGACCTCGCATTGCAGCGCTTCCAGCTTCTGCTTTTCGGGATCGAAGCAATCCGAACAGGGCGTGCCATAGGGCATGAAGTCGCGCTGATAGGCGGTGACGTCGACCAGCATCGCGCGCGCGGGGATGCCGACCATCGTCGCCGCTTCCGCGACATCCTTCGTCACGACGGCATTGGCGCCGACGCGAGCGCGGGCACCGACCTCGATCGGGCCCAGCACCTGCGCGCCCGATCCTACGATCACGCCGTCCCGCAACGTGGGATGCCGCTTGCCCGCAATGCCATTGGCCGGGTCCGTACCGCCCAACGTCACATTCTGGTATAGCGTCACATCGTCGCCAATCTCCGCCGTTTCCCCTATCACCGTGAAGCCATGGTCGATGAAGAAACGCTTGCCGATCTTCGCGCCGGGATGAATGTCGTTGCCGGTCAGGAAACGCGAGAGATGGTTGACCGCGCGCGCCAGGAAGAACAGCCGCGCGCGATAGAGCCGGTGCGCGATGCGATGGAAGGCAAGCGACCACACGCCGGGATAGAGCAGGATCTCGGCACGCGATCGGGGCGCGGGATCGCGACTCTTGATCGAATCCAGATAGGCAATGAGGCTGCGCACCATCCCGATGTTCCTGACCGTCCCTAAATCTTCTAGACGATGGATATAAGCGACACGTCCCGCTTTTTCCAGTCAGGGCGGGCAGCGGGGCTTCCTGGACGCAAACAGAAACTTGCTTGCCGCGCAGCATTATTACAATCTAGCCGATAGACAATATTGCGAAGGGTAATGGATGTTCGACACATTGGTCGCCAATTTCGGCGACATCTGGCCCTTCATCCTCATCGGTTTCGGTGCGCAGATCGTGGATGGCGCGCTGGGCATGGCCTATGGCGTCATATCCAGCACTTTACTGCTGACCCTGGGCGTTCCGCCGAGCCGCGCTTCGGCCAGCGTCCATGTTGCGGAAACCTTCACCACCGGCGTGTCGGCGATCAGCCACATCCTGCACCGCAACGTCGACTGGCGGCTGTTCGCCAAACTCATCATTCCCGGCGTGATTGGCGGCGTGACTGGAGCCTATGTCCTGTCCAATATCGACGGATCGGTGATCAAGCCGTTCGTGCAGGCCTATCTCGCCGCCATCGGCCTCTACCTTATCTGGCGCGGCTTCCATCTGCCGCCCAAGCAGCGCGACCCCCGCTGGGTCGCGCCCCTTGGGCTCGTGGGCGGGTTCATGGATGCGACCGGCGGCGGCGGATGGGGCCCGATCGTGACATCCAACCTGTTGCTTCAGGGGTCGAGTCCGCGCCATACCATCGGCACGGTGAATACGGTCGAATTCGTGCTGACCAGCTCGATCAGCCTCACCTTCCTGCTGCATCTGGGGTGGCAGGCCTTCACCACCTATACGGTCGGCCTGCTGATCGGCGGCGTGGTGGCCGCGCCGTTCGGCGCCATGCTGGCCCGCCGGGTCGCCCCCCGCCTCCTCTTCTCGGCGGTGGGCGTCATCCTGACGCTCACGTCGATGGTGGGCGTGGCTAAATGGCTTGGATTTATCGGCTGAACCACTTATATTCGGGCTTCTGATCGAGGAAGCCGATAATGTCCAATTACCTGCCGACGCTCAAGCAGTTGCAATATCTTGTAGCGTTGAAGCAGCACGGCCATTTCGGCAAGGCGGCCGACAGCTGCTTCGTCACGCAATCGACACTGTCAGCGGGCATCCGCGAACTGGAATCGCTGATCGGCGTAACCTTGGTGGAACGGACCCGGCGGGTGGTCCGCTTCACTGCCTTGGGCGACCGGATCGTGGACAAGGCGCATCGCGTATTGCGGGAGGCGGAGGAACTGACCGCCATCGCGGAAGCATCGGGCAAGCCACTGACGGGCGAGCTGCGGATGAGCGTCATACCCACCATTGCCCCTTTCCTGCTGCCACGGCTGCTGCCACGGCTCCGGTCGGACCGGCCCGAACTCAAACTCTATTTGCGCGAGGAAACCACGCAGGCCGCGATCGAATCGCTGCGCCACGGCGCGGTGGATTGCGTGCTGCTGGCCCTGCCCTTTCCCACAGGAGAGGTGGACAGCGAGATCCTGTTCCAGGACCGGCTCTATGTCGCCTTCCCGCGCGATGAACCGAGCGACCCGCCGGAATGGGTCGATCCCGACATGATCGACGAAAGCAAGCTGCTGCTGCTGGAGGACGGTCATTGCCTCAAGGATCATGCCCTCGCCGCCTGCAACCGCACGGACCTGCGCGCCAACGCGACGATGATGGGCACCTCGCTCCACACGCTGATCCAGATGGTCGACAACGGCCTTGGCGTCACCATGATCCCGGAAATGGCGATCGCCAGCGGCATATTGGATCATACCAGCATCGCCGCGCGGCCGGTGCAGTCCGAACGATCGTCCCGCGACATCGCGCTCGTCTGGCGGCGCAACAGCCCGCGGGAAAAGGAATTCCGCCTGCTGGCCGGCATCCTGCGCGAAGCGGCGGAGGCGAACGGCCGGCTGCCCCAGGCGGCCTAGCCGGTCCAGCCCTTCGCTTTCGCTTCGTCCTCGGCCCGCGCTGCGACCCAGGCCGTCGCGCCGGCTGCGAAATGCTCCTTCTTCCAGAAGGGCGCTTCCGATTTCAGCCAGTCGATCAGGAAGGCGCAGCTTTCCAGCGCCGCCGTGCGGTGGCGGGACGCCGTGCCGACGAAGACGATGCGCGCGCCGGCCTCCAGCCGGCCGTAACGATGGATCACGCTGACGCCCAGCAAAGGCCAGCGCGCCAGCGCCTCATCGACGATGCGCCCAACCTGCGCCTGCGTCATTGCCGGATAA